>JAZDHV010000042.1:0-45260 GCA_043805595.1 Candidatus Woesearchaeota archaeon
AAAGAAGTCCAGAATAGTTGGTAAAACCCAATTATACATACTCAATAAAGAGAATTCAAGGGTTAAATTATTTTTGAATGATTTTAAAGAATGTTTAAGAATTGTTGTAGAAGAAAATTCAGAAGAATCTTTGTGTGAAAACCCAAATAATTGTAAAGAGGGTGAATATCTCTTAGCAAGGGTTTTTTTAGGTAATATAGACATTACACAAAAAATATATGGAGGTGCTTGAAATGGTAATTAGACGAAAAGTTAAACAGATTATAGATGGAGATACTTTTATTGTGAGCAGGAAAATTGGAAGAACAAATGTAGTTAGATTAGCTGGAATAAACGCACCCGAGAGATATCAGTTCTGTGGTAAAAAAGCTACAAATAGGCTAAGGGGATTAATTGGCGGAAAGACTGTGACTATTGTGCCTGTTGGAACGAGTTATAATAGAGTAGTTGCAAATGTTAGAAGCAGTAGGAAAAGTATTAATAAAAGATTGAGATAGATGATTATCCTACTTTATTTGAATTCTATTCTTATAGTGTTGCTCCCAATTCCATTTAGTAAACTGTCAGGGGCGAAGCCCAATCGTGAGTGTGCCCCCTTCTGTTTTTTATTATTTTAGTCCGTGTGTGCCCCGAGTAATCCGAGTAATAATTGATTTTAACTCCCATTATATCCCTTTTATAATTGAAAACATTCATTATTCTTTTATTCATAAGCTCATGGTAGACTTCTGAAAGAACGAGTATAAGATGTACAATGTTTCTCCCTATCTATGCTGTTTGTCAATCTCTCTGCATTGGGGTTTGTCCATCTTTCTATAAAATGCCAGAAATTTTCCATCCAGTCTCTAACTGGTGATTCTTTAGAAATTAGAAAAATCATCCAAGAGCCCTGATTCTAATGGCTTCTCTATAGATCCTTAAGTGAGCAGCAAGGTTTGGCTTTGACTCAAGGAATGAAAGGTAAGGCTTGTCATTGACAGGAGCAGCCTGTGCTGTGTCAGCTGTTCCTGAATTGGATTGGGCCACCAGATCAATAGCTTGTTGTATATCTTCCTGAGCTTCAATAAACCTATATCCTTGTTTAGTGATTGAGTAAGCTCTTTTCATCAGCAATCTTGCCTGTGATTTCCTGTCTCCAATCTGAGCATGGATTTCTGAAGCATGCTGATATCTTGCTCCAGCAAGATTGACAATCAGCAAAGTTGTCTCAATATCCCCCTGATTTTCGTAGTGCTGTGCAGCTTTCTGCAGCTGCTGATCACGAGCATCAGCATAGGCTTCAGGGTAAAGTGGAGCAAGCCTTTCAAGGATCATTGCATTGACAACCTGATAGACATCTCCTTGCATTCTTTTGTATAATCCTTGGTAAAATCTTCCTAGAGAATTATGATCACCAGAAGGTCTTTGTTGAACTTGGCTCAAAGGCTGTAAAGAACAATTGACCCTATTCTTTAAATCATCAAAATAACTGACTGCCTGCTGATCTAACAAAGAGAAAGGATTGTCAGGAATTATTCTCACAGGAACAGGCGTAGTTCTCTTTTTTGCTGGATCTGTTGGAGGATTTGTTTTTCTATGTGCGACTCTTGATTTTCTTTGTTCTTCTATTCTGGATTTAAAGAGTTCATTTGTTTCATCAAATACAAGAGATATCATCCTGAAGTAATCTTTTCTTTTGTCAAAAATTGGCCCGCAATCATCTTTATCATTTCTTGTGAAAGAATCAAGGATGCCACCTGCAATATTATCAATGACATCTATTGAAGATTTAAGAGCCCTTCTGATGTGATCGCCTTCAGCATAGCATGCCATAATCTCCCTTAGATTCTGTGCCAATGTAGATGGACCAAAGGCAAACAATTGGGATAATAGGTCTTCCAAAAAAATATCACCGGCGATTGTACAAATTCTTCTGTTGTTGCCTTCATGAAATCTAATTCCAGAATGATAAAATAATGAGTATGCAGTAATATATCTGTTATGACTTCTGGAATAAGCAAGAATTTCTTCAACAGCTTTTCTTGCTGTTTCTTGGTCTGGATGGATTGCTTCAGTCAAATCTTTGACTGGATTAATTAATTCTTTTGGTATTCTTGTAGGATGTTCTACAAAATCTTCTTGATATTTGTGAGTAGAACTAGAGCTGTTACTTGTCAATCTCTTTATTATTCCGCCTGGTATTAACATTTTCTCCTTTATATGTCAGAAATATACCACTGGTCTATATGATCAGTGGACAATAGTCCACAATCCATTTTTGGAAGGCGGTATATTTCTGAGCATGCTCAAATCCGGCAGGGTGAGTGAAGCGAACATGCCACCAGTCTCTTTGAAATCCTTTGGATTTCTAAGACCCTAATCAATCTTAGATTGATTGGGCACAAAAAACCTTTGGTTTTTTAGTGTGCCAAAAATTGCAAAGCAATTTTTAAGCATATTGATTGGTGGTCCCTGCCGACTTTGACAAAACTTTATTGAAAATTCCGACAAGAGAGTCGGAATTTTCAATCCCAAAAACCAAACGATAAATACCCCTGCCTTTAGGCAGGGGAATAGTTCGGTTTTTGTTATTTGATGTAAACATATTCATGATATTTTTTCATTTATATATTTGAATATATATCTTCAAGTTAATAATTATTATATAAATTTTATCAAATATTTGTTTTTGTTACTACTTTGGGATGAACTAAAATCGAAAGGTTTATATATTAGTTATACTACTCTAAAGTTAAGACAATAATATTCATTTAAGTTTAAATGGATGTGTTGGGGGTGAATATTTCTTTAAAAGAGGAAATTCACATATAATCATAAATTTGATTTACAAGCAACAAAGCTTGAAAATGTCTTCTTTTCTGAAGAAAAGAAGCAAAATACATATCACAATCACCTCTTTTTCCTGGAATAAGCTTTCTTCGGAAGGCTTATTCTGGGTTTTTAATCCTTTATCTATCCTGATATTTGTTTATTCTATTCTAATGATTATCTCTCGATTTTTTCTATTAAACATAATGAGCCCTATCAGGATTCCAATAATAATTCCTGATATAATCAGGATAATTATTCTAATATCTGCTGAGAAATTGAGATTTGCTGACTCCTTTTCCTTGAAATAAATGTCTAAATCAGATAATTCAAGTGCATATTCAAGATAGAGCAGGGAAGACTGCATATCAGAATCTTTCAAAGAATTGGCATATTCATAATAACTATATCCAAGGATAGGAAAAATATTCTCAGATGTCTCTCTAACTATCTTATCCTGGATAATATCCAATTTATCTGAGATAAGGGAAGTGATCTCTTCATCCTCATTGATGCCAATAAGATTAAGGATTGAGTCAATCTCTGCTTTTGCTTTAGAAGCCTTGAAAAGGCAGAGCTCAAAATCGCCATTGTCCCTGTCTTTATATGCCCTGTCAAGCTGTTTCCTGTTTTCATCAGGCAATGGGAAGAATAAAGATATGTATTGAAGGCGCTCTTCAACTTCTGCAATCTTTTGACTGCAGCCATTCTTGAGATCCTCTTTGTGAAGTATGAATTCCTTTCCTTTTAATCCAAAGAATTTCGACCAAGCATCAGCACTATACAACCTTTCAATAGCCAAAGCCAATATTGGAGTGACAGTATCGTTATTATCATTTTTCTCCTTAGCCTCTTTGACAAGATCTTCAGCTTCAATCAATCTTTCCTTTACAACCATAAATGCCTCTAAATCAGATATTGTCATGATCTCCTTATTGTCAATCTTTTCATTGAATTCTTTGATAATACCTCTAAGATCATCTAATTGATTATTTGTGTCATCCTTGCTCAAATTTATCTGGGCCAAGAGAATCTCGCCAAATTTTACATTTGCACCAAAACAAAATGATGCAGATGAATAATAATATTCTTTTGAAAAAGCATCTGATCCTTTTTTAGAGAAATTTATCGCAGTCTCTCTTTTAATCTGGAGGCTATCACTTTGGTTCAATGCATTGAATGCATCAAAATCAATCTGTTGAGCAATCGTGATTGTCCTATTGCATAATAATTCAGCCAGATTCTTCATCACATCTGTATAATCCTGGATGATGACAATTTCCTTGCCATTCTCCCTCAATCTCTCACCTGTAAAATAAAAAAATGCATCATCGAGCGTCCTCACTTCAATAATTTCAATACCTAATCCATGACCATATTCAACAAGGTCTATTGTTTGATTAGTATCATTAAAGGCTGATTTATCACAGGCAATACCATCTTCTGCCAAAGTGCAATTTATCGACTCATTTAATGATATCTCCTGCTTGGTGATACTCTCACCTTTTGGAATCAGGACCTTGCTAATTCCATCTGATGCAGCAGCCTCAATCTTCTGCTTGATCCCTCCAACAGGCCCAATAATGCCTCCAGAATTGATAGTTCCAGTTATAGTAACATCTTCATTGATATCAGTTTCTTTTAAAGAAGCTGCAGTCAGGACTGCAATAGCAGCTCCAGCACTTGGGCCTCCTACTATTGAACTGCCAGCCTTGATAGTATATATAAAATCAATATCATTGCAATCATTATCAATAAATTCACATGCAACTTCTTTGGCAAATCTAGTAGAAATCTGGGTGTCAAATTTAGTCAAAGGGAATGTCTCAATAAAAACCCTTCCTTTACCAGGATCATTGAACTCAAGATAAAGATCAGCAATATCTCCTTTTAGTTCTCCTTCAACTTCAGAAACAGCAAGAAGCTTCATATGATACTGGTCATTTGCTGCTGAAGCTATAGGGATTAGCAATAATAAGAGAAACAAATATGCTGCTTTCATCATGTAGGAGAATTGTATAAAGTTTATAAGGATTTTGATGAAAAAAGTAATGTATTTATGGAATTAGAAATCACCTTTAAGAATTAAAGAATCACCTAATTTTTCTATAAATTATTTGATTTACTTTTTTATGTTTTAACTTGCTTTAATTGAAAATGAAATTTTCAATTTCTTAGAAATCTTTGATTTCTAATATTTCTTGACATCTTTCTTGACTTCTCTTTTCACAGCTTTCTTGGCTTTTTTCTTTGGTTTAGGAGAAAATGGAGTAGTATCAACTTTTCCATCAACAATCTTCATCATTGTCTTGCATTTAGGATATTTGTCACAACCAAGAAACTGGCCGTAAAAGCTCTTCCTTAAAACCATTTTTCCATCTGCACATTTTGGGCATTGCAAACCCTCTTCTGGATATGTTTTTCCATGTATAGCAACATCAGGCTGGTCTTCTTGTTTGTTGGTCTCACATTCTATATTTATACAGTGTTCCTGAGGGCCTTTCCTTGGCTGCCTGATAATTATTATCGGAAGAGAACATTTTTCACAGATTTTTTCTGTAGGTTTAATCACAGCCCCTCTTGGAACATTAAATATGGTTTTGCAATCTGGATAATCATTGCATCCTATAAACTGGCCAAACTTCCCTCTTCTCAATGTAAGATCTCCTTTTTTGCAATTAGGGCATTTGCCAATTGTGGTGGCAATCTTTATAGCCTCTTGGTTTGAATCAGCCAGTTCCTGGCCAATTTCCTTCTCCTCTTTTTTGAATCTTTCAATAATCTTGTTGAGGACAATCTTTGATTCTTCAAGAACCTGTTCTTCACTAATCTCATTTTTTCTTATTTTTTCCATCTCAATCTCAAAGTTTCTGGTCAGCTCTTCATTTACAATATCAGGACAATGTGCAGTCAGTGTATCACTTGTTTTTATACCAAGGACTGTTGCTTCAATATTATTTTCACCTTTGACATACCCTCTTTGGAACAAAGTCTCAATTATTGAAGCTCTTGTTGCCTTAGTTCCAAGATCCTTTTTCTCAAGTTCCTGGATAATTGAGGATTGAGTGTATCTATTAGGAGGTTTTGTCTCTTTGGCAAGCTGACTGATTCTTTTAATGTCTACAATATCATTTTTCTTAACATCTGGAAGTTCAGTCTCATCCAATTTTACATAAGGATAATAGAATTCATGCCATCCTTTCTTGATTGTAACTGTACCTTTTGTGATAAATAATTCCTTATTTACATCAATTGTAAGAATATTTGTCTCTCTAATTGCTGGAATTGCAAATACAGACAGAAATCTTTTGACAATCAGATCATATAATTTAAGATCCCTTTCATCAAGGCCTTCTGGAGGCGTACCAGTAGGAAATATTGAAGGATGAGCATCATCTGTCTTTTTCCCTTCATTTGGGATCAAGTCTGTCTTAAGGATTTTCTCAGCCAATTCCTTGTAATTGTTATTTTGCTTTAGCTGTTCAATGATCTTCTTGAGCCCTAGCTGTTTTGGAAGTTTTTGAGATGAAGTCCTTGGATATGAGATAAATCCTCCTGTATACAAGTTCTGGGCAATATCCAAAGTATGTTTTGGCTTAAACCTAAAGACACGATGAGCCTCAACTTGAAGTCCAGTAAGATTAAAAGGAATAGGCGGATTCTGGTTAAACTGATTTTTCTCAGCATTTGAGATTATACCTTGTTTAGCGCTCCTGACTTTTTTCATCACTGCATCTGATTTCTCTTTTTCCCAGAACTTATCCTCATTGTGCATTGCTTTAATTGGGGATTTCTTGATCAATCCATCCAATTCAATCTGCCAGAATGGAACTGGCATAAATGCCTGGATCTCTTTTTCCTTGTCTACAATAATCTTAAGAGCAGGTCCTTGAACCCTTCCTGAGGATAGAACCTTAAATCCATTAATGGATTTGTTAAGAGCTTCTGTGAGAGCCCTTGTTAAATTAATTCCATAATAAAAATCAAGGATATGCCTGGTCTCACCGGCATTTGCCTGCCCCCAATCAATTGTTTTTGACTTGTGCTCATATGAATAAATCAATTCATCCTTTGTCAAGGTTGAGAATTTCATCCTGTTTGCATCTTTTCTTTTACATGCAAGCCTGATAATATTTAATCCAATAACCTCCCCTTCAATATCAAAGTCTGTGGCAACAGTAAATTCATCTGCATCCTTGGCAATCTTCTTGATTGTATTTAAGTATTTTCTAGAAAAATCTGCTTTTTTGTCAATATCTGCTGTTGCCAACCATTCAACATCATAGACAGGGAATTTTGACCAAGGAGTTTTTTCTTTTTCACCTATTGTATAAAGGTGTCCAACTGCACAGCAGACAATGATATCTTTGCCTTTATGGGTGAGAGTGTAATAAGGAACGCCAGATTGAGATTCTTTTTTCAATCGAGAATCAGCCAAAGCAGTGGCTATCTTATTCGCTGCGCTTGGCTTTTCAGTAATGATCAGTTCTGTCATTTTTTGCTTATTATTGTCTTGTCCGACGATTATTTAAAAAAGTATCGAAAATCGAAGATTTTCTGACCTTTAAAAAGATTTCATCTTTTTGAAAGGTTATGATTTGGGCTATTTTTTCGCCTGTTTCCACATCACATTGAAGTATTCTTTGAATGAATCATTCACTTCTTTGCTTGTTATGACAAAGGCATATGGCCTCTTTTTCCAGACAATGATTGCGACGGTGTTTGAGTGGATGTTAATTCCTGCTATTGTCTTTTGTTTGATGAACCTGACTTGGGTCAATGGACTTTTTTGGAATTCTTTAGGGATTTCTGTGTTTTTTAACTCTTGGTTGAAAATAATCTTGTATTTTATTCCTTTTTTTACTCTTCTTTTGTTGAAATTGCTGAAAAAAGATTTCCATGTCTCAGGAGCAGAGTCTTTTCCTGCCCTTGCTCCAAATACAAGTATTTCATCCCCTTTTTTTGACATGTTTAAGGCGTTGTCGAAAATAGATTTAAGGCCTTTGTATCCCTCGAACACATTTGCTTCCTGTGTTTCTGGATAGAATTCCTGCAATGCTTTTAGTTCAGGAAGTATATCCCTTACTTTCTGCTTTTTTTCCTCAAGGAAATCCAATAGTGTCTCCGGGTTTTGTGCTTGGAAATATTTTCTGTTTGCTTTTATTTTGTAAGAAACAATGCCTTTGTCAATCAACCTGTTTAGTGATTCATATACTCGAGATCTGTGTATTCCTGACTTCTTTGTCAAAGGTCCTGCTGTGGTGGAACCTAACTGTAAAAGAGACTTGTAGATAGCAATTTCGTTTTTTGTAAGACCTGCTTCTTCAAGTATTTCCATCTTTTGGGTTAATCATCACTCCTATATAAATGTTGTCCTTAAAAGGAGGACATATGTTGATATTTGGGAGGGTATTTACTTCATAATAGTTAGTTGGTGGTTTAGAATGAGTGAGGAACAGTTAAGACTGAAAGCACCTTTGATAGTGCAGATGGAGATAACCCCTGAGTGCAATAACAGATGTGGTTTTTGCTATAATTTTTGGGAGTATGATCTTGAATCCAGTTTGTCAAGGATTTCATCTACTGATGAGGCTAAAGTCAGGGGATTATTTGAGGTCTTGGTTAAGAAGGAAGTTCCAGCAGTGTGTTTTACAGGTGGTGAGCCTTTTTTAGCAGAAAATCTTCTTTTTGATCTGTTGAAAAGAGCAAATCAGGAAGGAATGTATACTAGTATCAATTCACATGGGAGGCAGATTACAAGAAATAGCGCTCATAGACTTAATGAACAAGGATTAAATTCAATATTAATATCACTTCATGGAGATACAGAAGAAGTTCATGGGGAAGCTGTTGGATGTCCAGAAGCTTTCACCCAGACTTTAGTTGGACTTGATAATTTATTGGATGAAGGAATCAATCTAACCGTTAATTATGTTTCTACTCAAAAAAATGTAGGGAGAATTGTGTCGACTGCAAAATTGCTTAATGATAAGGGAGTATGTAATATGACAATTACACCTTTACTGCCCTTTCCAGGAGTACAAGATCATGAATTATGGGCAATGAAAAGAGAGCAGTTTAGACAATACTTTGATGCTTTAATCTCTGCGAGAGAGACAGGACTTAGAATAGACAGTACTTTACCTGTTGCTCCATGTATTCTTAAAGATATGTTCCCAGAGAATTATCTGGATTATCTTGAAGTACTTTCTCCAAGAGTGTGCATGGCAGGTGTTACATTTATGGTTGTTTCACCTGATGGGATCAACAGAGCATGTATACAAGCACCTCAGCTTGAAGAATATGGATCAGATATTAATGGAAATTTTTTAGAATCTTGGAAAAGAGCAAATGCTTGGTCAAGGATGGGTTTATTGACTTCTGAATGTAGTGACTTGTGTTATGCATTACCAAGTTGTGGTGGGGGGTGTAGGACTTCTTCTTTAGCATGCAATCATTCAACTTCTGGAAAGACAATGTACATGGGTGGACCATTGAGTGAAGCAGATTCGCAATCCTTTATTGATAGGATGGAAGTTAATCTTGGTGATATCGGAAGACGATTTAGGAAAAGGACAAATGTTAGATTTAGAGAAGAAGATTTTGGAGGAGTGATATCTCTTTGTTCAAGACAAGACTTTGTTTTTTTGGACAGAGAAGGTCTTACAAATTTTCATTCATTACCCTCTGAGTTTGAAATGGATTTACCTTCAAGAGGAATAAAAGTATTATATGCAGCAGGGATTATCCAAAATGTTGAGCACAGTTCAGAGCTACCTCATTATTCTATAAAAATGCCTGTTGTACATACATCAAGATTGTATCCCAGACTTGCAGGTGGTATTCCTATGGATGATAAAGTGAGGATGTTAAGAGCAGACACAGGAGAAAGAATATATTTTTAGGAGGATAAAAATGAAACAAGTTAAAACACTTAGAAGACCAATTGTAATGTATACTATTACAAAATCGTGTGATATGGAATGTACTTATTGTTATAATGATTCAGGTAGTGGTAGCCAAGGTCCAAGTTCAGAAGATCTGATTGAGAATACAAAAAAGATAGCTGAAGTTGCAGGAGCTATTAATTTTACTGGAGGAGAACCATTTTTAAGACCTGAACTGCCAGAGTTGCTTGCTTTGTCAAGTTCTATGGGGGTTGATAATATTGTAACTTCAAATGGTCATGTTTTTTTAGGAAATGGGGGCAGAAAAGTTCTTGATCAAATTGCAGATCATGTCTATATAATGAAAATAGGAGTTGCTGGTGCTAGTCCAGAGACAAATGATTATATAAGGGGAGATGGTAATTTTGATCATGCAATAAGGTGCTTGGATATAATGGCAGACTATCCTTTTATCACCTGCATGAAAGCACCTATTGATAAGCATAATAAACATGAATTAGAAGATTTTGTTCTTTTGGCATTACAACATGGTGTGGATCAATTGGTTTTTGGGCAGCTTATTGAAATTGGAAGGGCATCTGAATATTTGAGGGACTTGGTTATGAATCCTGATGAGATGCAATATGTTAAAGATGAGCTTTTAAGATTAAAACAAGCTTATGCTGGAGGAGTAAAGGTGTCAAGACATTGTACTCTAAGTGGATTATGCCAGGAGCCAGGACATTTTTATTCAGTAACTACAGATGGTGGAATGAGTCCTTGTTTGATGAGAGAAGATCTTGCAATAGGAAATGTTCAAACAGGTGATGTAAGGCAATTATTTAATCAGGTTGATGACTTAAGGAGATATGTTAAGACTCATAATTCCGTGAGGGATCTTTGTGAAGGATTGAGAAGAGAATATGTGGATATTGGGGGAGAACTTATTTCTTCTCCAACTTAAAACTCTTCATTCTTAAAAAACAACATCAACCTCTATCTTATCAAAATCAGTTCTTACCTTATTATCTTTATTAGTTACTAATCCATAATATTTGAGCAATTTCACATCGTCATAGACATTTTTGTAGTTCCTTTTAGCTAGTTTTGCCAATTGGTAAATTGATTTTGGCTTCTTTTCCTTAATTATCTTTAATAGCTGCATTCTTTTATCTGTGAAGAAACTTCTGAATACATCAAAGTTTGTGAAACTAACAACTTCTTTAGGCTCTACATATTCTCCTTTCCTGACTTTTTCAAAAGTTTCAGCAAATTCATTTAGAGACTTTACTAATGATTTAATCTCAATTTTGACTTTTCTTATTCTCATTTTGACTTTACCCTTTTGACTTCTTTATAAAAATCTTGGATTAGTTTGAATATTCCTCTAAATTCATAGGGGAATTCAATGTTGTTAATGTGGATATGGTGACCTTTTCTTTCAAAATTATCAAATCCAATTATTCTTTTTCCTGTCTTTTTATCAATCAAGACAAGTGTGTACCTAATTCCTTCAGGGTGGTTTTGATCTTTAGGGACTTTAATAAGCCTTAACTCGGTGATATATTCGTCATCTGATAACTTTTGTTTTAGTATATATCTTGCTGTACCATATGGTATATTATACCTCTTATTTATATCTTTCGGTTTCATAGAAATAAAATCTCAAAAGGCCCTTAATAAAGGTTTATGAGTTTTTTTCGAAGAATTTTCAATGGTAAGGATTTAATTAATAGAAATTAATAAAATAAGTAATTTCTTAGATTTTCTCTTTCCTAAACCTAAAAAAATACTCTTCAGCATTCTTTTTTATGAGGAAGCCTCTCTCTGCATTCTTTTTAATGAGGTATTCTGCTTCAGAGATAAGGGACTTGTTGACAAACCTGATGAACTGCTCAGAGATAAACAAGAAATCTTTAGGAGGCATGTAACGGGCAGTCTCAACAAGAGGTATGGTGTTATGAAGATTGATTGTGGCTTTCTTTATCCAGTCTAAATTTATGTCATTCCTCATCCAGTGCTTGCTCAAATGGCCTAAGGAATTCAGCCATTTCACCCCTCCTTCCCATTTTCCAGGGCTGCTGATAAAATAATAGGTGAATTTTGCCATAATCCTCTGGAAATTGATTGTCTCATCATTCCTGAGGCTTAATGAGAGGATTGACAATGAATCTTTATCTAATCTCTTTGAACGCATAAGCCTTTTTATGCCTTTTGAGAATTTTCTGTGCTGCATCAGGATCTCATTAAAGCCCATGCCACAGGCAGGCGGAGTGAGCATACCAGACTCACCAAAAAAGACAACATTGTCCAAGGCATACTGATTCAGCTCTCCAGATATTATTTTTCCCTGAATGACATTGGTTTTCTTTGCTTCCGGGAAATATTTTCTAAGGGTTTTTTCAAAAACTGAATTCAATGATTTGATGCTTCCCAATTTTCCCTCTAGGTTCCTGAACACATAGAAATCAGCCTTATTTCTTGAATGGGGATACAATCCGATATAGGTATTGTTCCTATCATTTACAGGCAGGAACTGGATCTGGTCAGTTGTTTTAATATCAATATTTTCTATAGTATATCCAAAGCAGATCCATGAATTAATATGGGCGACCAGTTCATATTTCCTTAAAATTGGGGATGAAATCCCAGTGCAGTCTATCAACAGCTTTGCCTTTACTCTTTCCTTGTCTGTAATCACTGTTATCAAACCCATATTCCTTGAGAATGATTTCAATGTCAATTGCCTTATTTCTGCGCTATTGTTTAATGCTTTGTTCAGCCAAATCCTAAGAACTTTTTTTTCATTGAGGATGATGCAGTTGTCCTTCATGACATGCTTGAATTTTGAAGCAACATAAAGAAGAGATGAGCATTTATTGATCACTGCCTCTTCCAGCTTGTGCTTGTTTATCCTGTCATTATAGCTGTACCATGTGCATGTTGTAAATGGAATCTTGTTCTTGTCAAATATAAGAATCTTAAAACTCTTGCTCAACTCTGCAGCCAATGATAGGCCTGCAGGCCCAGCGCCTGCAATGACAATATCATAATCTGTCTTTTTCTCCATGGATGATAATTATTATACATATTAGTTAATAAAAGTGTCGGAAATCAATATATTCCTGAAAACTTAGCTATTGATAATGGTATTCAACATAATTGAATATTTTTCTTAATGACAAAAAAGGCCAGGGATAGATTTATAAATCAAAACATCTTTTCTTAGGACCCTATATAGTTTTTTTTGAATGTCAGAAATTTTCCACCAGTTTTTGACTAGTGGCTGAAAGCCGTTCCCAATATTGGAATCAGAAAAATAATTGGAGGTCAATATGCAAGAGGAATTCAAAAAAATATTCCTAGAAAAGGATCCATTCAAAGACATATTAGGACAGGAAGATACAAAAAAGCAGCTGAAATCAGCCTTGCTGATGGGAAGAAATGTTGTCATTGTAGGCCCGCCTGGAATCGGAAAGACAACATTGGCAAAGAATATTGCGAAACTATTGCCTGATATTGATATAAATCCCGAAGATTATCCATGGGACAATGTCATTGGAAAAAAAGAAGGGAAAAAAAAGAAACTAAAAGGTGAAGAAAGGTTTGTCAGAGTCCAGGGAAGCCCTGATCTGACAGCAGAAGACCTAGTAGGAGATATTGATCCGATAAAGGCAATGAAATTCGGGCCATTAAGTGTAGAGGCATTCACACCAGGAAAGATATTCAAGTCAAATAATGGAATATTGTTTTTTGATGAAGTCAACAGATGCCCTGAAAAGCTGCAGAATGCATTATTGCAGGTGTTGCAGGAGAAGATAGCAACAATAGGGTCATATGATCTTGATTTTCCAGCCAATTTTATATTTATAGGGACGATGAATCCAGAAGACACGAGCACTGAGAAGCTGAGCCAGGTGTTCTTGGACAGGTTTGACATTATCTATATGGATTATCCAGAAACATTGAAGATAGAAAAAGAGATATTGCTGAATTCAGGAAAAACAATTGGAGTGGACTTTTCAGATAAATTGCTGGATTCAATGGTATACTTTGTCAGGATGATAAGGGAGGATAAGAATATCCTCAAGAAACCATCAGTAAGGGCGACAATAGGATTGTATGAAAGGGCCCAATCAAATGCATTTCTAAGAAATAAGAAAAGTGTTGAGTTTATCGACATAAAGGAAGCAGTGCATTCTGTGCTGTCACATAGGATAGAGATGAAACCTTCTGTAAAATATCTCCAATCAACATCTGATTTCATAAAACAGGAGTTCAAGAAATTTGAGCAGGATTATAAGGAAGGAAGGCTCAAGAATGTGGAAAGGGAATCAGGAGGCAGTGAAAAGGAAGAAGGTGATGTCCCCTGACGAGAAAGTAAAACTGGAGAATTTCAGCCCTATACAAGAACTGAGCGGAAAATTAAGCAAGAGCGATGATGACAAGCTCCTGAATTCAGTCATGGAAAATGACAAGGACACTATTGAAGAAGGAAGAGCAATAAAAAGCGCACTAAACCAAGGATTGAGCAGTTTTTCCCCTAACCTGATGTTTGAACAATTAGTCCAGAATTATCAACTGGCAAAATCAATATATGGAGAGGCAATCATCAGATGGATGTCAGGATATAACCCAAATTATGTCAAAAAGAACATCCATATCCCTGAATTTCAGAGAGAGATAAAAAAAGAGATGCAAAAAAGGTTTGAGGATCTTAAAGAGAAAGAATATGTTGACAAAGATGGTCAAATACTTGATAAAGGCATCAATGTAGCATCCCTTGTACTATACACTGAAGAACTGGACAATATGATTCCACTAGGCATTTTCGGTGAAAAGATCCATAAAAAATCATTTATCTATGGGGGAAAAGAAGACATAAAGAATTTCAGGAACTCAGACAGGTACAGGGATATTGCAATAAAAAAATCAATAAAACTTGCCTTAAGAAGAGGAAAAGACAAATTAGGGATAAATGACCTTAAGGTCTTTGAAAGGCAATCAAAAGGATCAATCCATATCATATATGCTCTTGATGCATCTGGATCAATGAAAGGCAAGAAGATAAATCTGAGCAAAAAAGCAGGAGTGGCATTAGCATATAAGGCTATTCAAGGAAAAGACAAGGTCGGACTGATTGTCTTTGGAACAGACATCCATACCTCTATCCCACCAACAGACGATTTTCTGATGATATTAAGGGAGATAACCAAGACAAAGGCTGCAAAGCAGACAGATATTGCAAAAACAATAGAGAAATCAGTGGAAATGTTCCAGGACAAGAATGTCACAAGGCATCTTGTGATCATTTCAGATGCACTTCCTACAAAAGGGCATTCACCTGAAAAAGATACATTGAAAGCATGCTCAATTGCCAGGAACAGCAATGTAACAATCTCTCTTATTGGGATCAATCTGGATGAGAAAGGGGTTGAGCTTGGAAAGAAGATTGCTGAGATCGGGAATGGCAATCTGTTTGTTGTCAAGGATTTAGAGGACTTGGATAAGATAATCCTGCAGGATTATTACAACCTTTGATAAAAAATATGGTACTTTGTTATTTTTTAATAAGTTTTAAATATTAAAGCTAATTTCTAATTATAATGTGTACTTTACATGATTTTGATATTGGAGTTTCTTGTATTTTTCAACATACAGGTGATTTGCATTCGTTAATCAGAAGATGGAAACCGTCTATGATTGCAAGAGAAGGAATTCATAAAGATGCATTGGATAAAATAAGAAAAATAAATAAAAAACTGCCTTTAAGTCTATTGGGTACTTTAAGACTTAAGGACAACTATATTTCAAGTCATAGTTTTGCCTTAAGGATTGAGTATGATAGGAGGGATAGGAGGGTAGGCATACCTCGTTTAACAAATGCTTGGTATGAATTCATGTCTGCAAGGGAAAGGATAGGCCTACATGAAATCATTGGATGTGGTGAGAAGCTTTGTTGGAATGAAAATAGATTTTTTGTTGAAGTAGATAAAATGAGAAGATTTTTTCATCTTAGAACTGTTGATAATCGTCGTGATCATGTTTATGGTATACATGTAAAAGTTGATATATTATATCAATGTGAATTGTATGAAGATACTAATAGAGAATTTCCTTTAAGAGATGCTGGCGAGAGATTATGTGCAAGAGTTGATACTGAACTTAGAAATGTTCCAGTAGTTCGTCATCCAGTCACCAATGATCCAGTTTATGGGTCAGCTCCTCATGTAACTTTTAAAAGATATTTTGGAGGATTAGTTGAAGAGGAGATAATGGATTTTATTCGAGAATCTGCAGGCTACAATCAAAGTGTTCTTGAGATAGTACAAGAAAGGAATAGAGACCTAGGCTACAGAAAAGTTGAGTGGACTCCAGAATATACAATAGTTATTCCTGTCTGTAATCTTGATGATGTTCAGATTCAGGCAGTGCAAAGAAGTGTATATAGAAAAGAAGAGAATAAAGCTGATAAAAAAGATGGGAAAGCTGCTTAGTTCTATGATTTAGTTGAAAATATTTCAGAATAATTGGAAAATTCTATTTAAAATTGAGGATTTCTGAAGAATTTTTATTTGAGTTGGAAAATTTTTGGATATGATAAAATGTCAGGAATTTTCCACCAGTCTCTGACTGGTGGCAATCTTTGATTGATTTAGCTTTCAGGAGTGAAAAATTCCTGAGCACTAAGAATCACCAGTCCTATCATAATGTAATTGCGGATTTAGTAAATCCCACCAGTCTATGACTGGTGGTTCTTTAGATTTTACTGTTTTCTTTTGTGAACTCTTAATAAGGAGTTGTTTTTAGAATTTCTTATGAAAAATAAAAAAGAAAAAAGGAAGCCTAATCTGGTCTGGCGCCAGACATAGGTTCTGGTTGGATTCCCCAATCCTATGAGGGTTCAAATATCTTTGATCCCCTTGAGATTTTGAAGTCCCGCCCTCGGCGCCCATAATACTCTATAATAATCAATTCTATAATAATCAATTAAACCTAACATTTATAAATAAAGTTGAATTTTATTGTTTCTATGAAAACAGACTCACTTACGTTCGGTTCAAAAAAAATGCTAAATAAGAAACTAATGGAGGGAATTTTTTGAAAATACTAACTTTTGTTGACATCCATACATCCAGGAAAGCCATGGAGAAGATCAAGGAAAAGGCTAAAGAAGCAGATTTATTAGTGTGCGCTGGAGATGTTAGCATATTTGGACAAGGGCTTAAGGAAGGGTTGAAAGAGCTGAATGGAATAGGCAAACCGATCGTGATTATCCACGGCAATCATGAAGGAGAGGAAGAGCTGAGATCAGCGTTAAAACCTTTCAAGAATCTCATGTTCTTGCATGGACAAGCTATGGAAATTGAGGATTACACTTTCTTAGGATATGGAGGAGGAGGCTTTTCATTAATTGACAAGAATTTTGAAAAGTTTGGAAAAATATTCGAGAAAAGGATTGAAAACAGGAAAGTAGTGCTGTTAACACATGCACCTCCTTATAAGACAAATCTTGACAAGATCAATGGAGAATATGCAGGAAACAAATCAATAAGGCAATTTATAGAGAAACATTCTCCAGTCTTAGCTGTTTCCGGGCATCTGCATGAGAATTCTGAGAAAGAGGATAAAATAGGAAAAACTATAGTGGTCAATCCAGGACCCTTTGGAAGGATATTTGATATCTGATTTCTTAATATAATAAGATAAATCATAATAAAATATTGATCAATATCAAAGCTCCTTGGGCAATAAACCAGATTCCGACTATCCATCTCAAAAGCTTTGGCAGCTGAATTATCAGGATGCCAAAGAATATATTCAGTATTCCAATTATCAAGGTTATTACATCCATTCTTTTCTTATATAAATTTGGATTATTTAAAATCTCTTGCAGTAAATTATATAAATGATAAGGATATGTCAATATTATGGCAGATGTTTTTTATTCAAAATCTCTTTCAGAAGGGTTTTTGAGCAGGTTTAAAGAAGAGCTTTTGAAGGAGTTTGGGGAATGCAAAACAATAGCTGTAAAGATCCATTTTGGAGAGCCTGGGAATAAGACTTCTTTTGTTCCAGATGATGTTAAAGATATAATTGATATTTTGAAAAAACTGGGTTTTGAACATTTCTTATATGATTCATCTGTATCCTATAATAGTCCAAGAGGAAATCCTAAAGACCATAAGAGGATTGCAATTGAGAAAGGCTGGGATGAGCTTGGAGAGATAAGGACAGATGATGATTTTGTCCTGTCAAAAGGTGAGAATCTTGTTTATGAGGTTTGTAAATCCTTGATTGATGTTGATGGTGTGTTAGTATTGACACATTTCAAAGGCCATGTCTGCTGTGGATTCGGAGGGTCGATAAAAAATCTTGGGATGGGCGCATTGACAAAGAGATCAAAGAGCGCAATACATGACGGTGCAAAACCTATATTTGAAGGAGAGTGTGACCAGTGCAAGGCTTGTGAAAGAGCATGCCCTGTTGAAGGCATAGTTGTAAGGGACAAACCTTATTTTGAATCTTGTTATGGATGCTCTAATTGTGTTGTAGCATGCCCAAAACATCTGATAAAAGCAAAAGTTGGATTGTTTGACACCTTATTGGCTGATGGAGCAAATTCTGCACAGAAAATGTTCAAGAAATACTATTATGTTTCCTTAATAAAAAATATTTCACAAAGATGTGATTGCGCTGCAAATCCTGGCAAGATTATAGCAGATGATTGTGGAGTCTTGTGCAGTGGGGATGCAGTAGCGATTGACAAAGCCAGCCATGATATTGTTGTTGAGAATGAAGGAGAAGATGTTTTTCTGAAAAGCAATAAAAAAACTGGGCTGAAGCAGGTTGAAGAGGCTGAAAGATTAGGTATGGGCAGTGTTGAGTTTGAATTGGTTGAGGTCTGATTAAAATGGACATAATAAAATCTTATAAAGAGATGGAGAAAGATAAGAAATATATTGAATGGAGAAAAAAGAATATGGATTGTTTTCTTGCACATGCTTTCCTGATGTTTGACAAGCCTAATGAAGGAGTCATCCAGTTTGGCTTTTACAATCCAAAAACTGATAAAGTTGTAACATTTGTGATAGAAAAAGGCAATATCTCCATTACAGCAGAGACTGAGATTTTCAAGAGGCCTGAATCAAGGCTAAAAGAGCTTGATATCAATAAGGTGAAAGTGACGCTTGAGGATGCAAAAAAGATAATGGAAGAGTTTCAGCATAAGGAATACAAGAATCAGCTACAATTGAATTCCTTTGTAATACTTCAGAATATTGATGAAGGGCAGGTCTATAATTTCACTTATATCACAATGACTTTCAACACTTTAAATGTCAAGATTGACAGTGAGACAGGAGAGATTGTAAAACACACTCTTACCCCAATGATGGATATGGGAAATGTGGATAAGTGATACTTTAAGTTTTTTAATTTTAGAATAGCAAAAAAGTTTTTTTTCTATAAGATAATCAATTTGTTTCACTGATTTATATCTTAAAAACTATAGTTCATACTTTAATATTGCTTAAATATGATGCATCACTCCAATTGATGTTAAGTGAAAAATTTATTTTAAAAAGTTCCTATCCCTGTTTTAAGATGAAATGGCACCCCCTATTGTCTATTTGTCTATGAATATGGGGTAGGGATTTTTTATTTATACTCCGGGTGATCTTTAGGTGTTTGAGCCATTATACAAAAACAATCAATTAATTCTGGGAAATAAACAGAGCCCTACAGCAGTCATATGCCTTTGGTCAAAAAAAGAAGAGATAGCAAAGAAAATAGACAGCAAATATTATTGCGTGATAGGCCAGCTTTATTCAGCTGAAAGGGGAGTTGACTTCTTGATCAGGAATTTGCTGTCAAATCCTGATATTATCAATCTTGTTATAACTGGCAATGACTTCTCAAATTCAGGGATTGTGCTTAGGGATTTCTTTAAAAATGGATTTAAGAAAGGAAAGACAAAGACAACTGGAAAAGAAGTATGGAAAATCATAAGCAAATATGAGGGATATATTGAAAATGACTTACCCGAAGATGTATTGAATGAGTTAAGGGACTCAATTATTGTAGAATGGGTTGAGGACATATCAAAACTGCCTGAGATTGAGTTTGCAACACCAAAAACAGTGAGGCCAAGGCAAATATTTGAGAAAAAGGAAGAAGGGTCATTGCAATATGTGGGCGAGAATTCAGTCTATGTTGTAAGAGGCAAGAATGTTGCATCAGTCTGGCTTCAAATATTGGATATCATAATGAAATTCGGGACTGTCACTGGAACACACTATGATTCTGAACAAAAAGAGATCATGAACCTGTTGTCAATAATCACAGATGAAGACCCTGATAAGGTGCATATCCCAGAATTTTTCCCATTTAATAAGCAGCATTTTGAAAATTATCTTCCAAGGATACTTACAGATGCTAGGCCAGATGATGTAAGCTACACTTACGGGATGAGAATGAGATCACATTTTGGCATTGATCAAGTTGATGAAGCGCTAAAAAAACTATCCGATAAACTAGATTCAAGGGCTGTTGTCATCAATCTTTGGGACAGCAAAGGAGATCTTACAAAAGGAGGCAGCCCATGCCTGAATCATCTTTGGCTGAGGGTAAGGGATGATAAATTCCATCTCACAATAACAATAAGATCAAATGACATGTTTGCAGGGTATCCTGAAAATGCATTATCATGGAGAATACTTCAGAACAATATGAGAAAAGATCTTATAGAAAAACTAAAAAAGAAAGGGATTGAGAAAGGCATCAGATTAGGGGATCTAATAATAAATTCACAGTCAGCCCATCTTTACGACGACACTTGGGCAACATCAAAAGAGCTGGTTGATAAATATCTTGACAAGTACAAAGGCGCTTTATCAGAAGAATTTGATCCAAGGGGAAATTTTGTGATAACCCTTGATGAAGAAAAAGGGGAAAGGTTTATTAAGGTGCAGTGTGTGTCACAAGATGGAGATAATTTAGTGGTATTTAAGGGAACAAATGCCTATGGTCTGATAAACAAGATCAGCAGGGATTCAAGAGTATCCCTGATAAGGCATGCATTATATTTGGGAATTGAGCTGCATAAAGCAGAGATTGCCTTGAAAAAGAAAAAAGAGTATGTTCAAGACCAACCATTGGATATTTAATTTTTATTGACATTTAATTTTTTAAAGAGGTGATTTATTTGAAGAAAGACAGAGTTAAACCAGTGAGTTATCAGACAAGAAAGTCTAATTCTAAGCTAGACATGTATTTAGATGATCATGAGAAAGAGGAAAAAGATGACATATCCTGACAAGTTATTTAATGCTGCACAGAGATATATGAGGATTAAACAGGTTAAGGACCATAGCATATTCTTTTTGAGAAATCTTGATGAGGGATTTGAGTTCCTGAAATGGACAGATGCAGATTTTCAGATTGGAACAAAAAGGTGGGATAAAACTGAGTATCCAGAAGAGATCAAGGATCCTCTGAAAAATATTTTGAGTAAAGGCACATTATTCATTTTTGAAGATGATCATATCAAATTACATTTTTCTGAAAGGATTCTAGAAGGTTTTGAGGCAAAGGACCATGAGTGGGATTCATTGAATGAAGATAATAAGAAAAAGTATGATGTGCTGTTGATCAAATAATCTTCTCTACAATTTTTTTGATCTTTCTGCTTATCTCTTTTTTTGACAAGAATTTGTTGTTTTTTATGCAGTCTATCTTGTGCCATGACTTATTCTTATTAGCCTGGTCAAGAAAAATATTCTGAGTGTCCTTCAGATGCTTCTCATTCTCTTCATGGATGTCAACCTTCTTATTGATATTTCTTTTCTTTATGAGCCTTAGGACATTTTTAACTGGAATATACAGATATAATAAAAGATCCTCTTTTGGAAGCTTATTATTCTTGAATTCATTCTTTATCATCCATTTAAGGAAAGCAGGCTGGTCTTTTTCTGGAAGTTTTGACATCTGATGGAAATTTGAATAAACATACCTGTCAATCACTATTATCTTTCCATTTTCTAAATCCTTTCTTATACTTTCACTTGCAAGCTTTCGATCTTCTGAGTAGAGGGACGCAAAATAATATGGGTCAACCTCATCTATAGATCCAAGCTCTCCACTCAAACATTTTCTTATCAGCCTCCCGTATTTAGTTGAATAATTTGGAAAACTGAAGCTGGAGCATTTTATCTTATTCTTTTTTAAATGGTTTAACAGAATTCTGGTTTGAGTGGCTTTTCCAGATCCATCAATGCCTTCTATGACAATAAGTCTGCCTTTTCTCTTTTTTAGCATGCATAAAATCAATAAGAGGTTGTTTTTATATCTTTCTTTTTCATAGGCATCTGTACTGGGCCATGACATATGTCACTGCCCTACACACTTTTTCATAGGCATCTTGGAACAAGAGTCTTTTTCATTACGACAATTTTTTTAAACTGAAGATGATTAGTGATTTTTATGAAACTAGGTGAATACGCAATAATCTTGGATAATGCAATCAAGAAAAAAGAGTCAATAATCATGCTCAGCTCATGCACTGTCAATTATAGCGGAAGGGCTGAGTCATATCTGAGCAAAGGTGACAGGATTGTGATGATAAAGGAAGATACAACTCTTCTTGTGCATCAGCCAAAAGGAAGCAATCCCATAAATTATATGAAATGCGAAACCAGCCATGATGTTTCATTGAATAAAGGAGTCTTGAAATTATCCAGCAGGAATCTAGCGCTGAAAGAGTACATGGACATCTTAATACATGAAGTCTATTCTCTCAGGACAAGGAAGATGGAGGACAATAAGACCCTGATACTTCAAGGAACAGAAAAAGACATGGCTGAGATGATATTCAATAATCCAGAAATGATTGAGAAAGGGTTCAAGCCATTGAGCATGGAAGAGCATATAAAATTCGGGTTTATTGATGTATTTGGACATGACAAAGACAATATACTTACAATAGTTGAGTGCAAAAGGTATAATGCAGACTTTTCAGCAGTCTCACAATTGCAGAGGTATGTCAAAAAAGTTAAGGAATCAAGAGGTGTTTCAGATGTCAGAGGGGTTTTGGCAGCTCCAAAGATAAGTCCAAACGCAAAGGAGATGCTTGAAGGGTTAGGCTATAAGTTTGTCAAGATAGAGCCGCCAATGCATTTGGAACGGTTTAACAAGAATCAGAAGAAATTGGATGGGTTTTAATTAAATATCATATAATCCTTTTTTATAAAATTTAGATCAAAACACATCTGATTGTTTAGAACATGTTTTTTGTCACAGTCTAGGATGATAAATCCTCCATCAAGGTCAATTGAATGGTTGAGTGTATGCTTTGATTTAACCTGTTGTTTGATTATCTTTTCTATCTCTCTGTAATGCTGTTTAATTCCGAAAATCTTATTGTTTTTTATTAATATTAAGCATACATCTGACATGCAGAAAAAAATGATTGAGGCCCTTAATATAAGTATGCCATTCTTTTTCGAAGAATTTTCATTTAGCCTTAATAAAAGCTGAAATAAATGCGGAAATCAGAGTGATCCAGATAGTGGCAGAGAGAAGAAGTATGAAAAAATCATTCATTAGTATGATAATATAGTCCAAAATGAAAAATTTTTTAACTGGATACGCATTCTTCTATATATGATTGATACAGTATTATTTGACTGGGGAGGAGTCTTGGCTGAACCTGACAGTGATGCTGCAGGAAGAAGGTTAGAATTAGACTACCAAGTTCCTCAACGTGAATTAACTGAATTTATGAGATCAATCCAAGAGGAATATTCTATAGGAGAAAACTCTGAAGAGTTCTTAACAAGAGTTTCTGAAAGGTTTGGGATACCTCAAGATGATATAAGAAGAGCAATCTGTGATGTTTCTCCAAATGGAATCCTCGATATTGCAAGAGGGATAAAAAGAAATGGCAGGAGAGTAATGCTAGTATCAAATCAGAAACAGTTTAAGGGAGACTACCTTTTAAAGAATGCTGACATTGGGTTTTTTGACAGTATCTTCTTTTCCTATCAAATGGGTGCAAGAAAACCAAATAGGGATTTTTGGGATATTGTTGAGAGCAAGGGCATAAATCCTTCTTGCAGTTTAGTTGTTGATGATATCAATAAAAATCTAATAGAACCTTATAGGAGAGGATTTTTCATCTATCTTTATAGGAACCCTTATTGCTTTAGATCAAATTTGAGAAAGATGGGAATCAGATATAACTGACATTTTATCCGGTCTTTACTATTTTTTCCCTGCTTTTCAATCCTTTGATGATTGCCACTCTTTTCTTCAATGATTTTGAGAGAAATCTTATTAGCTCTTTATTAGCCTTGCCCTTGTCAGCAGGCTCTTTTATGGAAATTCTGTAAGCCTTTTTTTCGAGGTCAAATCCAATGATCTTATTCTCTTTTGAGTTGGGTTTGACCATGACTTTGAATATTGACTCTTTTATTTCAACCATCAAAAAAACCCTAAAGCAATGATTCCATTCTTCTGGCAATCATATCAACCAGATTCTGGACAAGGTTAACTGCATAGAAAGTCATCCTTGTATGGCAAATGCCTTTGTTTTTCACTTTAACACTGCAAAGATTATGCTTATTTGTAATATCAAGGCCTCTCTTAATAAGCGCTTTCCTTTTTATGAAAAACTTATTGACTTTTTTCAAGTCAAAATTATAGAACAGGATATTTGCCTCTTCAACATATTTATTTACAGATTCAAAGAATTCCAAGGTTTGCTGGTCTATACTGCCAAGATGATGCTTATTCTCCTCAAGATAATCACAAAGATACTTTAGCTGGTCAGCACATTTTTCAAGCTCACCCAAGACTCCATACATAAAATGGGTCTTTTCAAATTCAACATAACCTCTTCTTGATAAAATCCTATAGCAAAATGCAATATATTTATTGTTGTTCACTTCCAAGTATTTCAAACTTTTAATAGCATAAGCATCTTTTTTTTTTAAAGCATTTAAAACACCTTCAGACATAGTGTTAAGAAGGACCAAAGCTCTTCTGAGCATATTATCAAACTCTGTCTCAATGCCGCCAGCAATTGATTTTACAATGATGTGATGCTCTTTTTGTTCAATAATCTCATATCCTATCATCTCATCTTTAAGAACTTCTTGAATAAAATCAAGTGAAGAAACATCAGGGAAATTTATCTTAACTTCATCATACCCGACATTGTATAACCCATATAAAACTTTCTTGATAGTTGTAGGTTCTAATTCAGCAAAGTCAATCTCTCTTTTTTTTGAAGATTTGGCATTTTCAGTACTTATAGTGACCATAGTGCCTTTTTCCATAACTTCTAATTCATCACCTTTCTGGATGTTAAAACGCTTGCTCCATGATCTAGGCAAAGAGATCATTTGAGTTGAATTTGCTATCTGAATTACGCTTCTTTTCATATATTTCCCCCTTATTAATATGGAAATCAGTTTATTATATAAATTCTCCTATTTTTATCAATATTTATAATATTTATAAATTATAAGGCAAAGTTATATAAGTTTATAATGATATAATGTAAATATTCCGGGAAATCTGTGATTAACCCGAAATTTCCTTTGGAAGGGGGTGAGAAAATGTTAGAAATTCTTGCTGAGTCAGATGACAGTTTCTATGATCAGGATTTTAGAGAATCATTGGTAGAGGATGATGAAATTTCTGCATGGGAAGAGTGTTTTATGAAGGGATATGATGAGGTGACTTAAAATGGAATTTGACGATGCCTTGGACATGGAATTTGTCAGACTAGACAAATCAATCCTATGCCAGGATTGCATGGTTGAGATGAGACATGTGGATAAAAACCTGTATAGATGCATACGTTGCGGACAGAATTATTATTCAAAATAGGCGGGGTGATAATATGGTTAGAAACAAGTGCATAGTATGCGGCAGCCATATATTTAAGTCTGGTCTGTATGACCCGTATATCTGCAGAAGCTGTGAAAGGGACACAAATGCAATGGAAGTCAGCAGATATGCGTTTTATGATGAGTGATTTTTTTGTTTTTTTGTTTTTCTTGTTTTAGCTTTGAAAGATTATATAAGATTTATAAAAAGCATTTCTAGGTTGAGGATTGTACCTTTCAAATGTATATTAACAAATAATTAATAAAAATTATAAATCCTTATAAATAAGATTGTATTCTGATGAGTATGCCATCTAATGAACAATTGTATCGAGGTTTTCTATTTGGTATACCTATCTCTGGTATAGCAATAAGATCAGGTTTTTCTGAAGCAGATGAACCTTTGGGCCAAAATGCAGAAATTGCAAAAGAAGTACTAACAGCTGCAACAGAGCATTCAGAGTTAATTGTTACGCCTATTTATAGAATTAGTTTAACAATAATAAAATATATTGGACTTCCTTTAACTGAACCAGTGACAGTGAATCCAAAAAATAATGGATGGTGTGCTAATGGTGTATCTGGTTATGATTATTCTCAAATACCAGAAGCTTGTAAGATGAAAGATAGACTGTTATTATATTTTGGTGAAGTCGGGGTAAGAAAATTCTTAGACTTAAAAGACCGAGATTTAGATGCTCTATTAAGTGTTTATAAGGTTGAATAATTTAAGGTTGAATAATTTTTGATTACAAATAATCCCTCCAGGTGTGGTTGCATTTTTCGCATTTGTAGAATTTGGTTTCAGGTTCGTCAGATGCTCTCGTCTGGATAGTCCAGAATGTGGCTTTATTGTGCTTGCACCTAGGACATTCGGCATCAACAAGGATGTTGCCAGTCTGCTCTTTCTCAATGACTTCAACTCTTGAAGACTTATTCTCAACAATCTCCTTGATTCTCGTGTCATCAGTACTCTTAAGCTTATAACCGCAGGAGCATGCAAGCACTTTCTTATTCTTATCTTTTTTTGGCATCAATATTGAACCGCATTTTGGACAAAACATTCTTTTACCTCATATACTTATTTCACAAAACTGAAATCCATCATTGACTAAGCAGACTAACTCAACAGCAAGGATCTTGACATATCCTAGATAAGGAATCCTAAGAACAGCTTTTCCAATCAGTTTGTCATCTGTGATAGATTTGTCCTTATAGCCATTATGGTCGCCCACAGTTGTTATTTGCCCATCATCAGTGATCTGAGCAATCCTATGGATTATAGGAAAATTCTGGCCTTGATAGACAACCACATCACCAGGCTTGATATTCTTTGAGCTGTAAAGTATCATGATATCGCCTTTATTGAAACCATTCCTGAAGCGGAAAGCCTCAAAATTCTCTTTGCTGATGCCAAATTCTGTCATGTAAAAAGGCCCACATATATCCCAGAAATTGTCAAAATCAACCTTTTGCTTTTCATTAAAATAATTATTACAGATCCGATAATTGCCTCCAGAAGGGACCATCCTGTGCTCCATGCTTCCAGAGACAACAGCAACAATAGGGTGGGATGTCTGCAGGGCAAATCCAAGGCCAGGGTATATGATAAATTTGATCAAAACAAAGGCAAGAACAATATTAACAATCCAGGACCAAATACTGTCATCTTCCCAAATGAACCACCATAGCTTGCCCCAAAAGCCTTTGCCTTTCATTATATTAGGAAAAGTTTAGAAACCATTAAAAAGCTTTTGTTTTTTATGCCTATTATGCATGAGAATTACTATGAAGGTATACTTCAGCTGAGGAATTCAAGCAAAGAGATAATTGATTATATAGATTCAGAAATGGCAAGAAGGGAGAATGTCCTGATCAATAAGATCAAAAAAGTCAAGGATGGATTTGACTTTTATTTCACAGACCAAAGATATCTTCAAGGCATTGGCAAGAGATTGCAACAGAAATTTGGTGGAGAGCTGAAAGTTTCGCAAAAACTGTTCACAAAAAACAGGATGACTGGAAAGGAAGTTTACAGGGTGACTGTCCTGTTCAGATGCTACAATCTAAAGAATGGAACTGTGAAAGATTACAGAGGGGATAAAGTGAAGATAATCAAACTTGGAAAAGACAAAGTCACTGTAAAGGATATGAAGACAGGCAAGAAAATGTTCTTGAGTTACGGGGACCTTGGTTGAGCTGTTGTGGAAGTATTTGTTTTTTTCATCTAACCAAATCATCTCTTCTCAATTATTTTTATCCTATTGTTGTGCTCGATATAAGTTATCTCATCCCCTTCTGATATTTCATTGAACAGATTCTGGTCAATCTCAGCATCTAAGGTCTCATAGCTTACAGGATCCATAATCTGCATTTTGTTGTTTACTTTAGAAAGCACTTGAGCCTTTTTTCTTATGATATTGAGCTCTTCAATTGTCTCATGAAGCGATCTTGTAAATGTCTCAGAAGCACTTGTAAAGATGTTCCTTACAGTTGCTTTGCATTTTGAATGGCTGTGAGTTCCAGTAACAACAATCCCAACTTCAGCAACCTCATGGGGCTCATCCTTGTAAAGGACATATGAGCCTTTTTTAAGCTTCTTTAATTCAATCATTTTAGCATTTATCAATGAATTTCAATCTTTCTTTTGCAGCGTGAATCGTTACAATATCACCATCTTCAACATTCATCTCTTCCTCTCCAAATCCATCAATCCCTATCATTGCATTTCCTCTCTTGCATAATATCTTGACCTTTTGATTAAGGTTGATTGTGCCTTTCCTGATCTTTGGATTGAAAAGATTGTTTGAGATAGGCTCTCTGATGACAAACACAAGTTTTTTTGAATTGAGGTTAAGAGGTTTTATTCCAGTTGAAGAAGCCCAACCATAAGATCCTTGAGGGGTTGCAACAATCAGACCAGAACTGACCTGGAATTCCTTCTTGTTTTCTATCTTAAGGATATATCTCGCAGTTCCATGAGGCCTGTTATGGCCAAAATAAACCTCATTTGTAGCATTATGTATCATCTGCCTGCCATTGACTTCTGATCTAATCCTTATGAAATCCCTAGTCTTAAAGTTACCATCAAGGATATTTTTGAATTTGGTCTTGAAATTATTCCTGTTAGCCCTAGTATAAAATCCAACAGTTGTCCTTGGACTGGCGTTAACAGCTAGTATTTTTGTGTTTCCAGAAACATAATGGGATATAGTAAGGAATGTTCCATCACCTCCAATTGTTATCACAAGATCAATTCCTTCAGTGTCTTTTTCCCGAATAAACTCCCTGTCAAGGATCCTAAAATTGATATCATTCACTTTCAGAACTCTGGCTACCTCTTTTGTTGTAGGGCATACAACCTTGTTATATGATATGATAGCATTCTTTATTGCCATAAAATGTCAGGAATTTTCCACCAGTCTCTGACTGGTGGCAATCTTTGATTGATTTAGCTTTCAGGAGTGAAAAATTCCTGATCACTAAGAACCACCAGTCCTTAGATGTAATGGACGTGGAATTATTGAATCCCACCAGTCTATGACTGGTGGTTCTTTAGTTAAATAAGGAATGTTTTATTTAAGATTTATGTTTAATCCTGCTATTCTTTATTCAGCTGGCTCCCCAGCTTTTTTAAGACAGAATCAAGGCAGACAAAAAGATTGCGGTCCTCAGCCTCAGCATTGATTGATGCACCTTTTATTATCACTTGCGCGTGCAGCTTATTGAGACGAGTGTTTTCATTTGAGTGGATGGGCTTTATTGTGATTTTTATCTTTTCAAAATCAGGATTTGAGTCTGAAACCTTCCTGGTAAAACTGCCAACTATTTTCTTGACAACAATCATAGAAGACCTGTCTATATCTGAGAAACCGACTAATTCAATATTTCCACCAAGCTGCTGGGAATCTTGGCCATTATTTTTTTGCTGTTCCATAATCAAAACACTGCTCTTGGAGTAATTAAAAACTATGACAATTTGATGATCTTTCTCTTTTTAAGGCGCAAGTAAGTGAACCCATCCCTTTTCTCAAGCTGCTTATGGATCATAGTGTTTCCTTCAAGCCTAAAAAAGTCAAACTTAACACTATCATTTAAAGTAATAATACCACCCCCAAACAATGCCAATTATAAATCTTATCATTTTTAAACTTTGCGGAAATGGGTATTGGGATATGTATACTGGAGTATATATTGTTGAGATTGATGTATTAAATTGGAAAGGATGATTTTTACACAGATTTACATAATCTTTATAATTAAATCAATACCTATTTCTTATATGGAAAAGATATATATCAAGACTCATGGATGCAGCACTAATTTCTCAGAGTCAGAAGTGATGGCAGGTGTCCTTGAAAAGAATGGATTCAGGATAGTAGATGAGCCTGAAAGTGCTGACCTGATAATAGTCAATGTCTGCACTGTCAAAGGAGAGGTGAAAGGGCTAAGGACTATAAGGAAGATGAAAGAGAATTATCCCTCAAAGAAATTGATTGTTGCAGGATGCATCACAAAAAAATTGATTCCAGAGATCAGGAAGATAAGTGAAGAAGCAAGCCTGATCTCAACACACAATATCATGGATATAAAAGAAGTTGTTGAGGAAGCGCTGAATGAAAACCCTGTTGAAGACTTGGGAAAGGGTAAAGAGATTGAATTGAAGATCAACAAGCCAAAGAAAAGGATTAATCCTTTTATTGGAATTGTACCTATAAGCTCTGGATGCAACCAATATTGCGCTTATTGCAGTGTGATAATGATCAAAGGCAAATTGATAAATTATCCAGAAGATATTATTATCAAAGAAGTTGAGAAGTGTGTCAGTGATGGCTGCAAAGAGATATGGATCACTTCACAGGATAATGGCAATTATGGATTAGATAAAATAGGCAAGAATGAAGCTGATATAAAAGGAAAGTTAAAGCTGCCTGAATTGCTAAGGAAAGTTATTGGTGTAAATGGAGATTTTATTGTAAGAATAGGGATGATGAACCCGACTTTTCTGAAAGAGATGATACCAGAAATGATTGAAATATTCAGGCATAAAAAAGTTTTCAAGTTTCTCCATGTTCCAGTCCAATCTGGATCAGATGAGATTCTAAGGAAGATGGATAGGAATTATAATGTTGATGATTTTAAGAAGATAATTGAAGAGTTTAGAAAAGCAATCCCTGAATTGACACTTATAACAGACATCATTGTCGGATTTCCAGGAGAGACAGAGGAGCAGTTTCAGGAAAGCATAAGATTGATAAAAGAAGTCAGACCAGATGCGCTCAATATCTCAAGATATAAAGAAAGAGAAGGGACAAAGGCAAATAGATATGGGGAAAAGGTGGAAGGAGGCCTGATCAAAGAAAGATCCCTTAAGATGACTCAGATATATGAGTATATTGCATATGAGCAGAACAAGAAATGGAAGAATTGGGAAGGAATCATATTTATTGATGAAAAAGGGAGAGAAGGGACAAATACGATGATAGGAAGGAATTATGCGTATAAGCCAGTGATTATGCTTGGGGATCATAAGATTGGAGAGAAGATAAAAGTAAGGATAAAAGATGTCACAAAATATGATTTGAGAGGTGAGATCATTTCTTACACAGAGCAATAGTCCAGACATTTGAAGTCTTTATGATCACTTTAGAAAAATGTCTCTTAAGGAGGGTTTTGAATTGGTGTTTGGTCCAGTTCTGGATGTGGCCAGGAGTGTTTCCGAGGCGATTGAGATATTTAAGCCTTGCAATATTCGCCATCCTGAAAAAAGGCTCATTTGGCACACTGAAAAGGCAATGACCTTTTGAGATTCTCTTCATCTCATCAATTGCTCTAATCGGCTCTTCCAGATGCTCAAGGACTTCGCTTGCAATAACGCAATCAAATGAATTGTCTGGGAAATTAGTCTGATATATATCTCCGATAAAAAATCTCATGTCAGGATGAAGCTCTTTTGCTTTTTCGATAATGCTCTCTTCAAGGTCAATGCCGATGATATCAATATTGTTGTTGTCTTTGAGATATTTTGTTATGTATCCTTCTCCACATCCTACTTCAATGACATTCTTTGCATCTGTTCTCTTTAGCAATGATGAGAAGTCGCCATAAAACCTTTCCATGAGCAATTTGACTATCAGATTCTTGCTAGTATACTTGTTGTAAACATTTCCCGGAATATTGATGAACTTTGCCATTTAGTGTCCTTAAGAAATGAATGTCCTTATAAAAAGTTTTTGCTAGAATAAATGCAATGATAAAAGTAATATTTACGAGGTGTAGTTCATAACACCCAAAAAGTTTATATAAACCTGATTTTTTACTTTATATATCGATTAAAGAGATGATAATAATGAAAGTCAATCCTTTTATGTTCAGAAACTATGACATCCGTGGAATTGATGGCGAAGACCTAAATGAAAATGTTGTAGAAGCAATTGGCAAGGCATATGGCACATTCTTAAGAAGAAGAAAAATAAAACAAGCAGTTGTTGGAAGGGACTGCAGGATTTCTGGTGAAAAATATCAGAAGAGAATTATCAAAGGCTTGACTGATATGGGAATAGATGTCATAGACATTGGAATGGTAATGACACAGATGATGTATTATTCCCAATACAGGTTTCAATCAAATGGAGGAGTGATGATAACTGCATCACATAACCCTTCAAAATTCAATGGATTTAAACTTGCTACAGGTTTTTCAAGAACAACTGAGACTGAGGAAGTGCAGGAAATCAAGAAAACTATTGAAAGTGAAAAGTTCTATAAATCAGATGAAAAAGGAAAAGTCATAAAAGCAGATGTTAAAGAAGATTATTCTAATGATATCTTAAAAAGAATCAGATTAAAAAAGAAATTCAAGGTTGTTTGTGATTTCAGGCATGGCACACCAGGAATATATGTGCCAGAACTATTAAAAAGGGCAGGATGTGAAGTAGTAAGCCTAAGAGAACAACCTGATGGGCATTTCCCTGACGGAACACCAGATCCAACAGGAACAGAGTTCATGGAAGCACTCGCAAAAGCGGTTTTGAAGGAAAAAGCAGATCTTGGATTGGCATTTGACGGAGATGGAGACAGGCTTGGTATTGTTGATGAAAAAGGAAGAATATTATGGAATGATGTCCTTGTCGCGATATTTGCACAGGAAATATTGGAAAGATTTCCAGGATCAAAGATAATCCACAATACCTTATGTTCTCAGGTTGTGACAAAAGTCGTAGAAAAAAATGGGGGCATCCCAATCATGTGGCTCACTGGACATGCTTTTATCAAATCAAAGATTGCAAATGAAGGTGCTGTGTTTGGAGGCGAACTTTCAGGGCATTTCTTTTTCAATGACAATGCTTATGGCCATGATGATGGCTCATATGCAGCGCTGAGAGCTTTAGAATACATATCAGAGAAAAATTCTTCGTTAAGCAAATTGTATGAATCATTTCCAAAATACATATCATCACCTGAAATAAAGATTGGGTGTCCTGATGAAAAGAAAGTAAAAGTTATCAAAGAGTTATCCAAGAAATTCAAAAAAGACTTTCCTGATGCAAAAATTACTGATAACACTGTGATTCCAGGAGATGACGGGACAAGAGCAGATTTCAAGGATGGGATGATGATATTCAGGTATTCACAGAATGGGCCTTATATCACTGTCAAATTTGAAGCAAAAGACCTGAAAAAATATGATGAAAGGAAATCATATGTAAAAAATATGCTAAAAAGTTTTCCGGAAATGATATGGGAAGCAGAATTAGCTGTGAATCTGGATTCTTTGGATTGGTGATAATTTCCAAAACATATAAATATCTTAGATTATTCCCTAATAATTATGCATGAAACAGTCATAGTAGACAAGATAATCCAAGAAGTGAAAAAGCATGGGGATGTAAATGAAGTATTCTTAGAAATAGGAGAGCTTGCCCATGTTCCTGGCAAGGAGATTGCTGAGACATTCCAGAGAATAGTTGAATGGAAGATAAATTGGGAAGAGAAGCCAGCTGTTGTGAACTGCACTTGCGGTTATAATGGGCATCCAACCATTTTGGAAAGAGGGCATGATCATTATGTGATTGAATGCCCTCTATGCACTCAGATGATGCCAGAAGTTGTTGATGGAAAGGATGTTATTGTCAAGAAAGTTATTGTCAAAGAGGGGAAATAAATGTGTCTGCTGGTTCCAGGAAAAATAGTGAAGATTGATGGAGACAGAGCTGTTATTGATTATGGAGTTGAGCAGAGAGCAGGGAAGATTGTTGAGAAAGGGTTTGAATTAGGTGATTATGTCCTTGTACAAGGCGGAATTGTCATGGTTAAAGTTGATGAGAAAGAGGCATTAGAGTCTTTAAAGCTTTATAAAAAGGCTGTCAATTCTTGATTGAGTATTTTTTTAGGTTTTTAACCTGGTTATTTGTTAAAATAAGTGGAGCAAAATCCCAATGGATTGCCACAATGTCTCCAACTTTTATTTCAGGAAGCATTAATGGCATGAAATCAATCTCTTTTTCACCTGTTTCTGTTTTCACAAATAGTTTGTTATTGTTGTTCTCAATCTTCATCACTTCTGCTGAGCTGATCCTGCATTTTTCCATATTCTCTTTGGTTGCTTCAACAGATCCAGTCAGGTTGCCTACACCGACAATATAGACATTGAAACTGTGGTGAGGGAAAGATTTGTTTGGAATATTTTCTTTTACTTTTTCTCCAATAGATTTTGGAAGTCCTCTTTCCATGAGCTTGTCGATTAATTGTTTCATCTCTTCTTTATTGAAGTTTTCCAGAAGCGAATTGCCGATCCAGTAGGCTTCGACAACATCAAAATCAAAAGGCTGCTTATTGTGTTTTTCAGCAATAGTTGAAAGATAAGGCAGGAGGCCTTCAAATCTCCCAAGCATTTCTTTTACTTGGTCTTCATTATCTTTATTATCTAGATATTCAAGAAAAGCCTTGTTTGCCTCCTCAGGACCGCAGTATCTTAATCTGTTTGTGATATAAGAGAATCTTAGGCAAAGCTCAATCCCTTTCATTATTACATTGAATCAGAAATTATTAATAAATCTTTGGAGTAATCAGTATTACATAGTAGTGAAAAACGAAAGGTTTTTATACTAGATATATATTTACTATATAGTAATAACATATAAAAGATATATAAAATGGTAGAATACACTATTACAAAAAGGATTTCAAAACAGGGATTACAGAATTTTATTATAATACCTTCTTTATTAAATTCAAAATTAAAACCTAAAACATTAGTTGAAGTTAAAATAAAAGTTTTGGAGGAATAAAATGAATAACTTAATACCATTTCAAGCAGATATTGTTGATTCTACTATAAAAACAATAGATTGGATATTAAAGGGGGAGAGACAAGAAGCAGGAGTGTCACCCCCATTTCAACCTGGAGAATATGTCAGGGTAAATGGTTTTTTTGAGCAGCAAGGTGATGCTTACAGGATTCATGTTGATGCAGATGGCAGGGTTGCAGATAATTTTTTGCTGACAAATGATGTTGATTATGACAGACTAGCTAAATTTGATGGGATTCCATTGGAATCTGTTGTAAGAGTTCTTTCAGAAAAAGAAGAAAGTGGAAGAATTTCAAATGTATTCAATTATTATGCTGAGTTGATTGGAATATTATCACTTCCAATGATAAATCCAACTCCTGAGCAGATAGCAGCTGAACCTGACAACAGGAAGGCATTGATAATGGGAAGATTTGCTGGTTATGAACCAAGTGGAGTAACCCGATTTTTACAATCTCAGGGATTTCCTAAAGGATCACAATTAGGTAGTCAATATTTAAGTTCAGAAAAAGGGAATAGTGTTGCAATATTGACTGTAAATACACCAGATGGGGATAGTGTTGAAATAAAAGTAAATAATCCTCCTCGAGATTTTTCAGACAGGAAAACAGTAGGGTTAGTTAAGACACAAGATGGGAGAACCATGAGGGTAAATATGCCTACAGGCAGGACAGTATTTAGAAATGGTTCACAAGAAAATTTATATGGCAAAGATATGGAAGAAGGTGATGTTGTAAGAATCAGCACTAGGATAGGAGAAAATGGATTCTTTGCCCATTGGTGCGATCCAAGTTTTTTAGAGACTCCGTCACAAGCAAGGCTTGAATCTTATGATTCATTGAGACAAATAGTTGCTGATAACATTTCTGAAATTGATCAAGCTTTAGTTGAAGGGGATTATTCAAGAGCTAGACAATTGATAGGTTCAACAAGGGAATTAGAAATAACAAGAGATGAGTTTGACCAGATTGAAGGAACTATTTATAGGATTCCTGATGAAGAAAGACCTATAACCAATACAAGGGATTGCTTCTACAGCACAAAAACGCCAAATAATTATTTTAAAGATATTGATAAAGCTTATGGTATAGTAGTTGAGTCAATGACAACTCAAGAGTTCATGGATTTTGCAAAAGCAGCTCTGGCAGGAGACATTCCAGAGAAAGGCAAGCATTGTGATGTTACATATTTCTGGAGACTTGCTGAAGGATGCGGAATGTCAGAAGATGTACAGGAAGAGCTGATTAGAGCAGGAATAGATGGAAGGCTTGCAAGGATAGAAGGTGTAGAAAAACCAGAATTTCAACATAAATATTTAATTGAGACTGGATTAGGCTATCTACTTTATCTAGGAACAGAAAGTGCTTTACAAGGAATAAGAGATTATGCTCAGAGATTGGAGGGAAATGATAAGGTATCAATATCTCATCATGTAAGAAGTCAACTAGAACAAAAATGATATATTATAATGAAACTCAGGAACAGGAAGAAGTAAGGCAGAGATTTCTAGATGGATTTCATTTATCCAATCCTGGTGAAGGTGTAAAAAGATTAGTCTATAATCTAAATAAAATGCCAGGAGTGTATCTTGTTGATGAATTGGTTGCATTGGGTGAGATTCCTGAAGACCAAGGTGATGAGATGAGACAGGACGCTTATGAAGGCAAGCAGATGGCCTTTGTCCTGATAACCCCAAATATGATTGGAAGAGGTAAGGATAATCCAATCATTGTTAATCCAAATGCATTTGAAGTGGATGAAGGATCATTTCATTCAAACTTAAGTGATCATGAGTATTTTCATGCAAGGGATTTCAAGTATGGTATTCCATTGCCAAATGGGATTGTAGTCAATTATGAAAATGCAGAACAACTGCAAAATGAGACATTAGAGGCTCTACTAGACAGCAGGGCTCTACTTTTTCAGTTACTGCAGGCAAGAGATAATGGAAGGACTGATCAAGAATCTTTTCAAAATGCCCTGTTAGGTTTTTTACAATACCATCACAGACTTAAGCAAGTAGGACCAGAGAATGATTTTGAAAGAAGAGTTGTTAATGCTCAAATAAAATCATATCAGGCAATATTGCCTCCTCATTTAAGAGATTGAGGATATTTTTCTTTTTCTAAATAATGAAATCCAATATTTGAATAAAGAATTATACTTAAAATTCCTCCGAATATCAGGAGTATTCCAAATGCTTGAGCAATTGTAAGAGAAGATCCTTTAAATACCCAGCTTAATATTAAAGTGATTGGTGAACCTAAGGTTAGGATGCAGGCAGCTGTAGTCAGCTTGATGTGTCTGAGGCCATTGTAGTATGAGAAGACATATAATAGGAGTAATATTGATGTGATTAAGATCCATCCATATTGCGCCAGGGACATGGAGAAAACTATTGGTGCTTTTCCTGTGAAAATCAGGAATAAAAGGATGAAAAGGGATCCAAAGAACATCCTTCCAAATCCAACAATTGTTCCTGAGATATCTTTTAGAGCATGTTTTGCAATTGTGTTTTCAGCAGCCCAGAATAATGTTGCTATTAGGATAAGGATGTGTCCTATTGAGAATGTGAAATCAGGTCTGAGCATGAGAAAGTTGCCTGCTAAGAGCAGAAGTGTTCCGATAAAAAGGCCTTTAGTCATCCTTTCTTTAAGGAAAATTATTGCAAATATTGTGATGTAGATGAAAATAGTCTTGTGGATAAAAGCAGATGTTGAACCTGTAGTCATCTGGAGGCCTTTGAAAAACAAAAGGAACGGGATAGATCCTCCGATCAGACCAATTTCTGACAATTGGAGCCACTGCTTTTTATTTAATGCTCTTATCTGTTCTTTTAATCCAAATCCTAGGATGATTGCAAATAGGAAGAGGGCAACAACAATATTTTTTGAAAAAGTGAATACAGATGAGTCAAATCCCTTAACACCAAAACTGTTGATGAAAATAGAGAATCCTGAGATGATCGCAGTAAAGAAAATCAAGCAAAGTCCTGTCTTTTTTGCGCTATTTGTAATTTTTATATCCATTTTTCCACCTTTTCTGCAATTTTTGCAGGATCCCCTTCAGGAGGGACTCCAATAATCCTGACTTTTTTCTCCATCCCAACCTCTTTCAGAAGATTTAGGAAAAATCCTAAGTCAAAATCATGCAGGCTCATGATATGGCTTGCCCTAATCTGAGATACATCCTCAATTATCAAAGGATTCTTTATGTTTTTTACAACATCAAGGATTGTTATCTTTTCCTGATCTGTGTTCAGCAGCATATCAGGTGAATGGCATTTAATAATATTGACATTGTCAAACTTTTCAGCAACTTTGTTTGCGAATGAGTCAAATTCAAGGTGCTCATTACCAAACACATACAGGTCTTTCATATCTTTCAGTTTTTCCATTTTTTTTACCTTCATCATGCCTTTTTTCATACCCATTTCACTTCTAAAAAATGAGCTGAGCAGGAAAAGCAAGGATCATAGCTTCTGATAAGCTTTTCAATCTCAAGCACAATCTTTTCCTGATCCTTTGTCTTTTCAAGTATGACAGGGACAAAATCCCTGATATCCTCTTGGATATTAAGAAGGTTCTGTGCAGTTGGAGTGATGATATTAGCTTTTAAGATGACTCCATTCTTGTCTAATCTGTATTCATGCCATAAAGTCCCTCTTGGCACTTCAATCGCGCCAACACCATTACCTGCTCTAGGCTTGAGGTTTGCAGGCTCTTCAGGCTTGATCTTCAGGTTTTCACAGATGTCAATCGCATGGTCAATGCAGTGGACCAGCTCAATTGCCTGAGCTATATTATTGTGAAAAGGATTTTTTGATGGAAACTTAATTTTTGATAATTCAATCATCTTTTTTGCATTATTGGACAGCTGGTTCTGGCTGTTGTTTATCCTTGAAAGGGCACCCACAGTGTACCTGATATCATCCTTAACCACAAAATTTGCAGTTGACCTAGGCTCCTGAGATTCTGATATAAATCTTTTATATTCAGACTTTTTGAAAGAGCTGTCTTTTGAGTGAAAATCTCCGTCAAGGACTGCGTATTCCTTATCGTCCTTAAGCGAGAAGAAGTTTCCTTTTGTCTCAAAGTCAGGATGTTTAAGTGAAAAGAATAATTTACAGGTCTTTTCAGCATAGTCTTTGATTGATTCAAGATCAGTCTTCAATTCATCTAATTGGTCCTGAGATGGCAGTTTAAGCCAGCCTCCGACTGTTGCAGAAACAGGATGAAGATCCCTTCCTCCAATAACTTTCACTGTCTTGTTGCCTATTTTCATCATTTTCAAAGCAGTCAAAATCTCATCCTTGTATTTTGGAGCCATTGCAATTGCAGACTCATAACCGAGATAATCTGGGAGAGCAAGGAAATAAAGGTGGGTTGCATGGCTTCTGATCCTCTCTCCAAGAGTCAATAAGATACGGAGGTTTTTGGTCTGCTTAGATGGTTTGTGTCCTAGGGCATCTTCAATTGCTGATATGGCTGTGATTACATGGGCGCAGCTGCAGATGCCGCAGATCCTAGAGGTCATCTCATGGGCTTCGGAATATTTTCTTCCGACAACAAGGCCTTCAAAATATCTTGAACCTTCAATGGCTGATAGTTCACACTTTGTGACTTTATTGCTGTCAATGCTAAGCTCTAGGCTAGCATGGCCTTCAATCTTTGTTATGTGATTTAGGTTTATTGTCTTTGCCATTCAAAACACTCTCTAACATAGGCATCTTCAAGCCTATAAAAGTCCGCATCCTGTCTAATATAAATTTCTTATCAAAACCTTTAGCCTTTAATTCCATAATATGTAGATCAAGATTCATGTCATCAGTAGGGCCTCTGCAGCCCCAGCATTCAAAGCCGCCATTTATGCAGACAGCATTACAGCCGCCGGCAGTGATCGGGCCGAGGCAGGGCTTGTGAATATCCAACAAGCACTGGTTATTGTTCAATCTGCATTCAACACAGACAGGATTTTGATTTCTCTTTGGCTCTTTTCCAAGCAAAATATCTTTAATGAACTTAATAATCTCATCCTTGCTTGGTGGGCATCCAGGGATAAAATAATCAACCTTGACATGAGCATCAATTGGTGTTGGATCAAGATCCTTGACACGACTGTCCTTTTTGTACATCAGATGCTCATAATTTTCCTTTAAAGTGAAATGACGGTATGCAGGAACGCATCCTGTGCAAGCACAGGCGCCCAAAGATATGAGAAATTTTGTGTTTTTTCTCAGCTTATTAAGAGTCTCTAAGTCTTCATTGTTGGCAACCAATCCTTCCAGAAAAACATAATCAAAAGAATCATCTGGATTCAACTCTTTTATGAATGGAAATGCCTTTAGCTCAATCAAACCAAGGATGTCAACAATGTCATCCTCATTGAAGATGAATGAAAGCAGGCATCCTGCGCATCCTGTAATGCCAAAAAATCCAATCTTTAATTTCTTGTCTTTTTCTTTAGCCATTTTATTTTTTTCTTTATTATTAATAATCATATCAATTTTTTTTAAATTTTCTTAGGAATTCGATTTTGAAGCACTTTCACATCGAATTCGGAATTGATTCTTTTTTTTTCTTTTTTAATCATTCTTAAATCGCTTGATCTCATCATACCTGAAGACAGGGCCGTCAAGGCAGGTGTATTTTCCATGGATCATGCAGTGGCAGCAGACACCTATGCCGCAATACATGAGCCGTTCTGCACTAATAAATATCTGGTCGTCATCAAATCCTTTTTCCTTTAAAATATTGATTGTGAACTTCATCATGATTGGAGGCCCGCAAATGAACACAGCCTTGTTCTCAAAAGTGATATTAGACCCTTTCAGAGCTTCAGTAACAAATCCTGTCTTTGCATCATAACAGAATTTTGATTTTGGATTTTCATCAACAGTGATATCAATCTTGTATTTCTTTTTCCAGACCTTAAGATCTTTCTTGAAAATAATATCATCAGGTGACCTATAGCCGAGAAACAATATAACATCCTTGAAATTTTTGCGGTTGTTCTCAATATAATCAATAACACCTCTTAATGGAGCAACACCACAGCCTCCTCCAATGATTATAACATCCCTTCCTTTGAGGTCTTCCATAGGATAGCCTTTGCCATAAGGTCCTCTGATCAATAAATTATCTCCTTTCTTTATCTTTGACAAGGCTTTTGTCATGTTTCCAACTTCTCTGACATTAAGCTGGACATATTCTTCAGAATCAGAGCAGATTGATATAGGGGCTTCTCCAATGCCAGGGATCGATACCTGGACAAACTGGCCAGGATCATGCTTTATCTTCATATCCACCTTTATCGTGAATGTATCAGAGGTCTCCCTGACATATTCTGTCACCTTATAGGGTTTTGGTATGTATTCACAATCTTTTTTCTTGCTCATTTTCTTGGTTGGGTCAACATATATTAATTTTGTTTTTGTGTTTTTTTTTCTTTTTTAGATATTTTTTTCTGTTCTAGTCATTATTCAAGCTCGATATTATTCTCAATCTCATTGATTATCTTGACAAAATCAATCCTGACAGGACATCCTTTTATGCACCTGCCGCATCCGACGCACAATGTAGTGCCATACTTTTCCTTGAAGTAGACAAGCTGATGATAGATCCTGTGCTTGAATCTGTCAACTCTCTTGTCCCTGAACACATGCTCTCCAGCTACTTTAGAGAATTCTTTCAATTGGCATGAGCTCCAGTTCCTGCATCTTTTGCCTTGTTTTAGGTCTTTTAGAGAAACATTGTCATGCATCTCAAAACAATAGCATGTAGGGCAAAGGGCTGTGCAGGCAGAGCATGAATAGCAGATGTTTGCTCCTTTTTCCCAATCTGAATGGCTATAGATAGGACCTATATCAGATGTCTTTAACCTATCAGCTCCTTTTATCTTCTTATCATTGTATTCAATTGTCACATCCAAGGTTTGAAAGAATCTTTTATATTTGTGAATAATAGATTTACCTATTTCAGAACCTCCTTCAACTAAATAATGTTTCCCTTTATCATAATACATAAGATCATGGAAATCCTCTAAGTCCAGAGTTCCGCAAAAACAGTATTTTGAAGGAGGAGAATTGCAGTGCAGACCAATCAGTATGCTGTTTTCTCTGTTGGCTTTGTAATACGGATCATTTGAATCATCAATAAACACCATATCCTGATGCTTGACAGCATTAAGGTCGCATCTTCTCAATCCGAAGAAGACTCTGTTTGGAGAGTTGAGGTTTGGGCATTCAATCTTGTTATTGTTGAATGTGAAGATTGTCTCATGTTTCTTGAAGAAGAACTCTTTTACTGGAAAATATGAATTCTCTTCCAGATGAATGTCTTTTGGGTCAGTGATTATCTCAAATCTGACCAAATCCTTTTTTACAGGTGCAACTAATTCATAGCTCTTTCTGAGCTCATCTAGAAATTCAACTAGCCTCTTTTTATCCTGTTTCCACACTTCCATATTACCTTTTTATCAAAGGTAATCTTAAAACTTATAAATGTTTTTGTTTTCGAGCGCTAGTGAGAAAACTAAAACTATGAATGTAATGAATTTGTTTTTGTTTTCGAGCGCTAGTGAGAAAACTAAAACTATGAATGTAATGAATTTGTTTTTGTTTTCGAGCGCTAGTGAGAAAATAAAAGCTATGAATGTAATGAATTTGTTTTTGTTTTCGAGCGCTAGTGAGAAAATGACATACTCCCAAAATAAATCCAGCTAAAGCTGAGGGTTTCTCACGCAAACCATTTAACTTAAACTTTTCCCTCTTGTAGAGGTCGCTACGCTAAAGTTTAATGTATGGTTCGCTAAACGAGAACTCCTAACGATACGAGCAACTACCTTTAGCATGAGGTGGTCGCTATGACTAAAAAACTTTATCCGCATTTTAATCCTGAAGTGCACAAAATCGAGAGTAAAATCGCAACTGTGAGGACATCTCACCATTGTAAATATCACAGAAATCTAAGATTTCTGGGATGCCAAAAATCTTCGATTTTTGTGCACAACATCAATTACCACATTATTTGGATTCTAAAATACAGGAAGCCAATATTGACTGGAAAAGTTGTTGAAGTTCTTAAAGCAATTATTGAAGGGCAATGCCAAGAAATAAGCATACAAGAGTTGGCATTAGAGGTTATGCCAGACCATCTGCATCTTTTTGTAGGTGCAAAACCGACAGTAACACCCTTCAAGATTATTCACAAGCTTAAAGGAAACACCTCAATACAATTAAGAAGATGCTTTCCAGATTTAAGATATCTTGGATACAAACAGCACATTGGCAAAGGTTTTGACAATCTCTGGGCAAGAGGTTATTACTGTGGCTCTGCTGGTCATGTAAGCCAAGACCAAGTTAAGAGATATATCCAAGAACAGCAGGGCAAAGATGTCTTTGAATATGATATTTATGGTTGTCCGACTGAATTGAAAGGACAACTTAAAATAGGAGATTTCCTTAGCGGAGTTTAATGTATGCGAACGCTGTTAAGTGGGGTTTTCTTGAAGAGAAAAAGTACAACGTCACAACCGAATCGTAAGCGAGGGAGATTTAGAAGCCCGTCAGAATTCGAAAGATTTATTTAGTTAAGAATGTTAATGACCTAGAAGGAGGATAAAATGCCTGAAAATGCAAAGCTAACAAGAAGAGGTTTTTTGTTGAAGTCGGGTTCTATAACTAGTCTTGCATTATTGCTCTCTAATTGTGCAGAAGAAAGACTACCACTACCTGCAAACTTATCATGGCCGCTTTTGAGGGGGGATCTAAGATCCAAAGTGACATTTGAAAGAATATTACACGAAGTAAAAGATAGAGGGGAGTTTAATGTTTATAGGGGAACTGTTACTAATGTTGTTGAAGATGCACCATCTGGCAGTATTTCATCTATAATATTATTTGAGAACAATGGAACTGAACTTTGTCTTCAAATGGGTGCTGGATCATATGAAGTAACTGATGGGGTTTACCCTAAGGACCAAAATGGTACTGGTTTATTTGACCCTAGGGGTGTACCTTTATTGAAAATGAATTGTCAACCAGGCGATATTGCAACTGCGGTTTATTGGAAAAAGGATATACAATTGGATTCTTCACATGTGCCTGTTAGAGCTTATGGAAACACTACCCGAGATGACTACAAAATTAGTGATGAATTAGTAAGATATTTGGCAGCAATGCCCTTCCGTGATATTGGCGTTGATACGGTAATTCTTCCTCCAGGACATCCTGCCAATTGGTAATCAGGAATGTTCTCAACAAAAGAGGGAATAAATTTCATGTTGAAACACTCAGAAGACTAGTAAATGAAACTCAAAAATATGACATCTATCTTGTTTACGAACTGATAACTAAAATCAAAAGCCATTTGGATGATTAGTGTATATCATTGGATTAATGTTTGTATAAATGCACAAATCAAAGGTTGGTAGTTGTTGCCTCTTGCATAAATACTGGAAAGAGGCACGGCATTCATCCCGCAAATATGCTCAGAAATCCATGATTTCTGGCACTTAAAAATCTTTGATTTTTATTGAATTTGTGGGTATTCTGCCTCCTATTTTATAAAAACTATGAATGTAATGAATTTGTTTTTGTTTTCGAGCGCTAGTGAGAAGACAAAGGATGTGATAACTTTGTAATTATCTTGTCTATTTTCTTTTTTAAGTCATCCTTTTGCTGGAATCCGACAAGCCTGTCAATCTCTTCCCCTTTTTTTGCAAATATCAATGTTGGGAGGGCTTGAATTGAGAATCTATTAGCCAGATCCTCCTCTTCCTCTGTGTTGACTTTAACAAATTTTAATTTGTCTTTATAGTCATAACTGACTTCCTCAAAAACTGGACCAAGCATCTGGCAAGGCCCGCACCATGATGCCCAGAAATCAATGATCACTGGGATTTTTGAACTTGTCACTTCTTCCTTGAAATTCTTATTGCTTACATGAGTCACAACCATTTTTATTTCCTCCAATTAATAATTTTTATTTATGATTAAGAATTTGGTAAGTAGAAGTGATATTTAAAGATTGGGTATTGGGTTTGTCAATAACAATTGGTTACGAATTCATCAAACATATATATAAATTAACCAAATTCTTTATAAATAATATTTTTTAACTGGAATCTTATATTAATTCAAAGAATTCAGAGATTATGACTAAATGGGGTGTGATTTGATGAAAGATATGACTAGAAAATAAATGTCTTACTCATAAATCGGCATAGTAGAAAAGTTGTTGGATAACTTTTTTGATTTTTCTTAGGGTGGCGATTGCTAGTATTTTGAATCTTATTTCTTGGTTTTGTGCTTTGACTTTTATTGCACGTACAGTACTGCCAACCACTCTTTTTTGAGAGTG
>JAZDHV010000043.1:0-48909 GCA_043805595.1 Candidatus Woesearchaeota archaeon
AGTGGCTTTTCAGAAGATAAAAAGAGGACAGGCTGGAAGATATTTCAGAAAAGGGCTGATAGGATAGACACTGCTAATGCAGGAATTTGTATATGGCATAATTTGTTTTGGTATGGTGATTAGATTTACTGTCCCACAACCTGTGCTACCTATACATTTATAAATCAGAAAGAGTTCTCTTGATGTATGAAAGTATGCAGTTATTCAGGGATTTGTTCCAGCAACCCTAATCAGAGCTATAGCATTTCTCCTGCACTGTCGCAGGCTTCATATTCCCATGATTCCAGCCCAACATCAATTGGTTATTCTGGGCCACAATCTCAGGATTTAGGATACACTCCTATGATTCAGGATTCATTAGGATATTCTGCATTGCCTTCCCAGCTTGATTATCATATCACTGAAGCTCTTAAAGAGCTTGATTTAAATCAAGGGAATCTTCCTGCTGTCAGGGAAGAGGATTCACCTATCAAGGTTATTCCCTCTGGCATCCAGATTATTTCTCCAAAAAAGGACGCTGCTCCTGAGCAGTGGAATTCCTCTGATCACAATATTTCACCTGAGCAGATGATGGAATTGATGAAACCAGACAATAAAAATAATCTTCCTCAAAAGATTAGGCCTAAAAAGATAACTCAGATAGAAGAGAAGATCGTCATCCAAAGAAGGATTAGATCAGTTGAGTTTTCTGATTAGTTTTGTTTATTATTGAAAAATTGTTTCCACACGAGAAATCCAATTACAAATGTTATTATCATTGAGATAAGAATCAAGGGTAATATTTTTTTCTGGTTAGGGCTGAACAAGGCACAGTCGACTGGGCAGTTAAATTTGTCTTCATCTCCACTGCATATATTATCACCGCAGTCGCATATGATAATATCTTCTTTCTGGTCTGCCTTTTTTCCAAGGACTAAATATCGTGTGTCAGCAGAACACTCTTCAATATCAAATTTATAATATTTGTTATTGCCTAAAAGCTTTTCTTTTGTCTCTGAGATTTCTGATGAGATGATCTCTCCAATGATTTGTCTTGATAGTGGATGGTCAACAAGTTCCATATGTGTCATGTTTACTTCCCAATAATTTTCACACATGTCATTGACATATTCTCCCCCTACATTTTGGGCGCTTTGAACAGTTACAACCCCGTCAAATTTGACTGAAGGATCAATGCTTTTTGAGACCATGCTTATGGCTCCTTCTGTATATCTTCCAGTGCCGGCTATTACATGGTATTCTGCTCCTTTTATTCTTGGTATGATCCTTCCTTTTGTAAGGTCATCAATAAATTTCTTGTTTATCCTGAATATTTCATGTACAGGTATTGATTTTTGCACTAGGGTGGAAAATAGATATTCATAAGCTTCTGCAACAACACTGCCTTCATTAGGAGTTGCTATTAAGATCACTTTCTTGACCTTATTTACATATGAGTAATCTGATTTTTCAGCATCATAAAGCGCTTGTTGCGCAATCAGCCCCCCCATGCTGTGGGCAATAATGTATATCCTGTCATAATTGTCCACGTTCTTCTCAATTGCCTCGGATAGGTCTTGGGCAATCTCATCTATATATCTTGTTGATGAATAAGTGAATGTCCATACCTGAAATGGCTGTTTTGTGTGGTTTATATCTGTAATCAGGTAATTGAAAGGCTTCTTGGTTGTTGCCAGGCCATGGATCAAGATGATTGCATCTCTTGATGGTTCTGAAGGCCTGTATTTATTCTCAAATGCCAGGTCATTTTCTGGCATCAGGGTCTGGTTATGATTTAAGGTTTCACTCAAATTATTGAAAAACTCACCATAGAATTCAGACCCTCCGATATTGACAAAGTCCTGGAAAGATGTTATGTTAAGTTTTATCTCCTCTGCCTTGAGATCTATCAGCTCTGGCTTGAGCTCCTCTGTCTCTTTGGTCTTTTCAATTGTCAATTCACCGTATTTTGTCACTATTGTCTTTTCAATTGTCTTTAAATAGCATTTATCACCTTCACATTTTAGGATCTTAACATCTTTGTATTTTATTGGAACATTTATTATAAGATGAATCGGTTGCTGGCATTCAAAATTAAATGGGTCATAGATTAAGTCATAACCTTCTGGGGGGCTAATCCCTTTTATGATCCTGGTGTCATTGGTCTCCCTTGTTTCGTACATATTTATCTTTCCCTCTCCAGTTTCTATAGAGACCCCATCATCATACTGTCCATTGCAGCAATATCCTGTTTCATTGCAGCATTCCTCTGCAGTTATCAAACCCAGTTCCTCAAGTCTTGTGAAGCAGGTTCCGCCTTGCTCTGCATATTCGCAGGCAGAAATCTGGATATCCCCTACAGCCCTGCCTGATATTGAGTTAAGTTTACCTGCGTTTAACAAAAAAAGAAATGTTGCTGAGAAAAGAAACAGGATCATGATGAGGAATATCCACTTTTTTTGCTGCATGAATGCATTCTGGATTTATGCATATATTAATATGTCGGAAATATACCATTGGCCTGCATGACCAGTGGGCAATAGTCCACAATCCATTTTCGGAAAGATGCTAAGGGCAAGAACTATAACAATACCTTACACCTGAACCTGGTTCAAGAATTATAGTTTTTTCTATTATAGAACCAGCAACAACATCAAACCTGCAGCTCATTCCTCCCATTCCATAAGAACTATAATTATCAAAACCTGCTGTCATTATGTTATACATTCCTTCTGGAACATCATTGAATGTAGCAATATTTAATACATTATTCTGATATATAATGTTTCCCTCCCATTCAATAAGGTACACTCTGCGTAAACCAGTTGTATTCACATAATCATTATTGCAGTCTTTTACATGAACCTTTACTGTTCCTGTTGTTGCTTGAATTTCCTGGCATGTTTCCATTCCTTCTACACACTCTTCACCATCTGAACATTCAACAATAAGAGTAGGCACTTTATTCTCACTGCATTGAGAATCTTCAGTATTTGGGTTTAGGCATGTGAAACTTGATACATCCCTATAAACATCATTACCTTGACAGTAAAAACCGCCAGTAAAACCATCAGTTCCACAGTTTGAGTTAACATTGCAGTTTACATAAGGACTGTCAGTTATGCATTTGCCTGATGTGATATTGCATAGTTTATTGTTGCATCCGCATATTTCGCATTGATCATTTAGATTTCCTGCATAACAGTATTTTGGCCTTGTTGCAGAGCAATCTCCGAAAAGAGTATTGTCAGTGCATTTTGCATTGGAAATAATATTTTCTGCCAAGCCTATAATATCTCCTATCATCTGATTTGAATTAATGCCTATTATGGAGCAGTCTACTGTTGCTTCTCCAGTAGGAATGTTTAGATAAAAGATTAATAAGTCTTTTATTTGAGCTAATGTCATCTCTGCTTCTGATGGATTTGTCAGGAAATTGTATAAGGCACTCTTGAGTCTTGTTCTTACTTGAGATGTTTCGCATATTTCAACAGCAGTTGCTATGGATGAAGCTAATAGGATTATTAGTAAAATTAACAAAATTGTTTTTTTTAACAGCATTTTCCTAGTATTTTGCAGCATTCTTCTTTATCCACAATTCCTACTTCAGGCAGTCTTGAATCACATGTTTGGGCATTGTCTGCTGCATTGCATGCTTCAATCTGCAATTCTGAAAGACTCTCTTGTATTTCAATGTCTTGTACTCTATTATCTTGGTCATCATTAGTTTGTTCCACATTATCAGTGCAGCTTATTGTTAATATTAACAAAATCACAAAAACAGAAAAAATTATTCTTTTCATTGTACAAATTGTATCATTTTTATAATAATTCCTATATAAATTTTTGTAATTTAACAGCATGATCCAAACGTAACACAGCAGGCTGATTTATAACCTTCTCCAAATGCCAAATCCAATCCATCGCATAATTCATAAGTATGGGCATTGTCACATATGCCATGGTCTGCTGCTCCTGATCCTTGTTCTATATTGACATAGATATCTCCTTTTACTGTTCTTGAAAAGCCATTCTTTATGAAAGTAATAAAAAGATCCCCTTTAATATTTTTTTTAGACGAAGTTAGATCAAGGCAAGTGGGCCCTGCGCTTAACTTCAGATTTGAATATCCATTTCCATTTATTGAGACAGGAGAATATAGGTGACATGAATTACCTTCTTCTGAGACAATTGCTTCTGTAATTGTAATCGATTCATAAATCAAGTTCTTTATCCTTAATATTATTATTCCTGTGGATGCAGAGAAATCTTCACATGCTAAGCCACTCCCTACTGAAATCATGCAGTTTTGGGGAAGAAAAGTTGTTTTATTGTTTAATATAATAAATGATAAGGCTGCTATTACAACTAAGACCATTAGGATAACTAATCCATAATTCATTATGAATTCCATTGCTGCTTGGGACTTTTTTAATATAATTTTCATTTTTTGGCTTATAAAAGGATTCTAGTCTGATAAGTTTATATAATTTACTGATAAATGAATAAGATTAGAAAATGCTATCAGCTTGAAATAGAAAAAGGTTTCATTCCTTCAATCTCTCAACCCTTGCTTGGAGGTCCTTTACCATCTCTTCAATATTATATGGAGCATTGACTCTTAATACTGATCCGCTTCTCTCTAGTGGGAGCATTAATTCATGATGTTTGATAGATTCCTGATAATCTCTTAAAGCTGCTGTCGGCTCATCTAATGCTTCATGAGTTTCTCCTCTTCTTAGGAAGATGTATGCCTTTTGGTCTGTGCTTGGCTGGAGTGATAATGCCCTGTCATATACTTTTTCTGCTTCAAGATGGTTGTCAGCCATTGCGCATCCATATCCGATGTCTGCAAGGTCTCCTGGAAGGTATGGTGCCAGTTCTGCTGCAACTTTATGGTCAGTGTAACTGCCCCAAAGGATCCTATCCCTTTGTTCATCTCTTCTATCTGAATCTCCCCACCATTCTCTGAAACCTTCAATATCTGCGTCACTTCCTTCTTTTGACAGCCTCACTTTTGCATCTCCCATCTGCCTCCAGAATCCTGAGAAGAATGGATATGTGTTTACAGCATCGCTGTAAAATTGGAGGGCATCTAGATAATGTTGCCTGTTAAATGCATCACAGCCTCTGTCACTCAGCCTTTCAGCAGTCCTGTAATCACTTGTGAAGTTCAGCCATGCATACCATCCAATATTTGATTTTGATCCTTGATAGGCTTCAACCAACAGGTTTCTTAGTCCATGATGCCATTTTGAATTCTGATATTTCCATACCCTATGGATTTCCTTGTGCCCGCCAAGGCATTCAGTCCTGAACAAAGCTGTTGTTATCCTATCAAAGAGAATCTCTTCAGGACTCTGATTACCAGTTACAGCAGGATGTGATAGTCTTGCTGCTCTTTTTAGGTAAGGAACTGCTCTATGACTCCTTAGCTCTCCCAATAATATTACTCCCTCAGTCACCCTTTCAATATCATCAGATTCAACTAATTCTCCAATCTCATCCACTCTGTGTCTTTGCCACATATCAAATGTGCTTGCTGCATTTCTATTAGCATCTGACATCCTGAATGCTACTGCTAATTGTTTTCCTAATTTCCTCATGTCCTCAACTGTATCCAATCCGCCCATATATTTTCTGTAATCAAAACTATATATTTAAACTTTGTTGAAGCCAACAATATGTTTGGGTTTTCTTTGCTGATATAGCAATCTTATACTCAGAAATGGCAATACTCCAACCTTAAGGTTGGAGATGTAGCCATTTCTGGTCGTCCTACTCCCATAGATACCCCTACCTTTAGGTGGGGGAGTAGGTCATATCATTAATGATAGAAATTAATTTTTTCTTGTCAAAGTCGGCAGGGACCACCAGTCAATAGACTGGTGGCATGTTCGCTTTGCTCACCCTGCCGACTTTGAGCATGCTCAGAAATATACCACCTTCCAAAAATGGATTGTGGATTATTGTCCACTGGTCATGTAGACCAGTGGTATATTTCTGACATATGAAAATGATTCCATCTTCAATTATATCCTCCAAAACAATTAACATTATTAAATAGGAGTGATGTCTGTTAAGTATGATTGAGTTTCCTAAGAATGGGTTTTTATATGACCCAATTGCAGTTCCTGATCATGGGACAGATTATCCTTTGTCTCAGGCAAGGGAGGATTTTGGGTATATGTTTCCTTCAAATCTTATACAGCCTTTCTTGACTTCTGGAATGCTGGTAAAAAAGGGGAAAATGATTACTGGTGAATCACTTTTTGAGTTTTACAGATTACTTGAGGAATGGGCTCATTTAAAAGTTATTACTGAGGTGATTGCAGCTAATCATCATATGAAGCCGACACAAGTGGCTGCTCGCGCAAGAAATGCAAGGATTGGAAATTTGCTTGATGACAGCCTGGAGAGGAATATTGGTGGAAAAGGCACGACTGCAAAATATATTGTGTTCCTGCCAAGAGTAGGAGAATATGAAAGGATTATCATGAGTGATGAGAAAATATCACCTGAATATCGAAAAGCTCCTGTTATAGAAAGGTATACAGATGCATTCTCTGATACTGATCTTTCTTTTGTTGTCACTCACACAGTCAGCCATGCCAAAAGGGTGGAATTCTATCATAGGAATGACCATAGACAAGGCCAGGAGATCTTGGACTGTTTCTGTGTGGGTATTGAAAGATTAGGGATTTCTGTAGATGATTATAGTTTTGATCAGGGGCTGGACATGACTGTCATCTCTGTGTATGATCGTAGAAAGGGCAGGGGCATGGTAGTGAGTGCACTGCAGGCATTTAGGCAGGCTGTAGAAAATCTTAAAGTCTGATGCTTCTTTTGGAACAGTCAAGCCTTCAGTTTCTGCTGCAATCTTTCATACCATCCTTTAACACCAGGTTTTTCATCAGCATGTTGCCTTATATTGCAGTCAAAGAACTGGATATTGGTTCTTAGGTCTTTCTTTCTTCCGTATTGTTCCACTAAATCCCTGAAATGGCTGTATAGCCCGCACCTTGATCTGCCATTCTCTTTTATTGAGAATTCTCCATTGCCATTAAATCTAAAATCTGGTGAATAATCATAACCTAATTTCTGGAAATTATCTAAAGATTGTAGATAAATATCTTTTAATGGACTGTCTTGGACTCCGGATATCCTTATTGTTCCAGTTGTCAATGATTCTTTTACAATAGGCTTTGACAGGAATGTGAAGAAATCTATTATTGAAGGGTCAACAATGATGTCTTGATAGGATAATCTCTGCCTTAACAATAGTCCATTTATTGATCTGCACCTGCTTAATGCCACATACACATGCCCATGCTCCCAAGGAGCGCTTGTCAGGTCAAGGAACAGTCTTTCAATTGTCTGCCCTTGGCTCTTGTGTATTGTCATTGCCCATGCAAGCCTTAGTGGCAATTGCTCAAATGATCCTATCTCCTCTGCTATTATCTTTTTTTTGCTTAGCTTATATTTTGATTTTGTCCATTTTGTTTTTCTGACTTTTACAGGATATTCAGAATCATCCAGCTTGACCTCGACATTATGGTCATTTAATTCTGTTATTGTCCCTAAGCTTCCGTTCACCCACATCCCTTCCTTGTCATTCCTTAAGAATATGACTCTTGCCCCTTTTTTTAATGTAAGGCTTATCTCTGTCGGTGCTTCTGTCTCTTTGAATTCACCAGAAAAATTTGCGTCATAAGTGTATGAGTTTCCTAAGAGCTCATTCAGCCTTTCCCTGTTATACGCGTCAACCATGAAATTCTTTGTTGCCAGTATCACAAAATTATCAGGCACTTTTTCCTTTGGTGAATGGACAGCTCTCTGGTTTATGTATTCAATATCTTGTTTTTCAATATCATGAGTCCTTACCCTGTCTAAAAAACTGATGAATTCCTCATCTTTTTGCCTGAACACAGTGCTTAGCTCAATCACTGCAATGTCTAATGCTTCAAATGCTGATGATCCAAAAAAATATAAGGTTTCATATTCTTGGGAAAGAAATCCCTTTTCTTGTGGCCCTGCAACAGGCGGCAGCTGGAACATGTCTCCAAAAAGAATTAATTGTGTCCCTCCAAATGGCTTTTCTGATCTTTTGCATCTTCTCATTATCCTGTCCATTGCGTCGAAAAGGTCTGCCCTGACCATTGAGATCTCATCAATTATGAGTGTGTCGACATTTTTGTAGATCGAGCCATGTCTTTCTTTGTCCAGCTCTTCATCTGAGATTATTCCAGGGGGAAGCCTGAAGAATGAGTGTATTGTCTGGCCTTCCACTTGCACAGCAGCTAATCCTGTTGGAGCTAATACAACAACATTTTTCCTTGTTTTTTTCACAAAATCCCTCAAAAGCGTTGATTTTCCAGTGCCTGCCCTTCCTGTTATGAAGAAATTGTCATCAGTCTCTTCAAGAATTGAGAAAAGAGGGTCATTTTCTTTTTGGAGAGAATATTTTACCAATGTCTTTGCCATACTGAAAATAGTTTTATGGTGTCTTAAATAAGTTTCTATTGTTGATGATTATTGTTAGTCTGGCAATAACCCTTATCATACTCAACTTTTAAAAAGAGATAATGATTTATTATAGTATGAAAAAGATTTTACTCGTTTATTTGCCTTTTTGCACTCCTGCAACCCCTCCTTATTCTCTCACTGCTATGCAGAGCTTTTTACGGTCTAACTGCCCTAATGGGATAAAAGTAGATGTCCTTGACCTGAATATTGTATTTCATTCACTCAAGTTTCCTGATTTTCTGCAATATTTTAAGGAAAAAAGTAAATGGGGTGATTATGGGCAGAAAGCAGAAGAATACATCAGATTAAGTGGATCTGTTTATTCTCAAAACAATTCAGCAGTTGTCAAAGGAGATAAACCAGAATTCTTTGATCAGCTTTTAAGTCAAGTGATCTCAAAAAAACCAGATATTGTTGCATTCAGTATTGTTTATTCTAGCCAAGCATTCTTTGCTAAGAGTATGCTGCAATCACTTAATGAATTAGGGATTGTCACAGTGATTGGTGGCCCATCAATGCAGGATGCATTGACTGCAGATCACACGTTCTCAAATGAGGTTGAATTTTTAGAATTTATTAAAGGAAAAAAGACAATAGAATTGGATTATGGTGTTCCTGATTTCTCTATTTGGGATTTGGACAAGTATTTCACTCCTTATCCAGTGCTTCCTCTGAAAATAACATCAACTTGCCCTTATCAAAGATGTGCTTTTTGTGCGCATTATGCAAAGGTGTCTTATCATGAATATGATCTTGAAAATCTTAAGAAAACTATTCTGAAATCAGGCCAAAAATACTTTTTTCTTATAGATGATATGATTCCAAAACAAAGATTGCTTCAATTTGCTGAGATGATAAAAGGGCTTGGTTGTTTTTGGGCATGCCAGCTTCGTCCAACAAAAGAATTTGATTATGAAACATTGATAAAATTGAAGGAAAGTGGTTTAGTGATGATATTATGGGGTATTGAATCTGGAAGTGAGAGAGTATTAAAATTGATGGAGAAAGGAACCAATCTTAAGGATGTTAAAAAAGTAGTGAGAGATTCCTTTGAGGCTGGTATCAGCAATGTTGCTTATATTATGTTAGGGTTTCCTACAGAAACAAAACAAGAGCTTAAGCAAACACTCTGTTTTTTGGAACAGAACAAAGAATATATTGATCTAGTCTCTTCTACAGTGTTTGGATTGCAGCATGGCACACCAATGTTTGAGAATCCAGAGAAATTCGGAATTATTGATATTAATGAGGAGAAAAGGACTGTGCTTGAACCAAAGATCACTTATGATGTTGAATCTGGTTTGACTCAGAAACAAGCAATCAGATTGAAAGATAGGAATAAGAAAAAGATCGAAAGGATTGGAAAATTTCCAAAATCGATGAATTTTTTCAGAGAGCATATGTTGTGTGTTTTGGGAGATGGGAAAAAAGAGGATATCTTCAATCAAATTAATAAATAAGGCATTTGACAAAATAACAAAGTTTATAACATAAAAGTGCTATTTCTATCAATATGTCAAAGTTTTCAGATTTAGGATTAAAGAAGAACATTTTAGATGTTCTGGGCAGGCTGCAGCTTGTCAAGCCATTTGAGGTCCAGGAAAAAGTGATACCTCTGAGCAAAAAAGGGAGAAACATATTGTTCACTTCAAGGACTGGAAGCGGAAAGACCCTTGCTTATTTATTGGGTGTTCTAGAAAAGATCAATGCTAAATTAGGCATTCAGATGCTCATCCTGGTCCCTACAAGGGAATTGTCAATCCAGATAGGGAAAGAGATCAAGAAAGTCTGTGAATTGTTAAACATCAAGGTTGGTGTCATTTATGGGGGAAGGTCCCTTGAAGGGGATTATAGGACTTTAAACAGGAAAAATCATATCCTTGTTGCAACACCTGGTAGGCTTAAGCAGCATGTGAATGAGAAAAACATAAAACTTGGCGAGGTAAAAGTCATGGTCTATGATGAATGCGATAAGATGTTTTCTGAGAAGTTTTATGATGATTGCGCTTATCTGAGGATAAGAGTCCCTCTTCATACACAGATAATGCTTTCTTCTGCGACATTAGGTGATGAGGTGAAGAAGTTTGTTGAAGAGGAGATTAAAGATTATGATCTGCTTGAGGTTGGAGATAGGATACCCCCAAACATCGTGCAGGAGCTTGTTCGTTGCACAAGGCTTGAGAAAAATGATATCATATTGAGACTGCTTAAGAAAAAAAGGTTTAGGCGAGTGATAATATTTACCAATACAAAGATGAAATCGGGAAGCATCTCTAAATTTCTTAATCATTGTAAATATTTTACAAAAGAGATAACTGGAAAATTAGAACAAAAAGAAAGGGATAATTATCTTGGGATGTTTAAGAAAGGAAAATTGCCTATTATTGTGACTACAGACCTGACTGGAAGAGGGCTTCAGATAAAAGACATTGATATTGTCATAAATTATGACCTGCCAGTTGATTCTACCAGTTATATCCATAGGATTGGAAGGACTGGCAGGAAGGATAAGAAAGGGTATGCCTTGACTTTGCTCTGTCCAGAGGATGAGGACAGGTATCATAATCTGAATGTTGAGTTCAGGATTGAGATAAATGAAGTGAATCAGAATCTGGATAGAATATGATCCATGCCTGCAGAAAGATCACAATATTGTTCAGTAGGTTAGATTACTTGATTGTTTTAATTTCTTTTAAAGAATAAATTATTTGAGCTTATCAACCCTTTCATTGATATCTTTTATCATATCTTCAAAAGAATATGGGATTGTTGTTTTCATCATTCCCCCTTTCTCTCGCTGGGTTATTGCAAGCTGAACCATCCTAATGGAATCATAATAATCCTCTAATGCTCTTTTTGGATTTTCTGATGCCTCAAAATTCTCTGCCCTTCTAAATAAGATGTATGCCCTTTGGTCAATATTTGGTTTAAGATCTAAAGCCCTTTGATAAACTGATTCAGCATTGAGATGATCATCTGCCATTGCCATTCCATGGCCTATATCGACAAGTGTGCCTGGAAGATATGGTGCCAGTTCTGCTGCAACCCTATAGTCAGTCCAGCTGCCGCATTTGATACTTTTTCTTAGCTCATCACCGCTTTCTTCTGCATTCCACCATTCCTTAAACATTTTAATGGCTGTGGTGCTTCCTTCTTTTGCCAATCTGACTTTTGCATCTCCCATCTGCCTCCAGAATCCTGAAAAATAAGGAAATGCCTTTACTGCATCACTGTATAATTCTAATGCTATAAATAATTCTAATGCTATAAAATAAAATTGATTATTAAACTTATCATTGCCTTGATCACTCAGCTTTTTAGCAGTTCTGTAATCACATTTGAAAGCTGACCATAGCCTCCAACTCAGATTTGACTGTGATCCTTGATATGATTCTACAAGAAGGTTCCTCAATCCCTGTGTATACCTTGAATTCTGGTATTGCCACATCTGACGGATCAGTTTATGCCCTCCAATGCTCTGGGTCCTGAATAATGATGTTGCAATCCTGCTGAACAATATCTCTTCTGGAGAAGTGCCGTTTGTAGTATAAGGAGATACCCTTCTAAGGGCTTTTCTTAGATAAGGCACTGCTCTATCTGTCCTGAGCTCTCCTATCAGGGTGACTGCTTCTAGCTGTTTTTCAAGATCAGAATCATCTTCAATCAAAGCTCCTATCTCATCTACCCTAATATTATGCATTTCATTAAATGATTGGGCAGCAGATCTGGAAGCATTTGACATCCTGAATGCACCTGCCAAATTTTTCCCTGCTGTTCTCAAGTCTTCAGCTGAATTAAGCTCTGCCATACATTTGCTGATATTAGAATTGGATATTTAAGTATTATTGGTTCTGATAATATGTTTGGTTTTGCAGAATTGGCAGTTTGATGAAGGTTTTGATATGTCAGAAATATACCACTGGTCTACATGACCAGTGGACAATAATCCACAATCCATTTTTGGAAGGTGGTATATTTATAAGCATGCTCAAAGTCGACTTTGACAGATCTTCTTATTCTTTAGTGACTCTCAGCTCAAGTCTTTTAAGCGGGTCTTCAGGAGAGATTCCTTGTGCTTCCAAGGATCGTAGAAAATCATCAGTCTCCCAATAGTCTCCTCCAAGAAGACCGTAGCCTCCTCCAAGAAAATGGTCAATAGTGAGAGGTCCTGTTCCTCCTCCATAAGGGACACTATTAATTCTATTATGATATCCTCCTGAGTGATGATCAAGATACATTGTCAATGTGTAATCTGGTTTAGTCCATTGGAGTAATGCTATTGCTCCTAAGACTGTTAAAGTAATACCTCCTGCAGCGCCAATTGCCATTAGCCTGATATTTTCATAAGGTAGATTGTGAATTTTACTGTGTAATTTATCGATTATATCCATTATATCCATCATTTTACCCCTTGTTATTTGTCAGGAATACTCTAGTGTTTTTATGTTTTATTGTTGTGATCTGCATGTTTATCTTTTAATCTACAGAATCCGCATTCTTTGAAAATCCTTCGAAATATTTTGGTAAACACTTATTAATGGGTTATATATCAATTCTTAAACATAACATTTATACAACAAAAATTAATGTTTTTGAGTATAGATGTTAGGAAATTCCCTGAATTTCCATAACATTTATATAATATTAATGATTCATGAATCATGAAATGATAACTAAGATGAGCAAAGGATACCAGATAACAATTCCTGCAAAATGGAGGCACATGCTTGGGATAGAAAAAGGCAGTAATTTTAATATAGAGATCAATAATAAGAAAAAGCAGATTATTATTGAGCCGATTGAGGGTAATTCTTTCGATGACCTATTTGAAGAGGCTAAGAAATACCCTAATAAGCTTTCTCCTAAAGAATTGAGTGCATTGGAGGATGAGTCATATGAGTGATTTTGCTGACTCTAACATATTTATCTATGCTTTTACAAAATGCAGATATAGTGATGAATGCAAGAAAATAGTTCAAAAAGACCTTTTGATAAATACAAATGTGCTTCTTGAGATATTTAATGGATTGCATAAGATCACTAATGACAAGGAATATTCAATAAGAGTTGTCAAGAGGATTTTGAGCAATGATAACATCAGGATAATTGATTTTGACATCAACCTTTTTTTTGAAACCTTGAAAAGGATAGAAAATATCAATTTAAGAATGCCAGATGCAGTCCATTACACTACTGCTCTCCTTCATGGTTGCAAGATAATTTATTCTTATGACAAGCATTTTGATGGTCTTTCTTTGAAAAGGGTTGAAGTTGCTTGATTGCAGAATTGGCATTCTTCAGAAGGTTTTGGTTGTTTTGTTTTTAAGACTGTTATTGCTTTCTTAAAAGTTGTTTCTGCACTTTTTACAGAAACTGGTAACTTAATTAACTTTGTATCAAATATCACTTCTCCTGTTTCAGTCACTTTATTAGGATAGTAGAATAATAAGTATGCATAGTCTTCTGTTTCATAATTGTTTTTTCTTAATAAAAAATTGTATAAGTCCATCTGGCTTTGGTAATGCTCATGAGTGTCTTCTTTTAATGGATATCCTCTGGTCTTGTAGTCTAATACAATTAGTTTATCTCCTTTTTTTAGTATATTGTCTATTGCTCCATGTAATAATATTCCTGATTTAGGATCAGTATATTCAATGCCTTTGAAATTGCTTCTCCATGTCTTTAATAGTTCTCTGTTGTTGAATAGTTTAAGGCCTTTGCATTCGCCTTCACATAATTCTGGCGGCAGTTCTCCTTTTTCCATGAACCTGTCGAAATGCTCTTTCAGAATCTTGTCCATTCCACTTGGCAATGAAGGAAATGGTGTGTCTGGGCGTTTTATGTTTTTGATAATTTGCAGCCAGAAGCATTTAGGGCATTCTAAGAAAAGGTTTAATGAGCTTGGTGATAGTTTTATCATTTTAATCAACTAATTTTCTTAATTTTGGATAAATTGTCTTTGTAAAATCCACGACCATATCTGCATACTCTTTATCGAGTGCTTTTCCATAATAGAGTATTCTATTCCTGAAATATCTCATTCCATTTGCAAATTGAACATCCTTTTCAGTAAATTTCAGTATTCTTAGGTAAGACACTTCTGCTTCATGTGCGCCTTGACCACCTGTTGTATATCCTTCTAGAAACAATTTTGCTCTTATCAAATGCATCATAATATCATAACAGTATTCAACATAATCATTGGCATTTTCTTCTTTAATGCCTATTTTCTTTAATTTTTCTTTTAAAGAATTGATTTTTCTTTCAGATTCAATTACTAAGCTTTTTGCACGTTCTTTGTTTACGTTTACTCTTTTGACAATTCTATCTTTCATATAATCTTCAAAATGTTTTAAAGGCTTCATAATTCTACACTTCCCTCAATCAATATGCCATTCAGTATATTGTTTTTTAGGTTGATATTTATGTCTTTCCATGATTTATAGAAATTGATGTTTATTGTTCTTTCGAGTAATTTTTCATATTTTTCAAGATAAAGAGTCTTTTCTTTCCTTCCTATCACTGCTAAATCTATGTCTGATGTTATTGTATCATCCCCCCTTGAGTAGCTTCCGAACAGTATCATTGTTCCTCCTGGCAGTTCATTCTCAAGATGATCTGACAGTCCAGATTCATAGACCTGTTTTAAGTTATCTGCTCTTTTTAATTCCAATGCCTTTTTTTCCCTTTTTATCTCTATTGACCATCTTTTTGATTCCTTGTCCTGTTGCATTGTTATAAGGTTCTCCTTTTCAAGCTTTGGCAGTGCTTTGATCACTGCAGGTGGAGAGACATCAAGGTATTTTGCAATCTGCCTCTGGTTCAATGTCTTTCCTGCCTTTATGAATAACAGCCTTAGTATCTCTTGCTGTAAGATAGTTAACTTAAGTTTATATATATTTACCATAGTAAATTGGTATTAACTGAAGTATATAAACCTTTCTTTTTTTTTATATTATTAGATTTTTATCCAGATTTAAATAGCTTACGTGTGGATGTCCAGTGTCCAGTGCTCAAAAACCCAAAGTTTTTGAGTGCTGGCAATGGATGAAGGAACGAGTGAAACGAGTGACACCATCCAGTGTCCAGTGCTTTTTATCGTCGGAAATCCTTCGAAATATTTTGGTAAATCTTTATTAAGCACCTATATTGTCATCTTTTTATGAGAATAAAAGACATTCCTTTGCAGAATCAGCCGAGGCAGAGGTTGCTTGTGGATGGAGTTGAAGTTCTTTCAGAAGCAGAACTTTTGGCTATTGTTTTGCAGAATGGCACTAAAGAAGAGAATGTAATTGATATGAGTAATAGGCTTTTAGCTAAACATTCAATTGACAAGCTTTCTGAATGTTCGCTGACCGAACTAAAAGATATTCCAGGCATAGGTGATGCAAAGGCTATGCAGATTCTGGCATTATTCGAGTTGAGTAAGAGGGTAAAAAGAGGATCTATTGCTGGAAAAGTAGTGAGTAACTCTGAAGATGTTGCCAAATACTATATGGAAAAGCTCAGAGACAAGAAAAAGGAACATTTTATTGCTGTATTCCTCGATTCAAAGAACAAAATCATAAAAGATGAAGTAATTTCAGTTGGCACTTTGAACGCTTCTTTGGTTCATCCAAGAGAGGTGTTCAAGGAAGCGATCAAGCATAGTGCAAATTCGATAATATTGGTGCATAATCATCCTAGTGGGGATTGTGGGGCAAGCGAGGAGGATTTAAAGATAACAAAAGTTTTAAAAGAAATAGGAGATTCAATTGGGATAAAATTGGTAGATCATTTGATTGTTGGAGATGATAAATATGAAAGTCTATGTTGATACTTGTGTTTATGTAGATCTTTTTGAAGGTGGGTCTAAAGCTGCATTAGCTTATAATTTCTTTTCCAAAGGGTGGAAATGTGTTTTTGAGCTTGTGGTATCTGATTGGGTAAGATCAGAGCTTAAAAAAAGAGGCTTGGATAGTGAGTATCCTTTGCTTTTTGATAATTTTAAGAAAAAAAATAAATATCATTTTGTTGAGCATACAAAGGAAGAACTTGAATTGGCTAAATCCAAGTCTGATCATTGGCAGGATTACCTTCATTATCTAATAGCTAAAAAAACAGGCTGTGACAAGATTGTAACTAATGATAATGAATTTATTTCTTCTGTTTCACCCATCTTTGATATAGTTTATCCTGAGAATGTTTAGAGTCTGTGAATTCGAGGATTTTTTCATTGATTTTTTCTGCTGTTTCATCTTTTAAATCTTTGATTTGGAGTTCTAGATATTTATCAATATCTTCTCCGTAGTAGTCTCGAAGGGATTCCTTGAATTCTATTAAAGCAATATATTTCCAAAAGGAATCCTTAAATATTTCTATCGTGTTTTTCCATCCTAAAAGCAATGTTGCTCTGACAAAATCTGTTGTTGTCTCAATTGCTTCTTTTTGAACTAATGTAATCAATTTTATTATGTCAGGATTTTTTTCTTTTAGAACTCTTTCTTTGAATTGGTAAAGTTCTTTTTTATATTTTTTATAAATTTGTTGTTGGAGATCAGTTTTCTCTAATTTACAGTATTCTTTTACTTTTTCTTTTATCTTGAAGTTTAATTTTATTTGTTGTTCTTCATTTCCCCTATATATTAATACAGAACAAGGACCATATTGATACCATCCAATTGGTAGATTAAGATTTTGTTCCACATTGATATCATTTATTATCTTATAAACATGAGTTTTTCCAGGTTCTTTATTGTATAATTTGATGCATGCTTTTTTTATTAATGCATATATGGTTTGCATTGTTTTTTTATCTTTTTCATTTATTGGTAGATCAAAATAAGAATCAGGATTATTTCTTAATTGGACATACCTTTCTCTACCATCTCTTCTTGTTTTTATCAAACCTGTTTTTTCAAAAGCAGAGATATATTGCGAGAGAGTGACCCTGTTAATTTTTGATTTTTTACTTAATTGGTTTATAGTCTGCTCTCCTTCCTTTAGTGAATTGATTATGCTTGGGATGATATCGATTGGTGATTTTCGTTCCATATGTATTAATTGTATGATCTTATATATAAAAGTTTTGGTTTACTTATTTTATAACATGATAACTATAATTTACATATCTTTATATAGGAAATGATATTTCTATGTAATTTAATGGGGGAAATTTACTATATAAATAGGTGATAAATATGAGAAGAAAAGTAAAAAAGGTAATTGATGGAGACACATTCCAAACATATAGGAAAGTAGGTGGAAGTAATAGAGTTAGGCTAGCAGGATACAATGCTGCTGAAAAGGGAACAAGAGCAGGAAGAACAGCTACAAATAAGCTAAGAGGATTAATTGGTGGAAGAACTGTAACTGTAAAACCTGTTGGAAGAAGTTATGGGAGAACAGTGGCAAATGTTTATTCAAGAAGGAAAAATGTGAGTAAGAGGTTGAGGAATAATAATAAGATTGAGGAGCCCAAGATAGGGATGTATAGGAGGCTATCAAAATGAGCATTTTAGGGGACATACTGGCATATTTTGACATGCCGTCAATAAAGTATTATAATGATGGTGAGAAGGAGATATTGATCATGAATGATAAGAGTGTAAGGAAAAAGAATAAGAAAAAGGAGATCTTTCAGCCATAAGCTGATTTCATGCCAAAAGGCGAAAGGTTTTAGAAATTACTTCAAATATTTATATGCAATAGCTAATGTCACTATACCTATAATAAGGATTAACATTTTAAAAAAAGTTAGTAAATTTAATATTTTAACCATATTTTTAACTCTTTTATTATTTGGTAAATTTTTTGGATCGTACCAAGCTCTTAATAATACTCCATCAGGATGAATTTTCTTGAAATGTTTTGGATATTTATTCCTCAAATAATCTTGAATACATTGGCTATAATATCGTTGATAAACAATACTAATAACATATAATAATAAAAAAAAACCTATTAATACAATAATCAATATCATTATTCATTTCAATTTTTTTATAAATTTAAAACTTTCGCTTTCTACACTCAAACACGAAAATAATTGGATTATTCCTATCTGTCTTCCTTTTTTCGATGTGCATAATATAATATATGTGACTACATATCTAACCTTTTCGTTTCTAGGTGACTACAAATAAGAAAAAATGTAGTCACCTTGTCTTCTTATTCTTCTCTTTCAGCTGTTCCATAAGAAAAAGATAATTAACTCATTTATATATCTCGCACCAGCATGTCCAGTGGTTGATGCCAAAAACCCAAAAGAATTCTCACATTTTCCCAACATTATCAACAATTCTGAAATAGAATCTCATTGATTCATCCACTGCAGGTTTACCATTAAAAGTGAATCTGGATTTATATGGACCATGTGATACTTCAACTGCAAAATTATCCAGGTTCCTCCTGCTTTGCAGATGTGAAAGATCAACACCTTTGACAATAGGGGATCTCCTGCAGACATGGAAACCATTATCATCTTGGTTCAATCTTTTTCCAGTATAAGTTGAATACTTTGAAAAATCATAAAACTGTAATGTAAGTGCATTAAAAACCATCTGCGCTGTCTCTCCTTCAGGAAAATTCTCAACCAATTGAGATATATCTTCCCTATCAAATATATGATGCCATTTGATAGTATTAGGAAGGTCTAGATAAGGCACTCCTATCAGTATCACTGCTTTTCCATAATGCCCAAACCTTTTTCTTAATGTGGTTTCAAGTCCAGGATCTTGTTCTTGAATCCTGTGAGCCCTGTAATCTTCAGGATTGTCTCCTCTTTTCTTTAATGCTTCAAGCAAAGAATTAAGACTCCAATCCCTGTGATTGGCAGGATATGTTATTCCAGCATCTTCCACAGCCATTTGCCATGTTGTTTTGCCATCATAGGGTTCATAAAGAAATTTTGCAGCAGTCACTAAGCATTGATGGTTGATTTTGGCATATTGATGATTGACTTTTTCTTGTTTATGCAATCTCCTTATGCTTCTTGCCAGTGCTTTTCTTTTTATCTCATCAATCATGTTTTTTGTCCTGTCCTTAAACCTCAATGCAAACTTAAATAATCCTCCATGTCTTTTCATAAGGTCATTATAATCAAGTTTTGTTGTCTTTAGTCCTAATAGCTCATCAACAATCTGGTCAATTCCATTAATGCTAATTCCAGAATCCTTTAGGAGCATCTGCCATGGTGAGAATCCATTGTTTGATTTGTATACCTGCTGTGCAGCTGTCAGAAGTCCGCTATGATTCACTCTTATGTATCTGTTAAATACAGATTCATGTTCATTCAGCTCTTTGACACTCTCGATCAATCCTAATCTCATCACTTCCCTTACCTTTTCTCTGGTCTCAGGAAACCATCTTCTTCCCCAGATTAGATCAAATCTGTGCTCTGCCATAAGCTCATAATATGGCAAAGGATTCTCAATCAATGAATCAATTGTGTCTTTTACATTCTGTTTGTCTGGCAAAATTTACACCTTTATCAATAAGAAATGGCTGGCCTATTTAATTCTTATTATACTCTAATTTCCCCTTTCTCCACTCTTCTAAAAACAGAATTCCTTTTCTTTCATTCAAACCTAATATAAATATCTCCCAAAATTATATCTCTTTTTTTAACAGTATGGTCTGCATATTTCTCTAGAAACTTAAGCCACCAATTGAGGAGAATGAAAACCTGTTTTTAAAATGTCAGAAATTTTCCATCGGTTTTTAACTAGTGGCTGAAAGCCATTCCCAATATTGGAATCAGAAAAATGCTCAAAAATGCAAAGCATTTTTGGCATGCCAGAAATTTTATTAAAATTTCTGAGCATTTCTGAGCACTAAGAACCACCAGTCCTATTATAATGTAATTGTGGATTTAGTGAATCCCACCAGTCTCTGACTGGTGGTTCTTTAGGGTTTTGAAGTCCTTTCAATGCCATTTAGACATAATTTACATAAACCTCAAAGAACTTCCTGTATGTCTGTTTTGCCTTGTCAAGTGCAAAGCGCATGAGTGGTATGGTTTGATTATGGTCAGCTGAATTCAAGGCCTTTAAGTATGTGTTTCTGTTTGATTTCCTGATGATTATTGGGAAATAACCTTTCTTAATTAATATATAATTCAGCAGCATCCTGCCTACCCTTCCATTTCCATCAGAAAAAGCATGGATTTTCTCAAATCTGTGGTGAAAGACAAATGCAAGCTCAAGAGGATAAACATTGTCTTTATTATCATTATACCATTTGATGAGCTTCTCCATCTCATCATGCACATTTTCTGGCTCAGTCAGTTTAATATTAACTCCCAATAACACATTAGGGATTTTCTTATATCCTACCCTCTTGTCAATGTTTTTCATGATTCTCTTGTGGATATTAATGATAAGCTTTTCAGTGATCTTTTTTTTCATGTTAAAAAGGGAAGAGAACACCTTGTATGAGTTCTGGGCATCATAGACCTCTCTTAAGTCAGCAGAATCAGTTATCCTGCTCTCAAATATTATCTCTGAGAAGTTTTTCAAGGTCAATGAATTGCCTTCAAGGGCGTTTGACTCAAACACAAAATTTGCTACAAACCTTTTTTTTATGTCAATCCAGTCATTTCTGCCAAGAGATGACCTGATCTTTCTGTATTTGAGGTTCATCTCTTCAATCTTTTTGATCTCATCAAATGATAAAGGATATCTTAAGGCATGGTATCTTTTTTTTGCCTGCTCCAGCACGAGCTTTAGGGTTTTGCTGTCAATCTCAGCTGAAAATCTCTTCATCTCCTGTCTTATCCTGTTTTTTGACATCTTGCTCTTTTCCCCTAAAAACTTTGACACCTTCCTGACCTTTTTTCCTATTCTCACTGATTTATCTAGATAAATGTAGGTTCTTCCTTTTGATTTCCTTTCCTGGACAAATGCCATGATCAGAGGTTATACCTACATATATTTAAATATTGTTATTTTTGTAGGTATAACAATTATTTTTCCAATCTTTTCCATAATCCTATTATAAGAAAAGACATTAATAAGCATATCCTCTTTAATTCCACAAATTTTGTAGAGGAACTGAAAGGATTCTGGTATGAAGAAAGGATTTGCAGAAAATGGGTTTTAAATGCTCATATTTTCAGATACGCCGTAAGGATTTCAGCGGATTCTATGACATTCTTATTTCATGCCAAATACAATAATCTAATCACCTAACAATTTCCAATATCGCATACTCCAGATTTTTTTGATCATCTGTCCCAATCCTATAGATTTTCCCATCTTTCATCTTTATCTCAACTGCGTCAAATCCAGACACATTGAAGATCTGCATAAAAGGCCAGAACCAGATCCTTATTCCCCATCCATAATACCAATGGTTTTTGACAGATTCTACAGATTTTATATTTTTCAGCAAGAATTTCCTCTGATAAATGCCATACCCGAACTTGATGCGCAGATATTCATCATCAATCCTTACATTAAGTGTTGTAAAAGATCCTACAATCAGCAGTGTTATGATCATTATTGCAATTACAATAAAGAATTCAGAATTGTCTTTGTTCAGATCTGCTTGGTATATTATGATTCCAAACAGGACTGCAACAGCAATTAACGTGAATATCATCAAATGCCCTATTTGAGTGTGTTTATATTCCATATTAGGGCCATAATCTTAGAAATATTTAAATTTTGTTAAAATTTTACTATTCTCAATCCTTCGGGCTTTTCTTTTCCCGGAGTTGTCCAATGATACATTCCGTCTTTGTATCTGTAAGTTCCTGAAGTTGCTTGAAGTGTTCCTTCATTATCTATGCTCCAAACATAATCTTGGTCATTACGGCTGATGTAGAATGATACATCATCTGAAAACACTCTGACCTCTAATCCTTGAGGGCTTACTCCGCATGCAACAAAATTTCCGTCAGGGCTTATCTCAAATGTATATTTGGTATTAGTATGGCGGAAAGCAAATTCAACTTCTCCAGTTTTCACATTTAATCTCATGTAAGTGTCATTTTGAAATATTGCTAAAAATGATGCATCATCATTCATTCCTAATATAGGACCTTCACCTTGGGACATTACTTTTCCAGTGGCTAAGTCAAATAAATAATGATCAGTAGACACATTAAAATATAATGCATTGCTGTTATTGGATAATTCAGGATCTAACATACTCCAATCACCAAAGGTCATGCCATCTGGTCTCAATACTATCTTTCTTAATCTTCCAATGTCAGCAATTACATAAATCTTACCATTTCCTGATGGTGTTGGCATCATTGTACTATATGCGCAAGCACCCTTATTAGTGACCTGAGTGACAAAAGAATTTACACCATCATCTCCTGATTCCAAGTGATACACTCTTCCTCCTTTTCTGTCATATAAAAAGTGCCCATGGTATCTATTGCCTTCTGAATCAACAACCTCAGGTTGCTTGTGAAAAAACTCTCGGGTTTCAACAAAGCCCTCAACAAACCATTCTCTGTTTGGTGAATGTTGAGTTCCCCCTGAATCTTTTTCAAATATCTTGGCATAATCAGGATTTGCAGTGACCTTGTCAGTAATGTCTTCAGGCATCCATTTGACCTCTTTCACAGAAACACCAGGAACATCATAAAGAGATTTTACAGGAGCCTCTTCTTCTGCTCCAGAAACCAAGACACCTGCAGCTGCTGCACCAAAACTTCTCCCTAAGAATTCCCTTCTAGTAAGCCCCCCAACATCTTTAGGCATTTTATATACGAGAATGAATATAACTATATAAAATTATCTATAACAAGAAATTCATCTCTTAATGGTATTGATTTTCTTCAAAATAGCATTAAAAATCTTCCAAAAAGACCGGAAATATAAATAATAAAATTTATAATTTTGAAAATCTTTTTATCAATCTGAAAGATTTATGTTTTCCCTAAAAATCCATTGGATTTTTATAGGAAAGTGTTAATAAGGAGTTGTCTGTCCTTTTCCTTATGAAAATATCAGATCATTGGAATGCTGAAAATAGAAACAATTATATATTGTATCTTACTTCTCTTACTTGTAATATGAAAAATAACAACATAATGGAAATAAAAACAGCAACTGTTACAAGCAAGGGACAGGTATGCATTCCAAATCTTGCTAGATCAATGAAAGGATTTAAAGAAGGCTCTAAAGTGACAATATTGGTGTATAAAGATCATATTGAGCTCAGGCCTATAAAACAGATTAGTGATGGATTATTCTCTGCATTAGCTTCAGAGGAAGCATTGGGAAAGGTTTGGAATACAAAAGAAGAGGATGAAGCATGGAAGGACTTATGAAAGGAGATATAGTAGTGATTCAGTTCCCATTTTCAGATATTGAAAGCTCAAAGAGGAGGCCTGCTTTAGTTGTAGCAAAAACCAATGATGAAAACCAGATTCTTTGTCAGATAACAAGTCAGGATAGGCCAGATCCAGACAAATTGTCTTTAAAAAAATTTGATTTCCAACAAGGCTGTTTAAAGCATGAAAGTTATATCAGGCCTACAATATTATTCACACTCCATAATTCAAGAATCAGCTACAAGATTGGTAAATTAATAAAAGAAAAGATAAGAATTGTTGAGAATAAGTTCTGTGAAATATTTACCAGGTGAATAATAAATTATTGTTCTAAAAAAATGAATTAATTATTTTCTTTTTATTAACAAAACATCCAAGCAGCTGCATTTTAACAGAGATATAATCATTTTCCTCAAAATAATTTGGGGATTATTTTGTAAGATTATGTTTATTCTCCTAAACGCGTGATGTTTATACCTCTTATTTAAGCAGCCCTTGGATCATGAGACTGAACCGATGATATCTCCATTGCATAATATTATAGTATCATGCTCAATATCTATGGAATTGCCGCCGCAATTGACATTGACATTTAATCCAATGCTTTTCACAGAGCCGTTATCAACACCGATAGAGAGCAGTGGATTGAAGATATAATTCTCCCTTTCTGTCTCAAGATCATCTCCATCTTTGTCATTTGCAATTATCTTTATCAATTGCCTTGAATCATAGCTGTCATCAACAATGAATGAGCATTCATAATAGTCCATGCTGCTCCTGTCATAGTCGACATTATGGTTGAACTCTTCCCCTATCCCATCCCCTTCATCAGCTGGGGCATTTTTCTCGTCACATGCAACTTCAATTCCATCTACCTGGATCATAACTTCATCAGCAGTATCAGTGACATATATTTCATAGGAAACCTCTTCTCCTGTAAATGCGTAGCTGTCTTCTCTTGAACCAATATAGCTGTGATAATAGATACTGACATCATTGTTCTGATCAGGTGTTGATCCAGGGTCTGTGTCATTATCAGTAGAATTATCGCTTGGAACAACCTGGATATTGATGCCAAATCCGCCGCTGAGGTCAGAATAGGCTAAGGGAACAGATACCAGGAATAATACTAAAAAAAGCCCAATTTTCAAGTTTATCAACCCCCAAATCATTGAAAATTCGATCAAAAGTAATTCGATCGAATCGAATTTACAATTTTAAAAACTTGCTAATATTTACAAATAAGCAAGTTTTTAATCATTTGTTATTGGACAATGAATCATTTCCTTTTTAAATGAATTATCAATATCCAAACAAACCTTTGGAAAGAGCTAATTCAAAAATAGCTGATTTGATTGGTATATTTTAAAATATATTTATTCTTCCTTTAATCTTGCAAAATGCTGCTCAGTCATATGATCTAATAATCTCTTATTTACTCTTCCAGGCCCATAGCTTCCTGTTACTGGCTTCCAGCTCTTGACCATTCTATAATCATATTTTGTTCCTCTTCCCTCATTTTGATCATAAGCTATCATTGTCAATAAAAGCCTTTCTGGACCTTGCAATTCACCTTCCTCATTGCTTGCATGTGTATAAAATATTATCTGCCAAGCTTCTTCCCAATTGTTTGTTGTACCAGTCTTTCCAGCAGTAGGCACTTTAAATCTTCTTTTATCCATCTCCACAAACTGCCTGGTGTATATGCACGTTCCTTTGTCAACAGAATCATTCATAATATCGACCATATCTTGAGCAGTTATCTCACTAAAAACCCTGCATTGCACTCTTCTCATCATATACTTTTCTCCATCAATCTCAACACTTCTTATTGATGTCGGCCTAACTTGTCCATTCACCTGGACTCCGGCAATATTCCCATTATTGATGAAAGCACTGTAGGCATGAGCACTCTCAATTGGCTTGATCCCATATGTAAACCCTCCAACAGCTATTGGCAGGGTTCTATCCTGCTCGCTCAATGTCATAAATCCAAGATTAGTCAGGAAATCAAGAAACTCATTAACACTCTCTTCAATATACCATTTATCTGATCTCATTTTGACATGGTCTCCGCCAAATTTCTCTAGAAATCTCTGATCAAATCTTCTTTTTGCAAATGCTAAAGTATTTATCGATGCACAATTTCTTGATTTTGCTAATGCAACCCTGACTGGAATCTTTCCCATAAATCCATAATCATAATTATGAGGTGTCCATTTCCCAAACCTCATGTATATGTCAAAAACTGCATCATCAGGCCCTTGAATATAATGATTATCAATAGCCCAGGCATAGACAAATGGCTTGATTGATGATCCAGGCTGCCTTGGTATATTGCATCTGTCTCCATCCCCTATCTCCATCTCTCCTGTATTTCCTACTGCTGCTAATATATCTCCATTAAATGGATTCAATACTATTGAGCATCCTTGGGGATGGTCAAATTCATTAGAATATACCTGTGAAGCCCTGATTATTTTTTCAACCTCTGTCCTTAAATTGCTTTTTACAAGACTCTGTAATCCTGGCTGTATTGTTGTTGTTATTTTCATCCCTATATCTTCAAATCCTTTACCAAAAAGCTGTCTTGCTTCTTGTGTAACTCTTGTCACAATTGTCTCACAATCATCTATATCTGAACAATAACCTCTCTTTTGCTTCTTCCTTATGGACAGATTTAATGCTTCTTCTAGTGCTGCATCATTTTCCTGTTGGGTTATCATCCCTTCTGACAGCATTCTTGGAAAAACCACTTTCTCTAATCTTCTGATAGCTTCCTTAAGGCCCTCTTCTGACCTTAGCTTGTATCTTGCAGGAGCAGGTATCATTGCAACAAGCAATCCAGCTTCCCCCAATGAAAGATCTTTTGCATTCTTTCCAAAATAATCCTGTGATGCAGCTTCAATTCCATAATTGTTCTCTCCAAGATGTACCCAATTGCAGTAGGCTTGCAGGATTTCATATTTTGAGAATCTTAATTCCATTTTCGCTGCGATCAGGTTTTGCTCAATCTTTCTCTTCAATGTTCTCTCATTTTCCTGAAATAGGATCTTCACAAGCTGTTGAGTGATTGTTGATGCTCCCTGGCTTGAATCCCCATTAAAGTACTGATATGTTGCTTTTGCAAGCCTTGGCTTGTCAATCCCTTGATGATCATAGAACTTCTTGTCTTCTACAGCTATCAATGCATCTAAGAAACTCTGGGAAACCTCTTCTAAGGGGATTCTTATCTGTCTTGCCTGTTCATTACAATAAATAAGATTTCCAGATTCATCAAATATCTCCAGTCTTCTGTCTGGCACTGCTGGGTCTAATGTATCAGATAATATTGGAACATCTGAAATACCTGCTTTATCTAAGATTGAATCAATAAAATCTTGTACAACACCAATCGGAAGTTCAGCAAGTTCAGGCTGTCTTTTGCTTGTTTTGCTGTTGCCAGGTGATCCTGTCAGAGTATTCAGATAATGGATATCATCCCACTGCGACCCTCTCTCTGAGATTATTGGTATCTCTCTTTCAAGTGCTTCTCTTGCCATCTGCATTTCCATGTTAGGTGTATTGAAAAGTGCATATGTAGCACCTCCTAGAAATGCAGCACAGCCTGCACCAAGTGTAGCTATTGCCAGGCTTACTTCAGCAGCTTTCCTGGCTATAGTCCCAAAATATCTCACTTTTTTCCAGGATCCTCTTGGTTTTGGGTTATTGACAACATCTCCAAGGTCATTTTCATCCATTCCATCATCTAGTTTAGAATAATAATCGACAGCTTCATCAATGTCCATAATGAAGTTGTTCCATTATAGTTTTTAAGCATTATTATTTTCTAAACCATCATAAATAGAATATGCTAAGATTCCTATTGGTTGAGCTGGGTCTTTTTCTCTTTATGCGCTCAAACCAGGAAAATAATTCAGTATTCTTTGTCTTTCATGCCAAAAGGCAGAAAGGATTAAGCATAGAATGTCAGGAATTTTCCACCAATCTCTGACTGGTGACAATCTTTGATTGATTTAGCTTTCAGGAGTGAAAAATTCCTGAGCACTAAGAACCACCAGTCCTATCATAATGTAATTGCGGATTTAGTGAATCCCACCAGTCTATGACTGGTGGTTCTTTAGAAAGAAAAAATAAGGCTTAATAGCCTTTTATACCCACCCTGATAAAATCCAGATTGCCTTTAATCAGGTTTCCTTTAATAATGTTTCGAATCAGTCCCTCTCCAAGCTTGGACAGTTCTTCCTTATTTTTGCAGATGAATAATTGTATGTCCCTATGAAGCTTTAACTCATAATAGGCTATTTTTAACCCATATGGACTGCCATAAATAAATATATCAATGTCACTATTTTTATACCAATCTGAGCGTGAAAAGCTTCCAAAGATTATTATTGTTTTGGCTTTTTGCAAGGAGCCTAAGTGATTCAAAAGGCCGCTTTCATGCAGTTTAGCCAATGTAAATATTTTTTTATTGTTTTTATACTCTAATGATTCATAATTGCTTATGTAGTAGGGCATGCTCCCTCTTTGTTTAATTCTCTTTATTAACCTGTTTTTAATGAATTTTTTTAGCCATGCATCAGCCTTGCTTCTGGCAATTCCTGCTTCCTTTACTATCTCTTCAAAATGCCATTCCCTGGTGGGATTTTCAAAAAACAATTCCATTACATTTTGCTCTTTGCTTTCCATAATAGTACCTATAATAGGAACTAATTTATAAGCTTTTCTGTAGATATATCTCATAAACTTTCTGTTACCATAAATATGATTCAAAAAATAAGAATTGTTTTTTAGAGTTGTCGGGTAAATCTGTAGCAGAAATATATTTTAGACTGCACAAAATAATTCAGTATTAGGTAATACTTCAGTAATTGGTTGGGGCATAATAATTGGATTTTTTTCAATGAGTTTGTTTCTAAATCTAACCTGGAATGTTAATCTAATCTCAATTTTAGTCGCATCTTTTCCTCTTATTTTTATTTTATCTGTTTTAATAGAAAATTCCCAATTAGGTACATCTCTAAGCCTTATTTTGTTTATTCTTAGAAATTTAGAAGCTTCAAATATCTGTATGCCTACAATAAAGCCTTTGGAATCTATATCTAAAATAATATTATCTAATTCAACTGATTTAATATATTCCCTATTTTTAGTCTTAAAAAAAAGAATATCATGTTTAAAATCATAATCAACTTCTCCTTTTCCCTTCAATTTCCTAATTTTATCTTTCATTTTATTTTTGGTAATTGGTAATCATCTGCTTTTATTTTTCTTTCAATTCTATGTCCTTTTACCATTGATATTTGATATTATTCAGATCTTCTTAAATTTTTCTAAATGTATGGAGTCTCACATCAGACTCCTTTTTCTTTCATTACCTACAAAATTCCAAAACCTTCTAAAGATTATTAATTCTGTAAGTTCAGAAAAAGATAAATTAATCATACCTGAAGAAATTTGGATATCTATAAAAAAAGAAAAAATAAGGCTTAATAGCCTTTATACAACCCTTCCAACAAAATGGAACTGTCCGTCTGAAAAGCTTCCAAAGCATGGGTCTGGCACATCCAGCTGGAATGTCACTGACATCTCTGCTCCTTGTGTCAGCAAAGAGTTAGAGTTTGGTGTTGTTGAATTTCCGTCATCATCCCAGTTTATTATGTGGCACATGTCTTCAATATGTCCAGAATGGCTTGTCATATTTGTGTACTCATCAGGGTTTGCTATGCATAATGGAGGCAGCTCGCCAAGTGCAGGGAATGTGTTGTCATTTGGCCCTGAATTCAATGATCCTTTTGTCGCATAATAGCTGAACTGGCTGTAATGGATGCCATTTGATACAGGACAGATTGCTCCTGGTGTTGTTGGATCAGTGAAATAGTCATCACTTGCAATATACATATCCATTACTACTCCTGAACCTGCCTCTGCATTATTGCTTACATATATTGTGTTTGATGTTGCTGTTGATCCAGCCTCTACAGTTCCAAAGTTTACTGGACCTCCTATGAATGACAATTCTAATGTTGGGTTAAAGTCCAGCCAGTCACTCCATCTGCTTTCAACAGGTGTTGCATGCCCTTCACATGCATCTGTCTCTCCATCAATAGCCACTACCTTTACTGCCATGCTCTCATTCCATGATGATGCTGATTGCACTATCAAAGTGCATGCATAGAATGCATAATTAGCAAAAGTTGCTCCAGAAAGAGCTGGATCCAGACCCAGGTGAGTATTCAGATAAGGTACACCAACTAAACCAATTATTGCTGATAGAGATCTTTGTGCACATGCTCCTACTTGAGCTCCATCAACTTTAAGGTTGACATCATCAATGTCATCAGCCCCATCCTCATCATATACCATTACAAAATATTGCAATGTCTCTCCCTGAAATACATAGTTTTGCCTTTCAGAGATTTCCTTTCCTGTGTAATTATATGCATTTGTTACATTTTCGCCATATATCAATGTTGTATACCATGTCTGGTCATTTGGATTCCATATCCTTGCTGTCGGATCCACAAAAATCTCAGGAGGAGAACACGAGCCAGTTGTATTCACAACAACGCCTCCACCAACAGTTGCTTCCTCTGCCATGACAAGAGTCAGCATGCTTAACATCAGGATTATAGATCCTGCTATAGAAATCATTTTTTTCACTTGTTTCACCTCTTTTTTTACTTTTAACATAATGGTTTCAGTTACAAAACCCTATACTCTTATCTTAAAAACTATTTCTTTATATATTTTCTCGTCTTAAAAAATAATCTTAGAAACATAAATTTCTTGATTTAGCATAAGCAAGAATATATTTTCTAATGCTATCTAAACAAAAAAGAATTCACATGCTTGTTCCCCAACAACCATGATCTGTTTACAATCTAAAACAATTTAAAAATATGAATTAAAAAAATAAAAAATTAAACAACTCTTCCGACTAAATGGAACTGTCCCTGTGTGAAGTTTCCTTGACAAGGTGCAGGAACCATTAATTTAAATGTAACTGACATCTCTGATCCTTGTGTTAAAAGAGATCCTTCATATATCCAGTTTATTATATGGCACATATCTTTAATGTCTCCTGAATGGCTTGGCAGTTGAACATATTCATCCCAGTCACCATCCTGTATATCAACACATTCTTCAAAAGGTGATGTATGTGTTGCCAAGTTATTGAACATATTGTTATTTGGCCCTGAATTCACACTCCCTTTTGTGGCATAATATCTGAATTGGTCAAATTTTATTCCATTTCCTGTAGGGCAGATTGCATTTGGATTGTTTGGATCAGTAAAATAATCGTCTGAAGCAAGATACATGTCCATTACAACTCCAGACCCATTTTCAGCTGCATTTCTTACATATACTGTATTTGATACAGCTGCTGTTCCAGCTTCAACTGTTCCAAAATCTACTGGCCCGCCTTCAAATATAATATCTAAACCTGGATTGAAATTAATCCAGTCACTCCATGAGCTTATTACAGTATTTGGATACATGCAATTGCCTAATGCTCCGTCTGTTACCTGCACTTGAACAGCTTTCTCTGTATTCCATCCGCTTTGTGCTATCAATGCTTTGTGCTATCAATGTGCATACATAGAAATTGAATAAATCTTCATTTCCTCCAGGTCCTAATATTATTTCAGGGTCATCTGGATCATAAGGGATATTGAAGTGAGCATTAAGATAAGATGATGTGATTGCCACTACTTGAGGAAGCATAAGATATGTACAAGAACCTACTGGATCTCCATCAAGCAAAAGATTGATATCATCAATATCTGCATCTCCATCTTCGTCATAGACTGCGATGAAATATTTCAGTGTCTCGCCTGTAAATACATAATTTTGCCGATGAGGAACAGTGTATCCTGTATAAAAATAATGATTTATGTCAGGCAGGCCATAACCAGTTACTGGATTGGCAGTATAAAATGTCTGGTCATTTGGCTCCCATATCCTTGCTGTTGGGTCTACATATATCACAGGCGGTACACACTCATGTGTCACAATTACATCACCAGGAACAGATCCATCTGCACCATCTGAAAACACAATAGGCAGGGCAAGAATCAGTATACTGAATAGAATTATCATTTTCTTCATGTCAACCCCCTCAACTTAAAAAGTGATAAGATGATCTTGATAATTAAATTAATGATAAAATAATATTGATAAAAACATCATATTAATATTTAAATCATTTTAATAATCTAAAAAATAAAAAAATAAAAAAAAGCTTTTCAGCTCTTTTTATACAACTCTTCCAACAAAGTGGAACTGACCGTCGTCAAACACACCTTCGCAAGGAACTGGAACCCTCAATTTAAATGTAACTGACATCTCTGATCCTTGTGTTAAAAGTGAACCATCTCTTTTGAAGTTGATGATTCTGCACATGTCATCAATGTTTCCTGAATGGCTTGGCAATGGTGTGTACTCATCCAGATTTGCCTCACAATCTTCTGGAATAGCACCTGGGAAACCATAAACATCTGGGTCATCATTATCTCCTAAACCAGCACAGGTATTGTCATTTGCTCCAGAATCTAAGCTTCCTTTAGTTGCATAATAACTAAAATTTGTGTAATGTATTCCATTTCCTAATCCGCAGATAGCGCTTGGATTGCCTGGGTCTGTGAAATAGTCATCTGATGCTATATACATGTCCATGACTACTCCTGATCCAGCTTCAGCAGAGTTTCTAACATATACTGTGTTTGAAACAGCTGATGTTCCTTCTTCAATGCTTCCAAAGTCTACTGGTCCGCCGTCAAATGTTATCTCTAGAGTTGGGTTGAAGTTTAGCCAGTCACTCCATTTACTTGATACTGTGTTTGGAGTTGCTTCACACTCATCTTCTCCATCTCTTGCAACAACACTTACTGCTAGTTCATCAGTCCATCCACTCTGCACAATCATTTTGCAGTCATAGAATGCAAACAATTCGTCATTTGTTCCACCTATGTATAATGGTTCTGTTGGGTCATATGGTATGTTGAAGTGGGCATTTAGGTAATCATCAGAATCACCATCTCCATCAAGATTAAGCGCATCAAGATCTGCTTCATCTAATTGTAAACACTGTCCTACTTCAGCGCCGTTTACCTTTAGCCTTACTTCATCAATGTCATCTTCGCCGTCTTCATCATATACAGCAACAACATATTTTAGGGTTTCTCCTGTAAATACATAGTTCTGTCTTTCAGAAACTTCGTAACCTGGGTTACCATATTCATTTGGTACTAATGCACCATACAATTCTGCTGTATAGTATGTCTGGTCATTTGGCTCCCATACTCTAGCTGTTGGATCAACATAGATCACTGGTGGACTGCAGTCGCTTCCAACAGTCACTCCGCCGCCAATTGTTCCTGTCCCTTCATCGGCAAGAGCAAGCGGCATTATTGCTAATACTAGGATTAAAGATCCTAATATGCTTAACATCTTTTTCATTTTTCTTTGCCTCCTAATTTTTATAATTATATATCACGCTCTTTTTTAGTTAACTTCCACCCCTTTTTTTCCTGCACTATCTCAACATCGCCAGGAAAATTTGCTTGGATTACGCGAGTAAGCCAATTTACAATTTCCCAGCAGTACCAAGACACTGCAGTACCATGAACATGATAACTCATGATCGTGAATCTATCCGGAACTTTAGAATCTGTAATCTCTTTTTCATTCTATCTATCTCTTTGTCAACTAAAGCCCCTTTTTAACCCCCTTTTTTAATTACTCTATAAGTGTGAAAATAATATGTTATCTTATCGTAACATAATTATTTTAACTATTAATCAAGACTTATTTATATGCTTTTATTGGAGTAAAAATATATGATGTTATCCCGCAAATTGCTAAATGCATGATTTGTTCTACCACTTTAACAAATGCATTTTTAATTCTTGTAAATCAAGATATATTCTTTCAAGAACCGAAATGCCCTATCACCACTGTATTCAAGAAACAAATTTTTAGACGAGAAAAAGTTATTTATAATCTCATTTTCCACCAGTATGTTTCACTGGTGGTGGTCGGATTTTTTTGATAATTAATAAAAAAGAAAAAAATAGAGTTGTCTTAAACAATTCTTCCGACTAAATGGAATTCTCCAGTATCAAATGTTCCAGAGCATGGTGTCGGGACTTCTAGCTTAAATGTCATTGACATCTCTGATCCTTGTGTTAGGAAAGATCCCCCTTCAACATGGTTGATGATTCTGCACATGTCATCTATATCGCCTGTTTGGCTTGGTACATATGTGAACTCATCATCATCTGCTGCACAAATATCACCTGGAATATTTGTGTCATTCACATCAGTTCCAATTCCATTTTCAGTGTTGTCATTATCTCCAGAATCTAAGCTTCCCTTAGTTGCATAATATTTAAATGCATAGTAAGGAATACCATTCCCTAATCCACAGATTGCTCCAGGATTTGTTGAATCATAAAAATAGTTATCTGATGCAATATACATGTCCATTACTACACCGCTTCCTGCTGCTGCATCGTTTATTACATATACTGTGTTTGAGACTGCTGTTGATCCTGCATTTGCCTCGCCAAAATCAACTGATCCTCCAATAAATGTTACTGATAGTGTTGGATTAAAGTTTATCTGGTCGCTCCATGTGCTGTTTATGACATTTGCTCCATTTGTGCATGCATTTGCATCGCCATCAGTCACTTGTACAGTTACTCCTGTCTCATTTGACATTTGTACATTACTTTGCACAATTAAAGTGCATGCATAAAAAGCATAGTTACTTGTTGTAGTTGATGTAAGAGCTGGGTCTAATCCAAAATGATCAGTTAGATAAACTCTTCTTAATGCAAGGGTTGCTCCTGGAGCCTCTGTTTCAAGGTCTCTTGGAGCGCATGCTCCTACTCCTACTCCTCCAACTAATAGTGTGACATCATCAATATCTGATGCTCCATTCTGATCATAGACTGCAACATAGTAAGCCAATGTCTCTCCTTCAAATACATAGTTCTGTCTTACTCCAACTTCATATCCTGTATCGTTATAGTCATTTGTCACATTGATTCCATATTCTATTGCTGTTAGTCTTGTCTGGTAATTTGGATTCCATAATCTTGCTGTTGGGTCCAAAAATATTTCTGGTGGACTGCAGCTTCCGCCGCCAACTGTAACTTCTCCGCCTATTGTTCCTGTGCCTTCATCTGCAAGCACAAATGGCAGGATTCCTAATAATAGGGCAATTCCCAAAATTCCTAATGTCTTTTTCATGTTATTTTCCCCCAAATTTTTATTTGATCTCACCTTCAATTTTCCCTCAGCTCAATAATCCTAAGAAAATTTGCTTGATCTACGAAAATAGGTCAAATTGCAATTTCTTAGCATCTGGCTGTGATAATATGAGCATGAATATGGCTGAATCTATCTTTGATGCATTCACCAATTGACTTTAGAACAATCAAATCCCTTTTTCAACTATGTTCCTATTTACCACTAAATCGCTGATTTTAATTGTCACTAAATCTTTTTTTAGTCTAAAGCCCCTCTTTTAAGAACCCCTTTTAACTCCTGACAGAGTATAAAAATAATCTATTACTGACTGGTAAAACAAAACCTACTTATAAAGATTTATTCGAAAGAAAATAGAGTACTTGTCCCAAATATTTGTTAGGTATTGTTTCATTATTAGAAATCATCATATATACTATTCTTTATTGGCAATTATCATATATATAATCAATAATTGAACTTTCTCTCATAACCTTTATGATTCATCCATTCAAGAATAATTGACAAAACTAAAACCTCACTCTTTTTCACTGTGTAAATGAGCCTCCATGCCTTTGGCAAGTTATACTTCCATAGATTATCTATTTCTCCATATTTATAGCAAATCACTTTAATAATTGTAACAAAGTTACCATGTAAAAGTGATTTGCTTATTAGGAAATAATATTACAATAGTATGGCATATACGAAAATTAATGTTATTTCCTATAAGTCTATATTCTCTTGGAATAAGCTTTTTTGGAATTTGTATTCCATGAAAAGCATTGTTTTCAAGGTCGTCAAAGGCTTTATTAAGCCAATTATGCAAATTCCTATCTTCTGTTCTTGAAATCTAAAGAACCACCAGTCCTATCATAAGGTAATTGCGGATTTAGTGAATCCCACCAGTCTATGACTGGTGGTTCTTTAGAAACTGGCATTTTTTGGCTTATTTGCTTTTTTCAAGTTTTTCTTCTAAGATTTTTTTGAAAGTGCTAATATAAATATCAAACTTTAATTTGTATTCCTTCCAGATTTCTTCCTTTACAGGTATGCCTTGATATTGAGCTCCGTTCCTGAGTAGCCGCATGGTTTCCATAGTATTCCAGTCTATTTCCCACTCTGGATGCTTTGTGCAGATATAGGCAAACAGGCATTGATGATTATCTGACCTTATCTTTTCGGTTAGCAATATCCCATCAACTAACTGCATCACAATCTCGTAAAAGTTACGCCAAAGTAAAGTGTAGTTTTTCTTTTTTTCAATGGATGATAAAATTGTTTTAAGGTCAGCAATGTCTTTTTCAGCAAGCGCCAGCATAGTCTTTGCTCGCTCAAGATCAGCTTCCTTTACCTCCCTTATTACTCCATCAGCAATACATGTATCATATGCCTTGTTTAGTTCTTGTATTTTCATCATATTGTCACCTCAGCTATGTTATGGATATCTCCTTTCACAAAATACCCTTTGATAATGTTTTTCATCAGGCCTGATTTTATATTCTTTATGTCTTTTCTTGTTTTAAAGCTATGTATCTGCAGTTCCCTTGATTTTCCCTGAAATCCCAAGCCTTTCCAAAGAGTTCCATGCTTAATTTCTTCCGGGTCTCCGTATATGAAAATATCAATGTCGCTTTTGGTGTACCAATCGCCTCTGTACCAGCTCCCAAATATTATTACAGTTTCAGCTTTTTGTAGAGATTGCAGTTTTTGAAGAAGCCCCGTTTCATAGAGCTTCCGCATTGCATATATCCTTTTTTTGTTGTCATAGTTGAGATGATCAGTATTTGCTTGAAAGTAAGGCATTTTTCCTTCGGGTTTGATGTGCTTGATTATTTTTTTATCTAGCAAGCTCTTGAGCCATTTGTTGGCTACTGGCCGACTTACGTCTGCTATTGTTATGATATCTTCAAAATGCCAATGCTTAGAAGGCTCATTCAAGAACAATTCCAAAATCCTTTCTTCTTTTGAGGGACTCCCCATAATAGTTATACTAAGACTAACTAATATATAAATCTTTTGATTAGACAATGGAAACCTTTATATTAGTATATCTTTTTAAATATTAGTTTTATAAATATTATATCCATAAAGCTATTATTTTAACATGCCAAAGCCAAAAACAGCAGAAAAATCAAAGAAAGTATTAGTCACGATGCCAAAAGACTGGCTGGAGATTATTACACAAATAAACGGCCTCGGATTGAATGATGCAGAAAGAGTCAGAAATGCAGTTCAGAGCTTTTTGGCACAGAATGGTTACTTTAGCAAAAAGTAATAAATATGGATATCCATATTTAAATTAAAAAAGAGGTGAAGCATGCGCAAAGCAGTATATTTCAAAAGATTTAAATAAAGTAAGCCTAAAAAAGGTAAGAGGTGTTGATAAAAATGTCAGAAAATGAATTTGCACAATTCTTAAAAAAGAATAAACAGCAGGTATCTAATGCTGTTAAAATGTTTGAATTTCATAGTAAAGAGTTTGACAAAAAAATTAGGAAAATCATCTCAATTCTTTAAATTTTTTATTGATAGCTATTGAATAATCAATGTCACTAATAATTATCATAAAAACCTTTAGAAATAATATATTAAAATGTCAGAATTGTATAAAAATCTTTCAGATTTTTAACATGCCAGAAAAGCAAAGCTTTTCTGAGCATTTCCATCCAGTCTTTGACTGTGGCAAGCTTTGCATGATTCTGTCTGCATAATCTGGAACATTCTGAGCACTAAGAACCACCAGTCCGTAGATGTAGTGGATGTTGAATTGATGAATCCCACCAGTCTATGACTGGTGGTTCTTTAAAAAGAAAATATAAGAAGGATTTAATTACAAATTCAAATTTGTAATTTCAAAAATTTGCTCTATATATTAAATTAGCAAATTTTTGTTACCTTCTTCTTGCTGCAACGCCGATCATATATCCGACCAGTCCAAGCAATATCACTCCTATTATGGACAGCAGCAATATATACTCGTCAGAGTCCCTGAATGACACTGCATCATCATAATAATAGCCGTAGTCATAGGCAACTGTTGCTGGCTGCGTCACATAATCAAATGTTAGATCATCTGGATATGTTGTTGGAGGTGCATAATACACAGGCTGTGCAACCCTTGCAGTCTCAGTAAAGCATTCATTGACCTCAAGATTGACTGTCTGGGTCTCACTGTCTTTTGTCCTGTCATAGAATGTTGTGACTTTTATAGGATATGTCCCTTCTGCGACATTATCACCAATGCTTATCTGGTAGGTTTCCTGATATTTGCTGCCCTCATCATTCATTGCATAGTCAAGCTCAATATCCTTGTCTTCAATATTGATTCCAAGTGCTGAGTTCTCTATCTTGATAGCGGCATCATTCTCGTCATCTTGCCCGACATTCTGTATTTTCACGCTGAATGTAGCCTCCCTTTCGCATGTTATGATGCTTGGTGAGATAATTGCATCCTTGATCTTGATCTGGTGCTTCTCTCTCTCGACTTCAAGCACTACATCCCATGTAATCACGTGGTCTAGTCCGATCTCGTCATCGCCTTCTACCATGATCTCAACATCATACTCATCCTCTTCTGCATCATCTGGAAGGTTTAGCTCGACATCAAATGTCTCGCAGTCATCTGCCTTGATGTCATTATCACCTGATGTCTCATCAATCTCATCGCCGTCATCAATTCCGTCGATTGTTACTGTGACCTCAACATTCTGGATCTCGATATCTTGTGCATCTGTATAATCATTGCAGACATCCACTTTGAACTTTACATTCTGTCCTGGCTTTGCCTTATCACTTATCTTCTCGCCGTTATTGACAGTGTCTTTCTCGCCATCAACCTTGACTTCAAGGTCTTTAATTCTTAATTTTGGCCTCTCACTTACAGTTACAGAGACTTGGTCTGTGCTGTTGAGTGATCCATCATCTGTGTAAAGTTCAAATGAATAAGTACCAATTCCATTTGTTGTGAACTTTGCATTGAGTGTGCCTGCGTCTGACAATGTCACATTGACTGGGCCGCTTATCTGTGTCCATGCATAAGTCAGTGAATCTCCATCTTCATCAGTTGCAGATCCTTGCAATGTTATCTGCTCATTGATATATCCTGTGAAATCAACTCCTGCATTTGCTGCAGGCGCATGGTTTCCTCCAACCCAGTAGGTTGAGAAGCCGCTAACTTCAAAGGTTATGTAATTAGGTCCTTCATCAATTACAGTGACACTTGCTAGGTTTCTTGGCAATCCGGCTGGTCCTAGCTCAAATCCTGAACTGTAGAACACTTGTGGATCTTGTATTCCGTGGAAATGAAGTGTCACTTCTGCTGATTCTCCTGCAAGCTCTGTCAATATGACTGTGTTAATTGATATGAATCCCTCTGATATGATTATGTACTGGTCTAAGTCATGCAGTTTTGTCAGGTCAATTGGGCCGTCAAATGTCACTGATCCATGTGAATTTTCGATGACAACATCTGTTGCAGCTGTATTTGCACCGCCTCCATATGTTATCTCATCTCCATCAAATAATGGAGCATCTGTGACTTCAACTGTCCATTCAAATTCTGGATCTACTGTACCAACTTGTGTATCACTCACAACAACCAATACTGTGAATGTTCCTATTCCAGCTGTAGAATATGTATATGTCTCTCCAGTCTCTCCTGGCAGTGCTACAGGAACTCCTACTGGACCAGCGCTCCATTGTATTGATGTTGTATCAGGCAGTGGGTCTGGATCAAACACATTTTCAATTGCAAAGTCATAATCAGCTCCATTTACAACATTTATGTCTGTGAATGTTGGTATTGGATCAAATGTTGGCGCTTCTGGAACATCAATCACATCAAAATGGACTGTGGTTGAGTCTTCAATGCCTAATGGATCCCTTACAGTTATCAATACATCCTGTGGTCCTGGCACTGGGAACCTGAATCCTATATTTTGTCCTGATGTTGGATATACATGTATGCTGTTATGTGATATTGTTAAGTCACCAACATTATTGTCAAGATCGCTTATAAATGGTGTGACATTAAGTAAGAAATTTACTTTTTCATCCACAGAGAAAGGCCCTATTGGACTGATTTCTGGGCCATCATTTACTGGTGTCACAATGACATCAAATAATACATGGTTTTCATACAATCCGTCTGTCACCAATATGTCAATATTTGATGCGCCATTTTGATTTGGCAATGGTGTTCCGCATGTGAATACTTTTGCTGCTATTTGACAGTCTATTAATGCTAGATTCTCATCATCAATTGAAAAGCTTGTGCTTGACAATCCCAATGGTGCCAGATTTACACTGAATGTTGGCGCTGTATCCTCTTGGGTTGTCTGGTCAGCAACACTGCATTCTTCAATTGCCACATCTATGCTGTCAGCTGAATATCCGTCCATATTATCATATGTAACCTCAACATCTAGTGTCAAGGCTCCTGGATCTGCTGCTGAAAGGTCTAGGTCAGCAAATGTGAATACATCCTCTTGATTTACCAATAGTGTCTGTGAATCAATAACTTCTTCAAGCCCAATTCCATCATTGCTTACTGTTATTGCAATATCATCTTCTATAACTTTTCCTATGTTCTGTAAAGTGACATCAAGTGTTGTTATCCTTACGCATCTTAGGTTATCATTGGTTATTGCAAGGTCATTTATTGCAATATTATGCCTTGCTTTAGTGACTTGTAATACAAGGCTTATCTCATCATGTCTTGCGACTCCTCCTGTGAAGTCATCCATTCCATTTGCTTCAACCACTAGATTATATGTTCCAGCAGCTGTTGTTGATGGGACTTCAAAAGTAAGGGTCTTTTGGACAGATTCCTGAGGTCCAATGTTAAAAGGAGTTGTTGCATCTGAAGCAGGCACTGTAGGTGCATTTGCCTCAGCTACAATATCGCCGATAGCTTTTGGATCTCCTAAAACTTCTCCGACATGGTCATTCAATATTTCAAGGTCAAGAGTTACTGTGTCTCCTGCCTCTGCGCTTAGAGTGTCCCCTTCTAATAGGTCATTGAAATTTGTTGATCCTGTATCAGGATTCTCTACTTCAGCGTCTATGTCAGTTATCTTCAGGACACTTAATACTGTGATTGTCATTGTTGTTGAGTCTGATAATAGGCCAACTCCATTGTCTGTGACTGTAAACTCAATCTCAAAATCTCCAAACTGGGTATTTGAAGGAACCCATGAGAATTCTCCAGTTGGCAATAGTGTTGCGCCTGTTGCAGCCTGGCTTCCAGGAACAGTAGCCATTGTATAGGTTAGTGTGTCTGGAACAGGATCCTCATCTGTTGCTGTAACTGTGAAGGCAGCTGTGTCTCCCTGCTTTACCACAATGTCTCCGATTGGATCTATTGCAGGTGCATCATTTGTGTTTGACACATCAATTTGGAATATTTCATTGTCTTCTCCGCCTTTTCCATCATCAACCTTTACTTCAACATCATTAAGGCCGACATGCTCATTTAATGGCGTCCATTCAATCAATCCTGTTGCAGGATTGATTGTCATTCCGCTTGGTGATGTTACAAATGAATATGTCAATACATCTCCTACATCACTGTCAGCTGCATCAACATCATATGTATATGGTGAATCTTCTGTTGCAGCAAGTCCTGCGCTTGTTGTGATTGCAGGTGCATCATTGACATTGGTTACAGTAAGAATAAATGTTTCTGTATCTGTTTCAGCCGGCACACCATTGTCAATAACTTGTACTTCAACAGTATAGGTATTTCCAACTATTGCATTTGTTGGTGTAAATCCGCTGATTAATCCTGAAACTGGACTAATTACCATTCCAGGTGCCCATTGAAGCAATGAGTAAGTTAATGTATCACCTTCTACATCTGTTGCATTTGCTGTGTAGATAAATTCTATATCTTCAGGTGCATCCATGTCAAATATTTCATCAATAATAGGAGCATCATTTACTGCTGTGACTGTTATAATAAATGGTTGAGTATCTTCTCCGCCATTTCCATCTATTACTTTGACTTCAACATTATTAGTTCCAACATGTTCATCATCTGGTGTCCAATCTATCAGTCCAGTTGGAGAGTCAATTGTCATTCCACTTGGAAATGTTGTTAATGAATATACTAATGTTCCTCCATCAATATCAGTTGCATCAACATCATAATTATATGGCACCTCTTCTGTTGCTGATAAAATAGGGGCTGTTACTATATTTGGTGCACAATTTGAATTTTCTAATGTTATATCTTCAACTTTGTATAAAAGTGTGAATAAATACCATACTTCAATGTCAAAGTTATGTGTTACTAATGATTCTCCTGTTAGATCAACAGGAACTGTGTAATGATCCACATCTGTTGGATTAAAAGGGGCTGTATTATTAAAATCATATATTGTTCCAACTTGATCTCCAATTACTTTTACATTATACCATAATGGATCAAATTGCCCTGAATTAATAACATCAAAATCCAGGTTGGTGATTTTTACACATTCTAAAGGATCAGCTGCGAATTGATAATCATATATGATTATGTCAAGAATTTCTTTTGTTACATCTAGTTGGAAATCAAAATTATCAGTATAACTATCAAATAAAGTGCTTCCAGTTGCATCAATATTTACATTTTTTAATCCATCAGTGATTGTAGGTGGTAAAAAATATATAAAAGTTACATTTTCAGTTTGTTGAGAAGGAATTACGATGATATCTTCATCAACACTTGGAGGAGTTGCGTCAGCAATAATACCTTGAACATTGTTTAATCCAAGAGCTTCCCAAAGGCCATTTCCATTGTTCTTTACAGTAATTTCTAACTTAACTGGATTATTAGGATGAACATCAAGTATAGTTGAACCTTTAGTCACTGGAATAAATGGTGAATTATTAACTGATATTCTTACCTGTTCTATTTCTAGATGGGGTTTAACTGTTAAAGTTACAAGATTGCTGTCAAGAGTTCCACCAACTCCATCATCTGCAGTAAATGTTACAGTCTCAATACCATGAAAATGTAGTGGCTGTGTAAAACTGATCACATTATTACCATCAATTGAAACAACAACATTAGGATTGTCAATAATTGATGCTGTATAAGTTAATGCATCTCCATCTGGGTCACTAAAAAAATCATCCAAGTCAAAAGCATTTAGATTATCTGAACTTTCTAACCAAACTTGATTATCAATTGTATCATTTAATACTGGGTTCCGATTAACATTATTTACTGTAAGTGTCCATGGTCCACCTGCTAAAACATTACCATTTCCGTCATCAACACCAACGGTAATAGAATAAATTCCTGCAGAATCATAATCAGCATCAAAAGTAAATTCAGTCTCATCAACTCCAGTTAAAACAGGAGTTCCATCAACATACCATGTATAAGTAAGTGTGTGAGGATCAGCATCACTTGCAACTGCTGTAAAAAGTTGGCTTTGATCTTCATCAATAGTTGGATTAACTAATGGTGACCAGCTATCCCAAGTAGGCATTGCTGCAAACACTGATGCTGCAAATATAAATAGAAATAAAACTCCAATTAATACTATTTTTTTCATATGAAATACCCCCATTGTCTATTTTGTTTAATTATGATTAAAACAGTTATATTGCAGAGGATAATTCTTAGACATTTATAAAGATTTCTATTATATAGTAGTTAAATATAGGTTTTACTCTATAGTTATGAATATACTATAATCTAATTGTCATTTTATAGACTCAGAAAATAAGGATCCATTCTGAATTCGATGTGATCTTGCTTCAAACTCGAATTCCTAAAATGTCAGAAATTTTCCATCCAGTCTCTGACTAGTGGTTCTTTAGTAATACTAAATATGCAAATAACAAAAATTAATTAAAGAAATTAGAAAAAAAGTTAAGAAAAAATTAAGTAACGAATTTCAATCAAAGTACTGTCTAATGAAATTCGGCTTAAGATTCTCTAAGGGATTAAGATTCTCTAAGTCTATAATAAAATGTCAGGAATTTTCCACCAATCTCTGACTGGTAACAATCTTTGATTGATTTAGCTTTCAGGAGTGAAAAATTTCTGAGCACTAAGAACCACCAGTCTTATCATAATATAGTTGTGAATTTAATGAATCCCACCAGTCTATGACTGGTGGTTCTTTAGTAGAAAAAAATTGAATTAAATATTCAAAAAAACCTTTGGAATATCATTATCAAGACGACAATTATCCCTATCACCACAATTATGACCAGTGCAATCAGCAGGTTTGCAAAGCCTTCTGATTTGGAATACTCTTCAAGCCCAGTCACATTCAATCCAAGCCATGTTGTTTCTGTGGTTGGCTCAGTAGTTGTTGTTGTAGTCACAGTAACAACCTCTGGCTCTGTTGTGGTTGTTGTTGTGGTTGTTGGCTGAGGGCATTCAACATTTAATACAATCCTTTTCACGTCATCAAGCACAGTCTTGTAATATGCCTTTATGTCAATATTATATGATCCCTCATCAGCATCTTCTGGTATATTGAATGTATATGATCCAGTGTATTTGCTCTGCTTGTCAAAAGGATCATCATCAAGGTCAATCCCTCCCTCAGAAATGCTGATTCCTAATTCAGGGTTTATTATCTCAATCTTTGCATCCTTTTCCCTGCTTGCACCGAGGTTTACAATCTCTGTCAGGAAATTAACACTGTCGCCGCACCTTGCTTCTGCTGGAGTCACTTCTCCTCTTAAGATTGCAACTTCATGGCTTTTCTTGTCAACTCCAATTTGAAACTCAAACTTTGCAGATTGTTTTTTATTATTCTCATCTTTTCCTTCAGCTTCAATAATGACATCGTATGATCCTTCATCAACCTCTAATGGAAGGTCTATCTCGATTATTTCTCTCTTGTCCTCTTCAGGGTCAAGGTCAAAGTCCTTGCTTGTCTCTTCAAGGTTATCTCCATCATCAATGTCTTTTATTGTTACTGTGATCTCAATATTCTCAATATTTATATCATCATGTTCAGTGAAGAGGTTCTTAACTCTGACCTCAAATTTTAGCTTAGATTGGGGTGCTGCATTTTCATCAACTTTAGTTCCTGCCTGGATATCATTGTCTGTCTTTGCGTCGACAACAACATCAACTCTTGTTATCTTAAGCCTTGATTGGACATTTTCCTTTATATCAAATGATTCATCTAATTCATCTGATGTTATGTCAAGGGCTCCAATCACATTTATGCCTGTTGGCTCATTGTTAGGAATTGTCATTGTTGCATTGATAACAATCTGAGCTCCTGGAGCTAGTGAAGATACTGCTATAGGTGTTAGAATAAAATTATATTTTGATGGTACTGTATGAGAAATCCCTATATTATGGATTGTTTGGTTTCCTAGATTCTCAAGATTAAATGTTAAAGTATTTGCGTCTCCTTCAAACCCTGCTGGAAACTGAATATCTAAGTCTCTAAAATCATGGCTTACTGCAAAGACAGATAATGCCAGACATAAAAAAAGTATAATCCCTAAAATTAGTTTTTTTATCATTTTAGTACCTCTTAAATTTAGTTATTATCAGAGAGTAATAACTTCTTGTTTATAAACCTTTCGTTATCTATATTACAATATATAGATTAGAATATAGTCATCAAATACTCATCATATACCTGTTAATATAACAGCATAAATGCAGAATATTCAAGAAATCTCATCAATATTTGATTTGATCATTCTTCTTCTTGCTCTTCAGGATTCTCTTCATCCCCATTTTCCTGCTCTTCTTCAAATATCTCACTCAAGGTCTTCACAATGATATCTTCATCATTTGTATAACCATGATCTATGCCCTTATCTTCAGGTTCCTCTTCCTCTATCTCCTTGTCAATTTCACTTAAAATCTCAGGAGATTCTGTATCACCATTATCATATCCTGTCCTGCTTTTTTTTGTATTTTTGACATCAGAATCAAGCTCTTTTAAATCAGAGTCCTCTAAACTTTCATCCTCTTCATCTGCATTTGAATCATCATCTTCAAACCCTATCCCCTGCTGCTGCCCTTCAGGGATGTTTGTAAACACTTCTTTTTGAGCATCATCATCTGTATCAGGTTCTGGCTCTTCAGGATACTTTTCATCTTGCCCTTCTTCCTGTTCTTCTTCTGGTTCAATCTCATCTTCTGTGTCATCATCTGGTTGCTCTTCTTCAGGCTCAGTCTTATCATCTGGTTCTTTTTCCATCTCATCTGGCTGCTCTTCCTCTATGGGTTCTGCCTTTTTTTCATCTGATTCTTCAGTCTTATGATATTCATCATCATGGACCCATCCATTCTCAATCTCCTCATCATCTATAGAATGTTTCTTTCCTGATTTTTTCTCAATTATTGCTTCTTTTTTTTTCATCACTCCTGCAGCCTCATTGACACTCATTGAAGTGTTTAAGTTAATGTCAGGTGTCTTGATCTCATCAGATTTAAGCAGAATCTTTTTTGCCCTCTCAACAGCCTCTTGCATTGTAGCGCAAACTCCTCTTTTCCTCAGCGAACTTGCCATTTCGTTGACTTTCTTGGCTGTTTCAGCGTCCATTTTCACCTTTTTTTTTGAAAATCTCGCATTGTGAGATTTTCAATCCCAAAAAACCTAAAAAATTAAATCTTTTCGGGGTTTTTTGTTATGAAAACTGCAGATATTACAAATCTTAATGACTTAAGTATAAAAATTTTATTATTCTGCAGAAATGAGTCATGCTTCTCAGAGATAAGTCATACTTCTCTCAGATAACCCCAATTATGGAGCTTGTCACTGTCATCATACCATCTGTTTCCGATGTCATCCCTGTAATACATGTGAGGTATGCTGATATCCTTGATCTTTGAATATGCTTGGCTCTGAGCCTGCTTCATTGTCTGGCCAAGACCGACAACAACCAGGACAACTCCTGAGGTCCCTGTGACAACCCATTCCTCGTTCTGAAGTTTTACATCCTCAATATGGACTCCATTGAATGTTCTTTTGAAATGTATGACAGAGTCTTTTGATTTCACACTGAATGTTTCTGGATCAGTGAATGGGAAAGGAGGCACTACCAGTCTTATTCCTATCTGAAATCCTGATCTTGTCTTGAACTTTTTTAATGTGCCTTCTGCCATCTCAAAGAAAAATTGACTGATTGGAGCCAGTATTCCATCAATCATTATACTTATTGTCGGATACCCAAACCTTGATGTCCATTCAAGGGGATAGATGCCTGACTTGTTCACAATGCAGTTTATGTCAATATATCCTGTATATTTTTCTTCTGCAAGCTTTTGCTCGAATTTTTTCAGTGTTTGGTTGAATATCTTGTTTGGCGAGCTCCAGAACATTGCTGTTCCCATCTCTCCTGTTGATGGTCCAAGATTTCCTGGAAATAGCTGCTTGTGCTCAAAATTGACATTTATAGGATAAACAAACTCGTTTCCATTGAAGAATGCTCCGACAGCAACCTCAACTCCTGTGATCCTCTTCTGGAGCTGGAATGAAGGGATTTTCTTTGCCCATGCATTGTTATAGTCAGAGAGCACCTGGATGACATCCCTTCCGTCATCATCTTCACCTATATACAACAGCCCTTTCAGGTTCTGGGCTTCTCCGCTTGGCTTTATCACATATTTTGTTGGGTTTTGCTTTACAAACTCAATTGCATCTTCAAAAGAATTAAAGTTTTGGTGAGGTATTATTGATATGCCAAAATTTTTCAGCTCTTCCTGTCCAAAAGCCCTGTCATCCTCAAGCTTGTCTGTGTAAGGTGTTCCGCCTATCACTAATTTTCCCTCTTTTTTTAGCTTTTGTGCAATTTCTCCCAAACCCAGCACATCATCAAAAATGATTATGTCTGCCCAGTCTTTCCATTTCTCCCAAGAATCAACAATCTCAATAAAACCGCTTGCAACATCCCTTTCCTCTTCACTTTTTACATAATATTTTACTTCATTGCCTTCCTTAAGGATATGCCATGCTAAATCCCCTGATAGGTTGTCAAGGCTGATGAATAGAAATTTCTTAGGCTCCATACATATCTTAACCAATAATTTTTTAGATTACTATTTAAACTTTTTCAATTTTTTTTCGCAAATATGATAATATCCTTTTCTTCCTCAATCTCTTTCTCAATCTTAAATTTGTTTTCAATTATTTTTTTGATCTTACCTGTTTTTGGGCTTTTCAGGACAGAAAAAACAAATCTGCCTTTTCCTACCCTTTTCATCTCTAAAATGCCTTTCTCAACATCATTAAAATTATGGACTGCTGTCACGCTTATGACAATGTCAAAATAATTGTCAGGAAAATGAATCTTCTCTGCCTTGCCTATGATCTTGTGATCTTCAGGGATTTTTGACAGTTTCAGCAAATCTTTGCTCGGATCCAATCCAAAAACCTCACATTCAAAATCAGAGCTTAACCCAGTGCCACACCCCACATCCAGTAATTTGTCTGTCTTCTTCACAACCATATTTTTTTTGATCACATCCAGCTTCTTCTTCTGCTCCTCTCCATGAAGCTCATTGTATCCTTTTGAAATGTTGTTGTAGTAGGTCATACTATATTATTAATACTAATATATTTAAAAATTTAATTAAAATGACAGAATTATATAAAATGTCAGAATTTTCCATCCAGTCTTTGACTGGTGGCAAGCTTTGCATGATTCTGTCTGCATAATCTGGAAAATGCGCAAAATGTCAGGAATTTTCCACCAATCTTTGACTGGTGACAATCTTTGATTGATTTAGCTTTCAGGAGTGAAAAATTCCTGAGCACTAAGAACCACCAGTCTTATCATAAGGTAATTGCAGATTTAGTGAATCCCACCAGCCTATGACTGGTGGTTCTTTAGATGCAGAGCATTTTTGGCATGCCAGAAATTTCTAAAAAAATTTCTGAGCATTCTGA
>JAZDHV010000044.1:0-28511 GCA_043805595.1 Candidatus Woesearchaeota archaeon
AGCAAAGCTCTTCTGAGCATTTCCATCCAATCTCTTACTGGTGACAATCTTTGATTGATTTAGCTTTCAGGAGTGAAAAATTCCTGAGCACTAAGAACCACCAGTCCGTAGATGTAGTGGATGTTGAATTGATGAATCCCACCAGTCTCTGACTGGTGATTCTTTAGAACACATTGTGTTTTTTGGGCACAAGAAATGCATTTAGCATTTCTAAGTGTGCCAGAAAAGCAAAGCTCTTCTGAGCATTTCCATCCAATCTCTTACTGGTGACAATCTTTGATTGATTTAGCTTTCAGGAGTGAAAAATTCCTGAGCACTAAGAACCACCAGTCTTATCATAATTAAGTTGTGGATTTAGTGAATCTCACCAGTCTATGACTGGTGGTTCTTTAGAAATAATAATATGAATTTAATAAGATAATGATTATGATCAGATAAGAAGGAATCAAGTCGGAATTTGAGGCGAAATTGAATCTATATCAGATTATTAATAAAATATTTTAAATAAATCATTAAATCTATTTGAATCAATTCAGAATTCGAGGTGAAATTGCTTTCGAATCGAATTCAAAAAAATTATATACTAATAAAACATTTAATAATAAATATTATGATAATTACAAAGAAAGGGGATAATTAATTAATATATAAATGAAGGGACAATGAGATCCACAATTATTGCGTCTATCATTGCAACTTCCCAGAAAGGGATGGATGAAAGGATTGATAGTGTAAAGAATCATGTGAGTGCAATCCAGCTCGATGTTATGGATTCTAGATTTGTGCCGACTCATTCATTGGATTTCGACCTAAAAATAAAAAAGATCAAGCCAAAGATCGAGGCTCATCTGATGATAAATAATCCAGGCAAATGGATTGATAAATATTCAAAATTTGTTGATGCAGTCATATTCCATTATGAATCTGTTTACAGAAACAAGATTAATGAAATGATAAAAAAAGTGAGAATAAAGAAAAAAAAGGTAGGTATTGCGATAAGTCCAAAAACATCAATTCAAGGGATTATCCCTTACCTTGATGAGATAGACCAGGTTATTGTCATGACAGTTGTTCCAGGCTGGTATGGAGCAAAATTTGTTCCACATAGCATTGAAAAGATCAAGGAATTGAGAAGGATTGCTCCAAGACTGGATATTGAAGTTGATGGAGGCATTAATCCAAAGACAATAAAAAAAGCAAAATCAGCTGGAGCAAACAGGTTTGTTGTCGGCTCGTATCTGCAGAAGAGCAGGGACATAAAGAAAAGTATTAATACTCTGAAATCCTTGATTAAAAATAGATAGAGTATAGAGCATTGTTAATGATAACAAATACAATCAATATAAAAGAAATAACTAAAAAGAGAGAAGTTGATCATGACAAATATAAAAAATCTCCATGATATGGCTAATATTTTAAGAAGAGATTCATTAAAGATGACAACTAAAGCCGGATCAGGCCATCCGACCACTTGCCTCTCATGCGCAGAGATCATCAGCGCTCTTTTCTTTGATGAGATGAAGTTTGACAAAAACAATCCAAAAAATCCAGACAATGACGAATTTATCCTGAGCAAAGGCCATGCTGCTCCTATATTATATTCAGCTCTTTACAGGTCTGGCTGTATCAAGACAGATCTATTATCCTTAAGGCAGCTGAAAAGCCCTTTAGAAGGCCACCCAGTCCCTAGATCATTGAGATGGATCAAAGTAGCGACTGGATCATTAGGCCAAGGCCTTTCAAATGGTGTTGGAATGGCAATTGCAGGGAAAAAGCAGAAAAAAAATTTCAGGGTATATGTACTGTTAGGAGACAGTGAATGTGCAGAAGGATCTGTTTATGAAGCAGTTGAATTAGCTGTCCATTACAATCTCAATAACCTATGCGCAATCATTGACATAAACAGATTAGGCCAGACAGGCCCGACAATGCTCGGCCACAACATACTTTCATACAGAAAAAGGTTTGAATCATTTGGATGTAATGTGATTGCAATAAACGGCCACAATATCAGTCAGATCCAGAAAGCGTTGAAGAAAGCCAAGCAGATGAAATCAAGACCTACTGTAATCCTTGCAAAGACTTTTAAGGGAAATGGAGTCTCATTTCTTAAGAACAAAAATGGCTGGCATGGAAAATCCTTGGATGATCACCAGCTAGCTCAGGCATTGAAAGAGATCCCTGATCCAAAAATCCCTAAAATAAAAGCAAAAAAACCAAAAAAGAAGATTTTCAGGATCAGGATCAAGAACAAGAAAATCAGATTAAATTACAAGCTTGGCGACATGGTTGCGACAAGGCAGGCTTATGGATATGCATTGACAAAGTTGGCAAACAACAATAACACAGTCATTGCATTGGATGGAGAGACATCTAACTCAACTCATTCTGAGGAATTGAGAAAATCTGATAAAAACAAATATATTGAATGTTTTATTGCTGAACAGAACATGGTTGGCATGGCTGCAGGATTAAGCACAAAGGGTTTCAATCCTTTTGCATCAACTTTCTCAGCATTCTTTTCAAGAGCCCATGACCAGATCAGGATGAACTCAATATCAACATTGGATATAACATACGTTGGCTCTCATGCAGGTGTATCCATTGGAGAGGATGGTGGATCGCAGATGGGATTGGAGGATATTGCAATGTTCAGGTGCCTTCCTGACTCGATTGTATTTTATCCAAGTGATGCAGTATCCTGTGAAAATCTTGTTGAACTGGCTTCAAGGCTGAAAGGGACAAAATACATACGGACCAGTAGGCCAAAGACTCCTGTCATCTACAATAACTCTGAGGCCTTTAAGTTAGGTGACTTCAAGATCCTGAAAAGATCAAATAAAGATAAGGCTGTAATTGTTGGTGCAGGAATCACACTTCATGAATCACTCAAAGCTCATGATATCCTTAAAGATAAAGGGATAAGCACTGCTGTTGTCGACTGCTATTGCATCAAGCCGTTTGATAAAGACATGTTCATCAGATTAGCGATAGATTCAGGGAAAAATGTGATTATAGCAGAAGACCACTATCATGAGGGTGGGATAGGAGAGATGATATCTCAAGCATTGGCTGGCACTGATATTATGATAAAATCTTTGGCTGTCCACAATCTTCCTCATTCAGGAAAAGAGATGGAATTGCTGAAAGATCAAGGGATTGATGCTGATTCTATTGTCAAGGAAGTTATTAATCTTGTGAAATAGAACTAATTAACATATGAACTTATAAATATTTGACCAAACTAATAAATATATAACCAATTAAACAAAGATAATAATATAATAAAATGAAAGAAATAATATTAGAATAATCTAATTCTGAGAATGCCAGACAATCGGATAAGGGAATGGGCTCTGCCTTGTCATCATGAATGTGTATCTGTCACTGGCATTGTAATGCATATGCAAGGTTGTTGGAGATCCATTCTGCCAGCAATTGCCAAACAACAGGACATCTTTCAGTGCATCCATCCTGTCTTCCCTAAGGATCTTTTGCCCTTCAACAGGATAATCCCTTCTTGTATTGATCACCCATGGGCCTTTGTGATCTCCGGTGACAGGATCCAGCATCATTGCAGCCTCTGCATAATGTTTTATATGATCAGGCTGCTCATATCCTAGATGCAAAAGCAGTCCAATCTTCCATTTATCATGGTCTAGGAATAGGATGTCGTCAATACCTGCCCATTCTTCTTTCCTTAGCATATTTTCAAGCAAGAACCTTGGATTGTGTATCCCATGAGGAAAATCATCAAGGTCAGTAAAGACATCCCATGCAACATATTTTCTTATACAATCCTCTCCTTTTTCATTAACATATTTTTTTTCAGGCCTTGTTCCTAAGAAATGCCATCCCCATGGTGACTGCTTCAGCCTTATGTCTTTAGAATTGTGGATATAGATTCCTGTGTCTTGTAATCCATTTACAGAATCACCTTCAAAGACTCTGGTCCCATACCCTACTCCTAGTCCTGATTCCTCATCAAATTTATCATATGTCTGGACAGGAATAAACACCAGTCTTGGAAACTCTTTTCCACCTGCTTTTCTAGTGACCCAAGTGATATGAGGGTCCTGCATCCTTTCAAATACAGGTGCATCTGGCACAATCTGCCAATGGCTGTTTACTGGAGAGAAGAACATGACTTTAGACCTCCTTTCATCCAGGTCCATCTCTATCCTTGATGCAACTCTTTGATATTCTTTGGCAACATTATCAAGAGACATTGCTCTTAATTGCCTGAACAAATCAATATCCCCAGGATTTGGAAGGTCAAAAAACCTGCCAGTTGCATTATATCCATAATGTCCTTGAGGGATTCCAGCAAATCTTACATCTTTTATGTCATAAGGTGGATGATTTGCTCTCTCATATTCATTAACAAGTTCAGAAATATGTCTGGGCTGATCAGGTGAACACTCTTCCACAGTTGATAAATCTGGTCCGATTTTACCTTCACGCACTCGTAGTTAAGAATATAAATAATCTTGTTTCCATTCTTTATAAACTTTTTGGTCAAATCATAGGTCTAATCATGTTTTCGTGGCAATTCCTTAGTCGGTGATTCCAATTAAATTTTATGTTTGAGAATTAAACATCATCTTATTTTAACTCGGTAATAATAACATTTTTATTATGGAATAATCCGGAATATTTACAAATGTCAGAATTTTCCATCAGGTATCTAACTAGTGGCAAACTCTATTGCTTTTGATTTTCAAGAGCAGGAAAATTCTGATCATGATCAAGAACCGTTTGCATATTAAGATACAGCAAAATTCCGCCAGATTTTGACTAACGGTTCTTGACAAAACAAAAATTTTATAAACTAGTAGCAATTTTACTATGTATGGTTGTGGGAAATACTGCTAAAAGTGAATCTACTCCAGCAATTCTTAGAAATTTTCATCCTGAACATAGAGCATATGCTGTACATGGCAGACTGAGAAGGTTTTTGCATGCTGATGATATTGATGCAGTACAAAAAGATGTTCCAGAAGATTTCCTCCCAAAAGACACTCCTTATGCACAAACTAGAAATTTGCCTCAAGGAGTAGTTGTCCATTCACATTCACAAAAACCTTTATTTGATGTAGAAGGATTCGAGGCTGGTATTGCAGAATACAGAAGGCAGATAAATTATGAAAGAGAATATGGCCACTTCTTGATTGATTTTAAAAGTGCTTTAATTGAAAACTTGAGAAAGATAGCATCTGATCAAAAGGAAGAAGAAGTACAACTTAGCATGCTTCCAGAAGAGAAGGTTGCAGCAAGAGCCAGCCATTTGAGAAAGAAAGCGCATTATCATAGGACCAATGGGAATGATGGATATTGGTCAAATCCAAGGCCTGGATATAAATGGCATAGAAAAAGAGTAAGAGGGCACTTAGGAAATGGATTTGTGCATGCATCTGAAAGGAAACTGCCAACTGATTCAGCAAGTTATGATGGGATCAATGCATTAGTTGCAGATGGTGAAGATGGTGATTATGAAGGTTCTCAAAGCACTTATTCTGGGCAGAATTATAAATCAATATTGGATGATGCTAATAAAAGGCTTTCAAATGGCTCATTAAATCCATGCTTGAGCAGGCATAGTCTGGGAGTATATACTAACCCAAGAAAAGCATTTCAAGTTGTTAGAAAATTAAGCGAAATATTAGGAATTACACTTCCAGATCCAATCTTTGAATCATTAGAAGACCATCCTGAACTGACTGGTAATCATAGGAATTCACCTGAATTAGAGGATCATTATGGCAATCATTGGGCATGTAGACGGCTTGATAATGCTCAGCCAGTTCCTGATTTTATTGAAATACCAAGTTTGCCTCATCAAACTTTTAGTGATACATTTAGTATATCTACAGGCTATGCTATTGACCCGAATAGTGGTCTTATTGAAAGAAGGGATTCTGCATAAATCATATTTCTCCCAAAATTATTTAAATTACAGACTCTAACACCTAAATATGAGGGGTGAAATGATTGTTTTCTCAATATTAGCATTAGTTTTGCTTATTTCATGCTCTCAAGAAGATGATTCTTCTTCCACTTTGGAAAATGATGTCAAACTAGACTATGAGGTGAGTATATTGAATGATATGATAATTTCAAGCCCAGCATTTGAGAACAATGGCAAAATACCGTCAAAATACACTTGTGATGGAGATGATATTAACCCTCCTCTGAATATTGAAGGAATACCAGAGGGGACAAAAGAATTGGTCTTGATTGTTGATGATCCAGATGCTCCTGTTGGAAATTGGGATCATTGGATTGTTATAAACATCCCTCCAGAGACCTCAATAATTGAGGAAGACTCTGTTCCAGGAACTGAACTGAAGAATGATTTCAAAAGGAAATCTTGGGGAGGCCCTTGCCCTCCTAGTGGCTCGCACAGGTATTTCTTCAAGGTATATGCATTGGATATTGAGCTGAATCTGGGAGCAAGCTCTGATAAAAAAGATGTTGAATCAGAGATTGAAGGCCATGTCCTTGCAAAAGGGGAATTGGTTGGTGTCTATTCAAGGAATTGATACGAATTTGTGAATGACAAGCCTGATTTCAACAAGAACCTTTTTAAATACAGCAGTATTTTCATTGGCTATGAGAATAGCTATATTTGACTGGGGAACTTTGGATAAGGTTGTTAGGCATCCAGAAGAAAAACGTACTTTAGTTGGTAAACCTTTTACAGTAAATGAAACTGTTAATCTTACCCCAAATCCAGAGACAAATACTTATTCTCATCATGGAACTGTTTACTGTGCATCAATGCCAACAATTCCTAATGATGAGATACCTCGAGAATTTAGAGGAAAATATGATTTCTTGCCTGTTGTGACTGATTGGCATAAATTTGATGAAGATATGTTATTAGCGCATCTAGGTTCTCCATATATGCCTGAGTTCTTGACAATTGACAGTAAAATGATAAAACCAGATAATATGGGATTAACCCGGCCTTACATATTTCCGCCTGAGTCATTAAGATTTGTAAGTGTCCAATATGGAAACCAAACTGCTGAAGAAGGTAGAATTGAGATAGTACCAGGTTATGCAAATTTCCCAGTATTAAGGGAATTGGGAGAAGTTATTGACCACATAACAGGTAGGTATGATCAAAGGCAATTGGCAAGAAGTGTTTTAGAGGCTACTAGTGGTTATCCTGACACTGTCATTCCATTGAAAGAACATGGTGAAGGGGCAGCTTTTCTACATATGGGTGATAGGGGGCATTTTGTTAGGGCAACTCCTTTTGGTTGTGGTGGAGATTAAATTTAACAAGTAGAATTTCTTAATATTTTGATTAAAATTTTAATTCCAAATAAATTTATTCTTGCATCCAATAAAATAAAAAAAATAAAAAAATTGCCTCTAATCTCCAGTTAGATCCTTAAGAACTTCTTTCTCATCCAATTTTTTTGGGGCTGTGGTTGCTGGTTTTGGTGCAGGCTTTTTCTCAGCAGGTTTAAAAGATTTCTTTGGTTTAGTCTTTTCTTTCTTTAGTTCCTTTCTCTCCACTCCCTTGACATTAGGTATCTTTTCAGTATCAACTGTATCTTTTTCTATTTTTTTCTCCCCTTCTTTTTCTTTTGATTCCTTTGCTCCTGCTTTTTCCTCAGGCTTTTTAATATCAACCTTTGCTTTCTCATCTTTATTTACTTCTGCTTTTCTCTTTTTCGCTTCTTTAACTTTCTCTTTAGGAGCGCCGACAATCTCTGCTGTGATGACGCCTTTATCATCTTTTTTTGCCTCAACTTTCACATGATGCGGAGGATTCCTTATTCCATTCTCCCATATCTTGAGATTTAGGTATTTTCCGATCTTGATTGAATCCCCTTTCATATGTTTAAGCAAGAATTCTCTTAATCCAGAGACTGCCCTGTTGGTCTTCTTATAGTTCTTGGCTTTGATAAAATATTTTCTGAGAGGGACATTATACGTCCTTTCCAATACAATCTTTGCCTCTGTTTCTTTTTCTTTAGCCATTTTATAACCTACAGTATCATGCTTTTGTTTTTGTCCTTCTCCAGCTTCTCTTTACAGCAGTATGCCTGCCTGGATGGACTCTTCTTCCAATCCCATATATTTTTGGGACTGTCCAGAATGGTGCCCATCTTGTTTTCTTATTTAGCTTGATCAGCCTTTTCTTCCGTGAAGGATGTTTTATTCTTGCCATTTTTTTCTTCTTTCAATTATTCTTCTTTTAAACATTATTGAAAATTCGATCCTAATACTTCATTCTTTAGAATGAAGATACAGGATCGAATCGAATTTTCAATCCCAAAAATTTGACAACACTAATGCGAGTCCGTAATACCCCATGCTTTAGCATGGGGATAGGACGAGCATATTAATATTTGTCAAATTTTTGTTATTTTCAATATTATCATCAAATCCCGAATTCACGCGAATTACATTCGATTGAATTCGTTCCTTTTTATATTCTTTTTATTTAATGAATATTTCTTAATACACAAATTTTTTACTTTCTTTTCATATTAAATTCTTTTTTATCCCTCATCTCAGCCAAGATCATCGTGAGGGTCTCATCATCAACCTTGTCAATCCTTTTTGCGGCAATCAGCTGGTATAGCACAGCAAGCAGTTGCATTGACTTTTCAGGATATGCTGCCTTTATGTTTCCATACCTTGATATTGCCTCTTTTGTGAGCTTTTGCCTGACTATTGACTCAATCTGCTCAACCTGCTGTTGAGCCTGTGCCTCTTCTTGGGATTGGTTGATTTGTGAATGCAATTCTTCTAGCTTCTTTTGCTTGATTGCATCTAATTCATCCATTTTATTTATGCTCTTTTGGATCTGGTTCTTTCTTCTCTTCCTCTTTCTTTTTTGAATCTTTATTCTCTGTTTTTGCCTCTTTCTTTTCATTATCCTTTTTCTCTGCCTTTGCTTCCTTTTTATCTGATTTAGTCTCAGCCTTCTTATCTGTTTCAGCAGTTACCTTATTCTCAGCCTGTTCAGCCTTTATCTCAAATTTAGGTTTTGGCCGGGATTTTTTGTCCTGATTATAAATTCTTGTTGATATCTTGTCAAGCAATGATCTTCCTTTTGGTGCAATGATCCTTCCTCTGTGGACACCTTTCTCAACCTTTTGTATTAATTCAGCTTTTTCTAGCTGCTGCAGGCATTTCCTGATAATGCTTCCTGATCCTTTAAATGCATGTTCTGGCCTCATGCCCCGGTTTTTCTTTCCGCCAAACTTGCCTCTTAATTTTGATGTGCCTATTGGACCTAACTTGTATACTTTTCTTAGAATAGCAGCAGCCCTCATATACCACCAGTCTTTGTCTACAGGTGGCCTCTGCTTAAAATGCCCTGTTTTCACATATCCAGCCCATTCTGGCGGCTCAATCTCCTTGATTTTCTTCAGTTCTTTTGCAGCTTCTTCTATCAGTTGGTTTGGATTTGCTGCATATATAGTTGCCATCTAATCACCATAATCATTGCTCATCATGCCTTTCGGCATTAGAACCGCTACTGTGTAGCGTGTATTAATAAAAGTAAATAGATATCAGTTTATAAAGCTTATCATTTTGTGGGCTGTTAAGTTAACGACACCTGATATATGATTACCTAGATTTCTAATATATTTTAGTTGTTTTAACGATTTTAACGATTTTAAACCATTTTAACCGAAAGATTTAAATAATTATTTGGATTATCTTGTTGATAAAATGGCTAAAAGCTATCAGATGGGGCATTGGACGAAAGGAACTTTAAGTACATTGGAATTTATAGAGAATCAGAATATTCAAAATATAAAACCTAGAGCAAAGGATATGCCTACTGGAACATTAAGGAATTGGGCTTATGTCCTTAAGAAGGGAGATTATTTAAAGAATGGGGATGGGTTTGTATTGACAGAAAAAGGAAAAGATTTACTACGTGTATTAAGTCGAAATCCTCCTAGAGAAAGGAGGGGTAAAATAAAAAAGAGAATACAACAAATAGTGACAAAACAAAAAACAGATGATGAAAAGAGTGATGCTTATCGACTTGTTCTTGAAGGTGCTGATATGATCCTTGATACTAAAATTCCTCGAGATTGGGCTATGGAAATATTATCTACAATTGCTTCACGAAAAAAATAATGAAGAGAATAGAGAAAGATGAAGTGTCCTCGAGATTCCTCCACTCGAAAATGCTCTTTCTTAAAAGAAAGGGGCACTTCATCCTCTATAATAGTAGTTAGATAGTTCTAATATAAATATTTTATTCACGATTATCCCATTTTTAGATTTTATTTGAAGCTGTTCTTATCATTTCTAGCCATCTGTTTTTTTCTGCTTCAATTTTTAAATTTTATTAACGGTTGGTTGATAATTATTAAACTTCTCAACACAAAAAGAGATTAATTTATTATATATTTCTTCACGTAATTCTCGGTTTGCATTATCTTTATTAATATCTGATTTTAAGAAATAAATACCCAACTCTTCTCCATCTTCATCCAAAATCTGCCAATTATCTCTATTAAATAAACTTGGGTCTGCGTAATCTGAGTTTATATAATTAACAAAATATTTTTTCCTTTTATGTTTAACAACAAATGATTTTTTTAGGGTATTTCCAATTAATTCCATAGTACCCTAAAAAATTAAGATATATTTAAATATGATCCTTTTTTTATGATTAAATGGTTGATTTATCTTTATATGAAAAAAGTGTATTTGAAAGATATAAAAGTAATTCCCAACGGGCAAGAGTTTTATCTGAAAATTGGTTTTCTTCACAAATGTATTGTCCTTGTTGTCTTAATCCTAAAATTAATGATTATCCTAACAATGAAAAAGTGAAAGATTTTTTTTGTCCAAACTGTAGCAATGAATTTCAGTTAAAAAGTTCAAATAAAAAGTTCACTAAGAGGATTTTAGATGGAGAGTTCAACACTATGATGCGATTTATCAATATAAATCAAATCCCTAATTTTTTCCTTATGCACTATTCCAATGAAGATTGGTTTGTCAAAAATCTTTTTATTATACCAAGATTTTTTATTACTTCTTCTATAATAGAAAAAAGAAAGCCTCTTTCCGATACAGCAAGAAGGCATGGATGGGTGGGATGCAATATTCTTTTAGATAATATACCTGCTGACGGAAAAATAAATATTATAAAAAATGAAAAGCTTATTGAGATGGATGTTGTAAATAAAAAATGGAACAAAATGTTTTTCTTAAATAAACAAAAACCATCTCTTAGGGGTTGGACTTCAGATGTTCTTAAATGTGTGGAAGATTTTCCAGAAGAAAAATTTACGTTGAGAGATATTTATAAATTCAAAGATTATTTAGAAGAACTACATCCTGAAAATAAGCATGTTGAAGCCAAAATTAGACAACAATTACAAATATTGAGAGATAATCACATCTTAAAATTTGTTTCTAGAGGAAATTATAAATTAATCAATAAATAGGATTCATTACAGGAGTGTTTTTCTCCATCTTAATCATTAATTCTATAAGATGTCCTATAAATTCTACTGAATACTCTCCATATTCATTTAGTCTTTCATATGGTTTAAGTTTTTCAGGAGTTGTTTCATTCAAAATGCACTTTTGCCTATCTTCCTTATTTTTAAATGCACAAACTTTATCATATGTATTCCTTAGATATTTCATAAAGTCAATAGTCATAACCCTATCATGTTCTTTTTTGATAAGCAAGTCTATAACCCAATGGATATGCTTAGGGGTTCTTAATCTCTTACCTTTTTCTTGGTACTTGATAAGTATATCGTGGTCTTTATTATAACCCCTATCACCTTCAAAAACGCCTATAATGGTACCATCAACTAGACTAATCTCTTTGATAGCAAATTTTCTTGGTGGTCTCTCTTTTTCACCTTTTTTCTTTCTGGGTTGAAAATTCATTACCATTTTACCTACTTAAGAAAAAGGATATTTAAACCTGTCGTTTAGGTATCACTAACTTTAAAGCTTATCATTTTGTTGCATAAAAACAGTTTGGGCTAATATAGACTAAAAGGGATAATGGTCTCAAAAACAAACCTTATAAACCCTAATAACTTCATATTTCACAGAGGTGATTGACCTATTAGATATACCTAATAATAGTATAATTGATAATAATTTTGAAATGATCAAGCACAAAAAAACTCCAAATACAGCAGATGATATCAGGAAGATCCTGCATCCTGTTGTGGACAAGTGGTTTTTCACCAGATTCAAGGAGTTTTCACTCCCTCAACTGTATGGTGTCATGGATATTCACTCCAGGAAGAATATCCTTATCAGCGCTCCGACTGGAGCGACTAAGACACTTACTGGTTTTCTCTCAATCCTGAATGAACTGATTGACAGCTCTGAAAAGAATATTCTTGATGATAAGATTTATTGTGCCTACATCTCTCCATTAAAGGCATTGAATGAGGATATCAAGATAAACCTAATTGAGCCATTGAAAGAGATGGAAAAGATTGCTGGCAAAGACTTCAATATCAGGGTTTCAGTCAGGACTGGTGACACTACACAGAAGGAAAGGTCGCAGATGCTGAAAAAACCTCCTCATATCCTGATCACAACACCTGAGTCATTGGCTATCTTATTGACATCGCCAAAATTTGTAGAGCATCTTAAGGATGTGCAGTGGTGCATTATTGATGAGATACATTCATTGGCAGAGAACAAGAGGGGAGTCCATCTTTCCTTATCATTGGAAAGGCTTCAGGATTATTCAAAGGCAATGGCAAGGGTTGGATTGTCTGCCACAATATCTCCGATTGAGGAGATTGCAAAGTTTCTTGTAGGGTTTGAGGATCCGAAAAAAAAGATAGAGAGGCCATGCAGTATTGTCGATGTCCAGTATATCAAAGAATTAGACATAAAAGTATTGAGCCCTGTTGACAATCTGATCACCACTCCTCATGAAGTCTTGCATCAGAAGATGTATGAACTGATTGATAGGCTGATACAAGAGCATCGAACAACCTTGATTTTCACAAATACAAGGGCTGCAACAGAGCGTGTTGTCAACCATTTGAAGGATAAGTTTCCTAAGAATTATACAGAGACTGCAGAGGATGAGGAGTCAAAAGGCATCGGAGCACACCATGGGTCATTGTCTCCAGACCACCGCCATAATCTTGAGAAGAGGTTGAGGGAGGGAAAACTCAGGTGTGTTGTCTCTTCAACTTCTTTGGAATTAGGCATTGACATAGGATATATTGACTTGGTGATTCTTCTCGGATCCCCGAAATCTGTGGCAAGGGCATTGCAGAGGATCGGCAGGTCTGGCCATAGGCTTCATGAAAAGGCAAAAGGCAGGATAATTGTGTTGGACAGGGATGACTTGGTAGAATGCTCTGTATTATTGAAGTCAGCTGTTGAAAAAAAGATTGACAGGATCCATATACCCAAAAATTGCCTGGATGTTCTGGCACAGCAGATTTTTGGGATAGCGATTGCTGATAACATACATATCGAGGATTTGTATAATATGGTCAGGAGATCATATTGCTACAGTAATCTGGACAGGAAGGATTTCAGGGACATTCTGGATTATCTGTCTGGAAAATTTGCAGATCTGGAGGACAGGCATATCTATTCAAAGATTTGGCATAATGAAGAGAATGGCATGATAGGCAGGAAAGGAATGATGAGCAGGGTGATTTACATGACTAATATAGGCACAATCCCTGATGAATCTTTTGTCACAGTTAAGGTCGGGAACCAGATAATCGGGAAGCTGGATGAGGGTTTTCTTGAAAAGCTCAAGAGGGGGAATGTGTTTGTATTGGGCGGAGAGAAATATGAGTTCCTCTACTCAAAAGGCATGGTTGCTTATGTGAATGCATCAGTGTTCAGGCCTCCTACAATTCCTTCATGGGTTTCAGAGTCGCTTCCATTGAGCTTTGATCTTGCAATGGATATTGGAAGATTCAGGAGGTTGATGTCTGACAAGTTCTGCACGAAAAAATCAAAGGAAGAGATAATCAGCTTTATTCTTGAATATCTCTATGTTGACAAGAATGCTGCCAACTCCCTGTACCAATATTTTAAAGAGCAGTTCAATTATATAGGGATACCTGATGATAAGAGGCTGATAATTGAATCATATGATGATGAAAAGTTCAAATATATTATCTTTCACACACTTTATGGAAGAAGGGTGAATGATTGTCTGAGCAGGGCTGTTGCATTTGCAATATCAAGATCCCAGCACAGGGATGTTGAGCTTGGAATCTCTGATAATGGGTTTTATCTTAGGACTGAGAAGAGAGTCAATGTCATGCGGGCTGTCAACCTGATAAGACCAAAAGAGTTTCATAAGATATTGAATAATGCTATTGAGAACACTGAAGTCCTGAAGAGAAGGTTCAGGCATTGTGCAGCAAGGTCTTTGATGATATTGAGGAATTATATGGGGAGGACAAAGAGGGTTGGTAGGCAGCAGGTCTCCTCGATGATCTTGATAAACTCTGTAAAAAGGATTGATCCTGATTTCTCAATCCTGAAAGAGGCGAGAAGGGAAGTCCTGGAAGACCTTATGGATATTGACAATGCCCAGCTGATCATTGATTCAATTGAGGATAAGAAGATAAAGTTGAAAGAGCTGAATGTCACTATCCCAAGCCCATTCGCATTCAATCTTGTTGCTATGGGCTATACTGACATGATGAAGATTGATGACAAGATGGAATTCCTGAAAAGGATGCATGAGCTTGTGCAGAAAAAGATAATCCTGAACAAGGGAAAGAAGGGGGAAAAGCTTGATGAGGAAGAGGAGTTTGACTACAATAAGTTCTATGAAGAGCTTGAGCAGAAAAGGCAGGACAAGAAGGATGAGGTCAAGGAGCATCTGAAATTCCTGACTTGGAACCTGAAAAAGGTTCCTGTCTATGCAAAGGATGAGATTGTTGACTTGATTGAAGGCAAAGATGAGCCAAGCCAGAGGTTTGTCACAGAGTTCAGAAAATATGAGGATGAGATAATAAAGGATTGGCCTAAGGAATTGGTTGAGTTTGTTCTCAATAAAATATTCCATTAAAAATATTCCATTAACTTTAAAAACCCATAAATATTCTCGAATGTCATGGATAATACAATTCCAGATTTTATGGCAGATTCATCTCAGGAAAAGATACCTCCTCATTTTGAGTTGGTAGATGCATTTCCGGGAGAAATACTTCCTTATATTGGGGATTATCATATTGATTATGGATGCGGAAGAGGATTGCTTTTAAGCATGGTTGGCAGAATTAAACCAAAGAATGCATTTGCTGGCTATGACCCTGATCCTGAGAGGATCAGATACGCAAGATCCCATTGTAAACTTCCAAATATATCTTTTTTTGATTCATTGGAATCATTGTCACAGGATGCAGGCTCCCATGAAGGGGCAGACAGTGTCACAATGGCCTTTCTTTTGCAAAATGAAAAGTCTGAGACTAATGCTGACCTGTTCAAGAAGGTTTATTCATTGTTGAAGTTCAGAAAACCTCTCATTGTTTTTGATTATCACATGATAGGAAAATCTCCGCAGGAATTTGATAATATTTTCACTGCTGAGACAGAATTGGCAGAGATTGAAAGATTAGGCCATGAGGCAGCGTTTGCCAGATACACTTCAGGAGGGCTTGATGAGTGTGTTGCTCTCGGAATGAGAGCTGGTTTCTTGCCTATCAGAGAAGATTTGATGTTTGACAAATATTTTATGTGGATTGGGATAAAATCTTAAATTGAATAAGATTATAAATTGAATAAAATCATAAAGGCTCTAATATCTTTTTTATCCTGAACTTTTCATCAAACTGCGCCTGTTTAACAGCCCTATATCTTGATATAATGTTATGGACAAGTTCAATATTATCTTTGATATTGTCGATGAACTCAATCTCTACATCCTTTATCTTCATTCCAGACAATTCAATTGTTATTGACCCTGTCTTGAAAAAAGTGTTGAAAAAGCCGTCATCAGAATATGATACCCTCACAACATTCTTGAAAGGGACTTCATGTGATTCAATAAAAACAAGGAAAGCACTCTCAGTCATGACCATCTTGTCCCAACAGAATTTATAGATAGTTTTTCTTGTTATGATATAATTTAATAAGAGCAGGATCATGAATAATCCAAACACTACTGCCCAAAAGATTATGAAGAATGATTTTGAGTCAATCTGGATGCCAAATTGATAAAACACTTCAAGTATTGAATCTATCACTTTGATGTAATACATGTAAATAAATGAGAGTGAAATAATCAGTAAAGCAGTCAATAATTTAAGGAAGTTTTTCAGGAATATCTTTGCAATATTTGGCTTTAGTATGTGGACATCCTGATTGTTTAAATCTATCATTTTATATGATTTCAATGTCTTTAATTAATAAAATTTCCTATTTTAATCCTAAGATTTATTAATAATGGCATGTTCCAGTTGAGTATGGAAATCAATGAGGATATTGAATTATTTGATTTGGCAATTTATCTCATAGACAAGAACATCCTCATAATCTCAGACACTCATATTGGTTTTGAGGAAGCTTTGAACAAGCAGGGTCTTCTTGTTCCAAGATTCCAGTTCAAGGATATAATCATAAGGCTTGAAAAGATATTCAACAAGATTAATTCTAAATATAAGAATGATGATTTTGATAAGATCATAATAAATGGTGACATCAAGCATGAGTTTGGAAAGATATCAGAGACAGAGTGGAGGAACACTCTTAAATTGATTGACTTTCTTCTCAAGAAGACTAATAAAATCCTCCTGATAAAAGGAAATCATGACACAATCCTTGGCCCGATTGCAAAGAAAAGGGAAGTCAAGGTTGTTGAAGAGTTTATTTCTGGTGATATCTTGGTTCTCCATGGAGACAAGATCCCAAAAAACCTTTCTAAAACAAAGGATATAAAGACTATCATAATCGGCCATGAGCATCCAGCTATAACTTTGGAAGAGATGGGAAGGATGGAAATATACAAATGCTTTTTATTAGGCAAGTTCAAGGATAAAAACCTGATTGTCCAGCCATCTTTCAATCTGGTCACAGAAGGCACAGATATCTTGAGACAAAATCTTCTCAGCCCTTTTTTAAAAGATATAAAAGAATTCAGGATTCTTGTTGCTGGTGAAAAAATCTATGATTTTGGCAAAGTCAAGGATTTGATAAGATAGTAATCTTCCTTTTCTGTTAATTTGTGCATTCTTAAAAATTAAGCTTTCAGAAACCCAGAAATCTACCCTCTGTATATTGGAGGAGGTTGATCTCTGAATTGCTCCCAACGTGTGTAGAACAGCAATTCACATTCTCTCGCAGCATCCCAACCATCACCATTTTGTTTATTATAAGAAGCAGAATCTCTAAAACAAGGTTGAAAAGGTTTATGTCCAGTTTCTGTTCTATCTTCTAGATCCGGTAATTGTGATACATGGTGGCTAAGTGGCATCGGAGATGACCTATCCACTTTCGGTTCTCTATCTTTAATATGTTTTTCATTCATTGAAGGAGCCATATTATTCAATAATAAATGAACATTTATATAACTTTCCTACAATTAATTGAACAAATTATCAAAATAATAGAAAGATTTATTAATATGTTCATATTGATAAAGGATTATCATCAGAAAATGAAAAATATTCAGCCATATATTCCAGATGAGATTGACAAAAAAATAGTCAATATGCTCTTGATTAATTCCAAGATCACTCATAGGGAGATGGCAGCAATTATTGGAATTGCAGTTGGCACAGTAAACACAAGGATAAAAAGGCTTGAAAGGGAAAAGATTATTCAGAACTATTCAATCTTTGTTGATTATGAAAAAATGGGCTATAGTATTGAAGTGATTATAACACTTAAGATTAAAGAAGGCAAGTTCCATGAATTGAGCAAAGAGCTGATAGCTGATCCCAACATATTTGTGATATATGACACAACTGGAGAGTTTGATGCAGAAGTCCTTGCAAGATTCCATAATAAGAGGCAGCTTGATGCATTCATAAAGAAATTGCAGCAGCATAACTCAATAGTCTCAACATCAACAAGGCTTCTGCTGAATATAATGAGGGGAAAAGAGGTTAATTAGGCTTAATTATTCCAAATTCTGTCAGGCTTGTCAAGTTAACAACAAAAATTCAAGGTATCTCAAAAATTTCAGTAAAATTTATATATTAATCTTTTTATTAATGATAAAAGTATGAGAAAAATAATCCTTTTCTTGGTTTTTGCATTTATCATTACTGGATGCACTGACACTCCAACAGGAAATGTTGTAAAAAATATTGATACTGCTGGACAAGGATCTGCCCAATCAGATGCTGCAGTAGAACCATCTGAGAAATGCTCTTTTAAGGAAATTGAAAGTGAATTCAAATTTTCCAGATTAGCTCCTACTATAATTTTTGATGGAACCACTTTTGGCGCTAAAATCACTAATCAAGAAAATAAGGATTTGATATTCAATATCAAAGTGGATATTCTTCCAAATGGTGACAAGAACCTGATGATCTCAAATTCTGAGGATATTCTTATTGAAGCAAACACTGAATTTGATGGATACATTTTGTTTTCTGAATATGAATTAAAAGAATCTGATAAATGGTTCATGAAGATTATGCCTCAAGAAGAGGTTTGTTAACTAACTCCTGCCCAACTTCCTTATAGCATCCAGATCTGCTTTTAATTCAGGATCATCTTCACTTTCTTCTCCTGAATCTTCTTTGATGCTGTTAAGAAACTCTTCAATCCTGTCCATCCCTGCTGCAAGATTCTCATCTGTTCCGCCAAAGCTTATCCTAATGTGTCCAGGGCTTCCAAAAGGCTCTCCTGGAATCACAGCAACATATGCCTCTTCCAGCAGTTCTTTGGCAAATTTGGCATCATCTTTGACAGGGATTTTAGGAAATGCATAGAATGCACCTTCTGGCACAGGACAGGTGACTCCTTCCATCTCATTTAGTCTTTTCACGACAAAATCTCTTTTTCTTTTCAGGTCATCCATCCATTTTTTCAAGAACCCATGGTCCTTGTCAAGCATATTGACCATTGTCTGCTGCACAATTGAGCTTGGATTAGATGTTGACTGGCTCTGAAGTTTGTTGCATGCCTTGATTATTTCAGCATCTCCAGCTAAATAGCCTAATCTCCAGCCAGGGATGCCATATGTTTTTGAGAATGCGCTTGTTATCACTGTTAGCTTTTTTATGCCTTCATTTAGTGATGCAATACTTATGTGTTTCTTGTCATATATCAGTTTGGCATACACTTCATCACTCATTACCATTATCCCTTTTTCAACTGCAAGATCAGCCACTTTCTTCAGTTCTTCTTCTTCAATGACTGCTCCGCTGGGATTGCTTGGAGAATTTATGATTATCCACTTTGTCTTGTCTGTTATCTTTTCTTTGATTGCATCAGCTTTGATATGGAATTTATCATCAGTCTCTACAAATACTGGTACTCCTTGTGCAAGGCTTACAATATCAGGGTAGCTTACCCAATATGGTTTTGGGATTATTACCTCATCACCCTTGTTTATGGTAGCCATCATCAGATTGTATATAGTGTGCTTTCCCCCGCATCCAACCATGACTTGAGCAGGAGTATACTCTAGTCCAAATTCTTTCTTGAACATCTTTATTAGAGCATCCTTCATAGCTGGGCTTCCAGGCACTGGAGTGTATTTTCCTATTCCTTTTGTATTCAGAGCAGCTATTGCTGACTGCTTCATCTCCTCAGGAATCTCAAAATCAAGCTGTCCTGCTCCAAAATCAATGACATTTATTCCTTGTGCTTTCATCTCTTTTGCTTTTCCAGATATGGCTAATGTCGGACTTTCTTCTATCCTTGATATCCTTTCTGATATTATGTTTTTCATTGTAAGAAAAAAAACCAATATCTAGTATTTAAATATTGCAGTTTATATTGACTATACATTACGAATTAGATATTGACTATACATTACGAATTAGATATATGATATATTTATCTACATTAATTATTGAGAATAAAGAAGGAATTAAAAAATAGTCAGATTCCGAATTCATTCGATTGTCTTTTTCCAATGAATTCGTTCCCTATTTCATATTCTCTCTAATAAGTTTTCTATTTTATCATGATTGATCAATTTTCTCTCTTAAAAACCTTAACATTTATATATTAAAATGCTTGAAAATGAAGTAAAATAATAGAAACTGAGATTTCAGTGATTTATTGAATTAAAGTGGGTGGATTAAAGATTAAAAGAGGTAATGCACTAGTTTATATAGTAATATTTTTGCTTTTAGATACTTCTTTTGCTCTTTCGCAGGAGCAGGATCCTAAGACTTTTGATATATTGGGCCAATCTTCTGTTAATTTAGGGAAATTTGGCCAATTGACACCAATTGATTTCTTCGATATCTACAGTGTGTCTGAAAATGAGCATATGCTTCTGTTTGGGGATGATTCTGTTGTTTCAGTATCGCCAGCAGTGATTTATTCAAGGTCAAAGATCCTGATCACAGTCAATCCTGGCTCTTACAGGCTTTCTGAGTTTTTGAACATTTATGACAGCAATGATGTCAGGAGGCAGGTTCTTCTCATACCAGGATGCAATGATTCTGTGTGTGATAAACCAGTATCATTTGAATTCCTGATTCCTCCTAATTGGGAAGGTGATTATTATGTCAAGGCTGTCCAGCATCTGGGAACAGCTGTGTTTACTGCTAATTTTACTGTTGTCCTGCCAACACCTATCATGACAGCAGCAGAGCCAGAAAATGTGTTTATTGATCACTTTGATATGAACATATCTGACAATCTAAATATCAATCAATCAACAGTAAGAAATCTTGAGTGGGATGGCAATAGCAGCTATAGATCATCAATAGCTTTTCCGTCCTATACATATGGAATAGGGACAATCTGGAACTTGAATTTAATTGATGCAAATAATATGACTCCAGATTCATCTGGCAATGAATGGAATTGTAATGCTGTCCCAAAAAATAAATTATGGGCTCCAGTCACTGTCCCGACAGTGCAGATTGACCCTATTGGTAAATTTGGGAATGCTTTTGGATTTGATGATCAGACTGATTTCATTTATTGCGGTAAAAAAGTCCTGCCTCTTGACTCACTTCAGACAGGCATAACAGCCTCAGCCTGGATAAAAAACATTGGAGAATCAAGTATAAATCAGGATATATTCTATGTTTCAAGGGAGAATTTTAAGATATATATTCCAGTTGGAACCAGCGCAATCAAATGTCAGATAGAGGATGAGCAGAGAAAACCAGGTACAAATCAGGCAGCAAATAGGATTTCAACAGATTCTATAAATTTAACAAAAGATGAATGGCAGCATGTTGCGTGTGTCTATGATCCAAATTCATTAAGCTTGAATCTTTATATCAATGGAACATTAGAATCTTCTGTTTTTGCAAATATGAGCAATTTTTGGGACGAGTGGTGGAGCAACCACTATCATATTGGATATTTCAATGGCTCAATTGATGATGCAGTATTATGGGACAGGCCTCTTGCAGGCTTTGAGATAATGGAATTGTTTCAATCAAGTGAAGAGTCAAGACTTATTCATGAATCTGAGACTGTTGTATTTGAATCAAACATAATATTTCCTGGATTTACTTTTTACAGTGTCCTTCCTGAATGGAATGATACTTTTGATAGAGTAAATGTTGAAGTGAGTGTTGACAATGGTAAGATATGGGAAGATGTCAGGAATAATGAGTGGCTGACACATAAAGGAAGGTCTTTCTTGCCATCAGACAATATCAAGTATAGGATAACAATATTCTCATCAATCACTTCATTGGATTATATAAAGTTTACATTCAATACTACTGCTCCATCTGTTCCAATCGTGCCTGTCGGCCTAAACACAGGATGGATGAATTATTGGGATGGCTCAATTCCATTTGTGAATCTTGCATTCAAGTCTGGAGCATTTATAGCTCCTCTTGATGAAATGGGTTATCCAATAGAAGTGCCTTATTGGAATGGCACTCATGATGCAGTTCCAGCAAATAAGATATTTATTTCCCATAACATCACAGAAGGTATGAATTATTATCCTGGAGGCAATTATACTCTTATTCTTGAGGGAAATGGCACTTTTGAGATGCAATGGGATTTAGTTCAAGGCCGTACAACATTCACTTCTCCTGGAATTTACACTGTTGATATTGCACCAGATAAGGGTATTTATGTTGGAATAAAGAGTTCTGACAAAAATGATCCAATTAGCAAGATCAAATTTATCATGCCTGGATTTGAGGATGTCTATGAGACAGAGCCATTCTATCCTCCATATCTGGATTCATTCAGGAATTCAAGTGTTATCAGGTTTATGGACTGGAAGAATACTAATGGACAGAATATTGCCAAATGGCAGGACAGGATGCCTAAATATTATTATACACAAGGAGGAGTTATTTCAAGGTCTGCTAATATCACTTCAATAACCCAGACTCTTCCTGATAATTTCTCAGGCAATTGGGTTGCTTTAGTCAGAACTTCTGAGCCTCATGGATTGAGCACTGGCCAGCATGTCACAATCCATGATAATGACGCAAGGATGGTTTATAATGATACACAAGGAGTTCAGCGTATAAAAACATTGGATGCAGATTCTCCATTTCATGAAACCCATGTCTATATAGTGATGTCTGATATTATCAATGACACTGCATTCAATATCAATTACAACAATATCTGGAAAAGATATTGGCAGACGCCTGATGAAGATGCTGATCCAGCTGACAGCAATAGCAGTCTTATAGAATTTGTAAATGATACTGGCGGATATTTGAATGTTGAATGGAAACCTGGGCCAGCCTATGAATATCTGGTTGAATTTGTGAATGAAGTTGATGCAGATCCATGGATCACAATCCCAGTCTTAGCTGATGATGATTATCTTCTGCAGTTAGCATATTTCCTCAACAATTCTCTTGAACCTAACAGGAAAGTGTATGTTGAGTATTCAAATGAGTTATGGAATTATGCTCCAGGTTTCAGTCAGGTCAGATATGTCGAAGCAAAAGGAAATGATCTTGGGCTTGGAACCAGGGGATATATTATAAGAAGATCAGTTGAGATCTTTGACATATTTGAGCAGGTTATGGGAAAAGAAAGGATAGTCAAAGTGATTGCGACTCAGACAGGAAATGGCGGAGTCAGTGATGAGCTGCTGAGCAAATTAAGTGATCCTGCAATAAATCCAAAAGGTATTAGTGCCGATGCATTGGCTGTTACAACTTATTTTGCTCCAGAAATAAAGGATCATGAAGTTGAGAATATTACAGTTGATGAGATTATTGCCAGGGCAAAAGAAATTCTGCATACTTCTGAACTGAAAAGTCTTATGGATGAGAAGGCTGTTGCAGACAAGTATGGCGTCAGGATGATTGCCTATGAAGGCGGGCATCATATGACAGATTATGATACACAACCATTAAACCTTCTAAGGCAGGAGAAATATGAGCAGGCTTTCAGGGATCCAAGGTTTGAGCAGGTCTATGATGAGATGCTTGAGGTATGGTCAGAAGCTGGTGGAGAGGAATGTGTTCTTTACAAGCATCAGGATGCAGGGATGTTCTGGGGCACAATTGACAAGCCTTATGATGAAGCATCCAAATCCTCCAGATTTAAGTCAATTGAAAATCACATGGATGATTGGGCTGCTACGCAATCTCCAATCCCGACGTGTGCTGAAATTGGAGGCAATGATTGTCCAATGATTGAGGACTGTACCGGATTCATTTTAGGAGCGTCTGACACTGCCAGCTGCTGTTCTGAAGCTTGCGGAGTTCAAGTTTGTTTAGATAATGATAGTGATGGGTTTAATATATCAGGCGGAGAGTGCGGAATTATTGATTGTGATGATTCTAATCCAGATATTAATCCAAATGCTTCAGAAGCCTGCAATGGAATTGATGACAACTGCATCAATGGAATTGATGAGGATCCATTGGCAACACTATCATGTGATGACACCATTGGCTGCACCATTGATGTGTGCTCAGCCGGTTCTTGCCAGAACAATCCTATCAATTCTTTGTGCAGTGATGGTTTGTGGTGTTCTGGTGATGAATATTGTGATATTGTTTTAGGCTGCCAGCAAAATCCTCCTCAGGTTTGTGATGATGGTGTCAATTGCACAATAGACTCTTGTGAGGAAGGCATCAATCTGACTGATAATATCGGAGCTTGTGGATATGACAAATCAACTTGTTCTTGTGAGTCTGATTCTGATTCTGATTGTGATGACAGCAATTCTTGCACTGATGACATCTGCAATGCTAACTTGACTTGTAGTAATGTTGCAAATGATTTCAATTCATGTAATGATGGTTTTTACTGCACTATAAATGACATCTGCAGTGCTGGTTCTTGTATTGGAGATCCAAGACCTGTAGATGATGGTGTCAATTGCACTATTGGTTATTGTGATGAGGCCAATGATTCTATTTCCTACATGTTAAATCATTCTTATTGTAATAATAATCTTTACTGCGATGGTGTAGAAGTATGTGATCTAATGACTGATTGCCAGTCTGGAGCCCCTCCAGTATGTTATGATAATGAATCTTGCACAGAAGATTCCTGTGATGAAAATAGTGATTCCTGTTCTTATCAACCAATTGATTTTGATAATGACTCTTATGATATTTGTGTTGATGCTTATCAGGATTGCAATGACTCAAATTCTGGAGTTCATCCTTTAGCCGATGAGGTCTGCAATTATATTGATGATAATTGCAATGATGAGTCTGATGAGGGGGATGCTTGCGGCATTTGCGGGGATCAATTGTGTGATGTTAATGAGACAGTCATCGGTTGTCAGCAGGACTGCGACATTGACAATGATTCAATCCGTAATCCTGAGGATCCTGTTCTTGGGCATGGGGATGATATTATGACTAATCTTGTCAATATGTCTATTGAGATAAATCAGACTAATAATCTTTCTAGATATTTCCAAGACCTCTTATTTGTTGGAATTAATGAGTCAAATCAGCCTAGGGTTGAGTTTTATTTCAATTTTACTGGCAATCAGCTGAATCTTTTTGATGTCAATATATCCAAGCAGTCTGATGTGTCTGATATTGGTTCGATGTTTATTGATGGAATTGATCTATTTGCAGTTAATGGGACTAAAATATTGTGGATTGACAGGATTGCTGGATATGATGAGCTTTGTATCAAGGATATTGATTTGTTTGGTAATGAGAGTTTCTCTGCTTATTGTGACAGTGAGGATGAGGTCAGGCTTGCTTGTCCTGGTGAATTTGTTAATAATGAGTCTAATTATTCCTGTACTGTCAATGGCTCTTATTTTATGGTTGAGGGACTTAGGCATTCTTGGATTATTGAGTTTATTTTGGAAGAGGAACCTACTACTACCACTACTCAATCCGGAGGCGGAGGAGGCAGTGGTGGCGGAGGAGGTAGGCCTCCGACTACAACATCTACTCAGGTGACTATGCCAGGTGAAGGCGCAACTACTACTACATTTCCAGACCAGAATGTTTCAGGAAATGCTACTACTACAACTACAGTTCCTACTGTCGGTGAAGAAGTTCCTGGAGATGTAATCAATATTTGGACCAAGTTTAGGCTGTCTAGTTTGTTGATCATTATATTGTCACTTATTGGGATGATTGGCTTGTCTTCAGGCGCGTATGTTGTTTATAGGAGAAGGAAAGGGCTTTCATCATCAAAACCTGGACCTGCCAAAACAAATGTTGCAAAGGCTCTTATGATAGTATATGATAAGTCTGTCATCAAGTATATCATAAATACAAGAAGATTAGGTTTCAGTGATCAGATGATTAAAAATGCTTTATTGAAAGCTGGCTGGGATTCAGAGACTGTCAATAATGCTTTCAATTGGCTTAAGAACAGATAATTTCTCTGTTAATAGTTTATATTTAATAACCATAATAACCATAATAATCATAATAACTATAATTTTCTGAAAATGGATCTTATTAAACTCTTCCACATATTGTTATAATTATCAATATAAAACATATTTTAATTACTAAAAGATTACGTAATTCGTAATAATAATATAAATTTACACATTTCGTATTTTCCTAGTATAAAAACAATAAACTTTAAAAACCAATATAAAACTAAATCATTCTAATCTAAATTAAACAAATCTGAGGGTGATTCATATTGGAGATGCATAAGCAAATAGATAAGGAGAACAGGAAAAAGCTGGAAGCCTTGAATAATCCAAAGGCTATTGAGATAATCAATCATTATATTGATCTTTGCAAGCCTGACAAGGTCACTGTCATAACTGATTCAAAAAAGGAAAAAAATTGGTTGAGGAAAAAGGCAGTCGAAGCAGGTGAAGAGGCTCCTTTAAAGATGCATGGTCACACAATCCACTATGACAGCTATTACGACCAGGCAAGAGACAAGGATAATACAAGAGTGCTTCTTCCAAAAGGAAAAAAGCTCAGCGAGTATATTGAGACATTGGACAGGGATGATGGACTGGCTGATGTTATGCAGATACTTGATGGGATCATGAGAGGCAAGGAGATGCTTGTCCTGTTTTTCTGCCTTGGCCCAGTTGATTCAAAATTCTCAATTGCTGCGCTTCAGATCACAGATTCATATTATGTTGGCCACAGCGAGGATATTCTCTATAGGCCTGGATATGAGATGTTCAAGAAATTGAATGGATCTGAAGATTTCTTCCATTTCATACATTCAGCCGGAAGATTAGAGAACAATGTGTGCATTGATATTGACAAGAGAAGGATATTTATGGATCTGGAAGAGAACAGGGTATTCACTGTAAACAACCAGTATGCTGGTAATTCAGTTGGGCTGAAAAAGCTAGCATTAAGGCTTGCCATCAATAAGTCAAACAAAGAAGATTGGCTCTGTGAGCACATGTTTATCACTGGAATAAGGGATATTGACGGAAAAAGGACAACTTATTTTACAGGAGCATTTCCTTCATTGTGCGGAAAGACTTCGACTGCAATGCTTCCTGGAAACACAATAGTTGGCGATGATATCGCTTACCTAAGGCCAGGAGAGGACGGATTTGCATATGCTGCAAATGTTGAGCAAGGAATCTTTGGAGTGATCATGGACATAAATGAAAAGGATGACTTGTCAATCTATAAGGCTCTTACAACAGAGAGAGAAGTCATTTTCAACAATGTTCTCATTAATGATGGAATGCCTTATTGGATTGGCATGGGAAGAGAGGCTCCTGACAATGGTGTCAACCATTCAGGTGAATGGATTAAAGGAAAAAAGGACAAGGCTGGAAATGAGATCTCAATAAGCCATAAAAATGCCAGGTTTACTTTGAGGATTAATGAGCTTGACAATGCTGATCCTGTTTCAGATGATCCAAAAGGCGTTCCAATACATGGAATTATATACGGAGGAAGAGATTCTGACACTAATGTTCCAGTGTGCCAGTCTCTTGGATGGGCTCATGGTGTCTTTATCGGAGCCACAATTGAGTCAGAAACAACAGCTGCAACATTGGGAAAAGAAGGGGACACAAAGCATGATCCTATGGCAAATATTGATTTCTTGGTTGTTCCGCTTGGATTATACATTAAGAATCATCTCAAGTTTGGAGAAGACCTTGCGCTTGACCCGACTATTTTTGCAACAAATTATTTTTTAAAAGGCAAAGATGGAAAATTCCTGAATGACAAGACAGACAAGAAAGTCTGGCTTATCTGGATGGAAGGAAGGGTCCATGAGGATTATAAGGCAATTGAGACTCCTGTCGGTTTAATCCCATTGTATGATGACCTTAAGGAATTGTTCTCTAAATCATTGAAAAAGAAATATTCAAAAAAGGAATATGAGCATCAGTTCAGCATCAGGATCCCTAATCTTTTGAAAAGGCTTGACAGGCTTGAGGCGATCTTCAAGCGTGAGGATGATATTCCTGAGATGTTCTTTATCCAGCTGGATGAGCAGAGACAGCGTCTTAATCAGGCTCGTAAAAAACACGGAAAAGATGTGATTTCTCCATTTGATTTCCAATAAAGATTTAAATATGTATTTATTACCTATGATAATTAGGGGGATGATAAAATGGTAAGGATAGGTATTAATGGAATGGGTGTTATGGGAAGATATTTGATCAGGGCAATTGAGGTTGAAAGGCAATCAGGCAATTTTTTTGATCAAGAGCATGAGGGTGTAATATTCAACAGAGAGATGGAAGTTGTTGCCTTCAATGACCTGTTTCCAGCAAGCCAGATTGTTCCTTATCTACAGCATGATTCTGTGTATGGTCCTTTTCCTGGACATGTTGAATTAAATGGAGATGATATTATTGTCAATGGGACTGTAATGCTTGGTTCATGAAATAAGGGGATGCCCCTTATAATCCCCTTCCGCCTTCGCTACTCTGCGACTCTTGTGGAGTACGCAGTATCTTGCTCGGCGGCAAAAGAAAAAATCTTTTTCTGGACATCATTGATTACATGCACCTTATGATGTTC
>JAZDHV010000045.1:0-25964 GCA_043805595.1 Candidatus Woesearchaeota archaeon
GAACATCATAAGGTGCATGTAATCAATGATGTCCAGAAAAAGATTTTTTCTTTTGCCGCCGAGCAAGATACTGCGTACTCCACAAGAGTCGCAGAGTAGCGAAGGCGGAAGGGGATTATAAGGGGCATCCCCTTATTTCATAAAATCTTAATAACTTCTTCTTTCACTCTATCAAAAGTTTCTGTCTTTAGTGTTCCAATCTTCATCATTATAAGATTTTTCTCAACACAAAATAATTTATCAGCTCTTATTCTGCTTTCTTTTAGTAATTTCCCTGAACTCAGATTTTCTTGATCTATTATAACTGAATAAGGTTCTTCTTTTATCACAGTAGTCAAAGGAACCATTACACAATCATCGGATTTTTTGTTAAAAGAATTATTTGAAACAACCAAAGCAGGCCTTACTTTTGATCCTTCCATATCTGAAAAAGGATAATGCAATAAAACTAATTCTTTTTGTTGAACATTCATCTTAGATATTCACTCCAAACATCATCTTCTTTATTGTCCCAAACTGCTTTTAATGATTTCTCGCTGAATTTCAATATATCCTTAAAATCATCTTTCATTTTTTGTTCTGCTTTTTGCGTTTTTTCCAATAATAGTTTTCCATCTACCTGAAACATCACTAAATCATCTCCTTGATGAATCCCCATAATTTGTCTTATAGACTGAGGTATAGCGATTTGTCCTTTTTCTGATACTCTAACAGTTTTCATCATTTTAATCACTCCTTCTGAGATAGTAAGAATATTCTTACTTATAAACTTTTCGGTTTTGAACAGGCGACCCATAAAAAATCTTCTTTTTTCCAAAAAACACGAAGAAATCAAAGGTTTCTTGTGTCCCAGAAATTTTCAATTTCTGTGAGAAGCAAAAAAGGACGGCGACCCCTTTAAGATCTAACTGGAAAGCACTATCGTGCTAGAAACGAAATTGCCCTAATTGTTTTACTAGAAAGCCCTATGGGCTGGAGAGAGAATTCCCTTAAGAAGATACTCTTGCTTCGCAAGAATTGATAGAAAATTAAATTTAACTGAGCCTTCAGCTTTTTTTCTTGCAGAAAAAACACATAACAACATTTGCGATGTTAAAATCAATTATTACTCGGGGCACACACGAACTAAAACTATAAAAAACGGAAGGGGGTGCACTCACGATTTAACAAAATCGCAATAAGAATATTAATAAACTTGCTCAACTATGATCTAATTAATGAGCAATAAATATCAAATAAAGAGGGATTGGATCATTCTTATAATCCTCTTAATCATGGTTTTTGTTGCTGGCTGCACCCAATAAGAATTACCAAAGCCTGAATATAATCCCGATCCTTCTGAAACATCATCAGCATATTCACCAACAGGAAACGGATGGGCAAGCTTTGCATGATTCTGCCTGCATAAGCTGGAAAATGCTGAGCACTAAGAACCACCAGTCCTATCATAATGTAATTGCTGATTTAGTGAATCCCACCAGTCTATGACTGGTGGTTCTTTAGGATGAAATAGACAATATCATGGAGATAACTAACATTTTAATATATGAAGGAAAAGATAAAGCTGTTTATGCTGAAATGATGGTGAATTTCTTGATTCAATCTTGAACTTAAAAACTGATTCTGACGCTGTTTCTGGGTTAAATTTATAAACCTAACCCCATCTTGAATTGCTGAATATTCAATAAAGATGGCAAAAAAATTACATTACCAGATAAAGAAACCAATTGACCTTTCAAATCTTCTAGAAGTCAAAGGCCATGATTTTGAAAAAGGGACTGATTTACACGAAGTCATAAAATCAATGAAAAAGACAGGGATACAGGCAACAGAGCTGGCAAAATCGATTGAGATAGCTCATATCATGCAAAGGGAAAAGGCTTCGATATTCCTATCATATACATCGAACATGGTTTCATCAGGCGTGAGAGAACCAATCAAATATCTTGTGAAGCACAAGAAGGTGCATGTTCTAGTGACCTCTGCAGGAGGGGTTGAGGAAGACGCGATAAAGTCAATAATGCCATTTAGAATCGGGAATTTCTACGCAAATGGAAAAACTCTCTTTGATTCAGGAATTGTAAGGATAGGCAACATTTTTGCCACAACAGAGCATTACACTTATTTTGAGTTTTTCATAAGAAAGGTGTTTGACAGACTGGCAAATGAAAAGGCAAAAAACAATAATTCAGGAATATGCATTGTTACGCCGTCAGAAATTGCAAGCATGATGGGAAAACTTATTGGAGAGGAGAAGAACTGTGATGAAAAAAGTTCAATTCTCTATTATGCATACAAGAACAGTATACCATTGTTCTGCCCTGGAATTGTTGATGGATCAATTGGAGACATCCTTTATTATTACAAAATGAAGAACAATAAATTCTATGTTGATGTTGGAGAAGACCATAAGAAAATAATTGATTTTGTTTTGAGCTGCAAGAAGACTGGAGCAATAATCCTTGGAGGCGGCATCTCAAAGCATTATGTGCTGAATGCGAACATATTCAAGGATGGGCTAGACTATGCAGTCTACATAACAACTGCTGACTCTTATGATGCCTCTGATTCAGGGGGAGACCAGGAGGAAGCAATAACATGGGCTAAGATCAAGCCAGAAGCTCTGAGGGCAAAGGTTTTCTGTGACGCTTCTATCGCGTTTCCGCTATTGGTTGCAGGGGCATTTGTTAACAACGATAAAAATAAACTGTAGTCAGCTATTCATATATCATAAACTCACTGTCCTTTACAGTCTAAATCACCAATGGCTTATCAGCTTCTCCATATTCGTCAAAAGCAAGAATTCCTTTCTTTGACACTGTTCCCTGGAAATCAGTTGGGAACAAAAAATAACTATAAAATCGCCTCATCAGGTTCAAGCAATTTGAGAACTCTTTCCTTAATATTCTCTGAGTTTTTTATGTTTGTAAACACTGCTTTAATTCTTGCAGGTCTTTGGCTTAAAATAATTATCTCATCTGAGTATTTTATTGCATTGGGAATATCATGTGTTGCTTGAATTATGGTCAACTTTTTCTCTTTTTGAATTCTTATTAATTCCTGGTAAAACTCCTGTGTTTTCCTCCATTCAATATTTGAAAATGGTTCGTCTAAAAGCAATAGTTCTGGCTCTGTAATCAATGCTCTTGCAAGAGCTATCCTTTGCTGCATTCCACCAGATAACTGGTGGGCATAGTAATCTTTAAACTCCTCTAATGAAATAAATTTTATAAGTTCATCCACTCTTTTTCTTTTGATGTTTTTATCGATTTTTTTCTCTTCTATAGGAAGCATAACATTTTGGTAGACTGTTCTCCATGGAAACAATTTGAAATCCTGCCAGATAATAATAGGGTTAATTCCTTTTTTCAGACATATTTCACCTGAATTCATTTTTTCTAAGTCAGATATAATTTTTAGCAATACAGTTTTCCCACATCCACTAGGGCCAATAATAGAAATAAATTGTCCCTTATTAACTGAAAAACTAATATTGCTCAAAACTTCCAAATATCCAAATGACTTTGATAAATTTTTAACTTTCAGCATTTTTTCTCACATTCATCCATTTAAGCAGATGTTTCTGCTCGATAAATTCGTAAATTTTGAATAATACAAACCCAAGTATCCCTAAAGTGACCATTCCCAGAATAACTGATTCCGGCTTGAAAAGGTTGGCACTTTTCCAAATAAAACCACCCAAACCCGCATCTCCCATTATCATTTCTGCTGGCGGCGTTACTAGGAAAGTAATTTGTATTGCCTGTCTTAAGCCATTGCTGATATATGGTAAAGAAGCAGGAAATATTATCTTCTTGTTCATTGATTTAATCTTGAAATTCTCTGCAACTTCAATAAAAGATTTGTCTATCTTTTTGACTCCATGCAGGGTATTAAGAAAAGCAGGGAAAAAAGCTGCAATTATTGAGCATAAATATATAGGGATTTCATTTAAGCCAAACCATAAAATAAACAATGGCAAAAAAGTAATTATTGGAATTGTGCTTATCACTAAAAAAATTGGAGAAAAGGATATTTCAATATTTTCACTCCAGCCAAAGGCTAAGCCAAGAGGAACTGCCAAAAATATTCCAATTAGATAACCTGCCAAAATATGCTTAATAGTAATGCCTATGCTTTCAAAATAGTAATCAGTATTTCTGATGAATGATCTTGCTATTGTTGATGGTGCTGGAAGAAATAAGGAATTAATTACATTGAAATAAGCCAATAACTCCCAAACTAACAAAATTGCAAATAATGATATTAATGGGAAAATAACCTTCTTGTTCATCATTGAGCACCTTAATCATCCTAAAAACCTCAAATCCACTTTTTCGTTTAAGTTAACATTTTCATCAATCAGTCCATTTGCCAAATAGTATTCTTGAGCTTCATTCAAATACAAAACATCAGGAATAACATCTATTGAAATCGTTGGCCATTGGCTTTTTTCAATAATCTCTGGTTCGTTTCCGTATACCTTAGAAGCAATTTCAATAACTTTACTTCTTTCAGGCTCCTTGCCCTCCAATGCTCTATTATAATACTCAGCAGCTTTTTTGTATGCTCTTAAAAATCTCTCAACTGCATCTTCATTTTGCAGGGTTCTAGTTGTAGCGAACAATATCATGTGTTGCTGGCCATTTTTAGGGAAAATAGGGTTTATTTTGGCAGAATCAAACTTGATTACTAAACCTCTTTCTGATAAGTAGGTCGCATAAGGTTCATTAACAATTCCAGCTTCTATCTGTTTTGTTTCAAATGAGGCAATAGATTCTTCTTCCCGCAGATATTTAGGCTCAATGTCATTTATTGACAATCCTTTTGTGTCTAAAATTTTAGCAAGAGCGTAATAAGAAGCTGAGCCTTCTCTTGGTGTAAGGATTATCTTTCCTTTAAAATCTTCTATACTCATAATTTCATTTGCCAAATCTTTTCTAACAACAATAATTGGAACTACTCTTGCTCCATCTGCAATAATTCTCAAGTCTTTATTCTTGATTAGATGATTAAAACTGCCTGCAGAAATTGAGCCAATAACAATATCTAAATCCCCATTTGCTAATGCAGGCATACTTACGCTAGAACTTTCTACCTGTTGTAAATCAACTTTTACGCCTTCTTGTTCGTAATATCCCTGTTCTTTTGCTATTTCTAACACAATTCCTAACATGGTTGTATGACCAGCTACTTTTAGCGTTGGTTTTTCATATACAACTATTCCTGTTTGGGAATTAATTTTTAGATAAATCATTATTCCACTAACTGCGATAATTAGGAATATTAAACTTACTAAAATGATTTTGAGTTTATTCATTTAAACCATCTATAATGTCAGGAATTTTCCACCAGTCTCTGACTAATGGCAATCTTTGATTGATTTAGCTTTCAGGAGTGAAAAATTCCTGAGCACTAAGAACCACCAGTCCTATCATAATGTAATTGCGGATTTAGTGAATCCCACCAGTCTATGACTGGTGGTTCTTTAGAATAGTAATAAAACAAGTTATAAAAACATTTGTGGAGATGTTTCCACCACAAAAAAGTAAGTTTTAAATACTTGTGGGAAATTCTATTAGCATGAATGTAGAAACATTGGAAAACATTGGCCTAAGCTCGAATGAATCAAAAGTTTATATGGCTCTGCTGGAACTAGGCTCAAGTCTGGCTGGAAAAATAACTGAAAGATCCAAGGTAAACAGAAGAACTGTTTATGATGTTCTTGAATCACTTATAAACAAGGGTTTGGTCAGCTATATAATTGAAGCAAATAGAAAAGTGTTTGAGGCAGCAGATCCCACAAGGATTCTTGAATTGATAAAAGAAAAGGAAAAGGAAATACAAGATGTTATGCCAGAACTGATTGCAAAAAAAATGAGTTCATTAAAAAAACAAGAAGCAGCAATTTATAGGGGGAGAAAGGGAATAAGAACAATATATGATGATATTTTAAAACATAAGGAATACAGGTTCTTTGGAAGCCATGGAAGATTCAAGGAAGAAATGGGTCCTTATTTTAATCTCTTTCAAAGAAATGTTCTTCAAAAAAAGATTAAGGCATATGCATTAATATCAGAAAGATTAAGGAGAAATAAGGAAATAGCAAAACATGCAAATGTAAGATATCTGAAAAAAGATTATGATAGCCCTGTATCAACTTTAATTTATGATAAGAAAGTAGCTATAATAATATGGTCTGAAGAGCCAATTGGGTTAGTAGCAGAGGGAAAAGAAATATCAACTTCTTTCAAAAACTACTTTGATGTTATGTGGAATATTGGGAAGAAGTAGTATTTTTACTTATACCTGACTTTTTTCCCCATGCCTTTCATTCCGCCGAGCTTTTTCATCATCTTGCTCATGTCACCCATGTCTTTGGCGCCTTTACCCTTGAAAAGCTTTACCATCTTCTTGCTCTGCTTGTACTGCTTAATCAATTCTCGGATGACAGAAGTTGAAATACCTGATCCTTTTGATATCCTGTTAATCCTGTCTGCAGTGATTGTCTCTGGATCCTCCAGTTCCTCTTTTGTCATAGAATCCATCGCATGCCTCCATTTTCCAAGCTTCTCTTCCTGGACATTAAGCATCTCTTTAGGCAGTTGCAGCTGTCCAAATCCAGGGATCATCTCAACAATCTTGCTCAAAGAGCCCATCTTTTTCATTGCACTCATCTGCTCGTAAAGATCCAATAAGTTAAATTCTCCTGAGAGGAATCTTTTGCCAAGGTCCTGTGCATCTTCTTCAGTGATTGCCTCTTTTGCCTTATCAAGAAGAGCTTCCAAGTCACCCATACCAAGGAGCCTTCCCACAAAACCCTTTGGATTGTAAATCTCAAGATCATTGATCTTTTCACCGACACCAATAAATACAACAGGAGCCTTTGTAACAGCGCAAGCACTCAATGCCCCACCTGCCCTGGCAGTGCCATCCATCTTAGTTACAATCACGCTTGTGATATTGCATGAGTCATGGAACTGCTGCGCTTGTTTCTGGGCAGCCTGTCCAATGTCAGCAGAAATAACCAATATTCTTTCCTGAGGATTTATTAATTTGTTGAGGCTTTCAATCTCCTGGATAAGGTCTTGTGATAATGCATCTCTTCCAGCAGTATCAATCAATAGGATATCATATTTGCTGAATTCTTTTTCATGTTGTTTCCAGATCTTTTCAGGATCTTTCTCTTTTTTATCTAAAAAAAAAGGGACATCTGCTTTTTTAGCGATCTGCTCAATCTGGCTCATGGCAGCAGGCCTGTGCACATCTAATCCGACTAAAGCGACCTTATATCCTCTCTTGTTAAAATAATGGGCTAGTTTACCGCATTGAGTTGTCTTGCCAGAACCAAAAAGTCCAACAAGCATGATCTTAAAAGGCTTTTTTGCCTTATCACTTATCTCAACCTTTTTAGGCTCTTTTCCAAGGAAATCAACCAGCTCTTCATAGACAATGTTGATAAGATGCTCTTTTTGAGTAAGGCCAGAAGGTGTCTTTTCATCCTTGATCCTCTGCTTGATATTTTTTGTCAAGTCAAATACAAGCTGGACATTAACGTCTGCCTGAAGAAGTGATCTCTGCAGATCCTTGATCAGTTCATTTATCAGTTTCTCATCTACAAACATTGATTTTGCTATCTTCTGCAATGAGTCCTTCAATGAGTTGCCTAATTTCTCCAGCACCATAATAGGCCATTATAATAGGTGTTTATTTATAAAGTTAATTGATAGCATAAGGGAAAAATTTGGTACAAAATCACCTGATAACATCCAATTCCCTTAACAATTCAGTTTTATCAATAAAAGAAATTCCCCTGTTAAGCAGGTCAATCATCTTCTCATATCTGGGTATGTTTCCATACTGGCTATCAGGCCTTCTTGTTACATAGCAGGCAGCCATGAGATGACCCATTCTGCAAAGTTGGCTAAGATCATGCTCTTCAAGTTCCCCTACTTTGAATGAATCAGAATAAGTCCTGTCAAGCCTAGTGAATTCTAGTTCAAATCCAGCCCTGAAGGAGTCTCCTGCTCCGACAAACTGAGATGCTTCTGATATAACATATTGAGATTCAACTTTTATTGGACCGACTCTATCACCATTTGGTTTTCTGTATAAAATGAATGCATCAGTTCCTGCAGTAATGCCATAAATCTGCGGCTGTCCAGGCTTAGTAAAATGATCTGACAATCTAGTCAAGAAATACATATTCCATTCGTCTTCAAAATCTGAGTCAACTTTCATGTCAAAAGTGTTTGAGATCATCCTTGCCTCGGCTGCTGAACAAAAGAAGACACTCAAATGAGGTAGAACAGGTTTCAAGTAATTGTATCTTGGGATACCTAATCCTTGAGCAATTACTTCATCAACATTCGGGACAAATGTGTGGGTGTCAACCATAACATGATATTTTTTACTCAATCTTTCAACAACTCTTGCGAGTTTTCTGCCATTTTCCTCATCCATTTTTGCCATCAGTCCAGAATAAAGGTAATGGATGAACGATCCCTCTGGCGTTTGTTCAATCCTCTCCAGAATCTCAGGTTTTTCAATATCAAGATTATCTACTGCATTTGGACAATGAAGAATTGGATTTCTTCCTGACCTTTCAGGCCTTATAAAAGAAGCTCCAGAAGGATAGCGATAGTTGTCAACAATGATTGGGACAACTCCAGTTTGCTGCATGATATCGAGCATGAATTTACCATGTCTATCATAATATTTCTTTCCAAAATTAGATTTCTTCCCTAAAGCAGTCATGATACCAGTTCTTCTGCCAGATTTTGCGAGCAAAGGAGCAACATTTAAAGAACCTCCGCCCATTGCGTTTGTTCCCTTTCCCTGATCATAAGCCAACCATTTAGGGTGAACAGGCTTAAACCTGCCTGAATCAACAACAAGGCCGTCCTCCTGTATCTCATCAAGAAAATCAAAACCAGGATTGATCATGTCAGCACAAGTTGTGCCAATCACCAATACTGAAAGATCTGATATTGATTTGCTATTGTTCATTTTTTGGCATTTCCTCCAAATGCATAGCCTTGACTGAGAATATGAGGCATAAGAGAAGCACTTGGTTTATAGTCACCAATAGAATCCAAAAAAATTTTACCTCCATCACATTCAACAGAGTGATAAGCAGCCATAATCAATTTTAATACATCATTGGCCTGATGCTGATCAACTAGCTGCACTGGTAAACAAGGGGCATCTCTAGTCAATAAAGGATTCCCTCTAATCTCCCTTCCGATTGCAAATAATTGAATGGCATGATAAGGAGGCTGGGCAAGGGGATCAGACACTCCAGTGAAATCATTTTTTGATGTAAGCATTTCTGATAAAATTGCCTGCGATCCTTCATCAGTCATAATCATACTTTCCCTCTGATTGATTTTATATTCATCCAATACAACTGTGCCTTTTGTTCCCATAACCCTTAATTGATTGAAATCGCCGCCATACTCAGATGTGGTTGCCCTGACATCAATATCAACATCACTCTTTGACACTCCAAAAAGAGTAAGATAATCCTCAACCTCAATGCAATGGGCCTTTGTCCTGCCATGAGCCTGAACCCATGCGATAGGACCAGAAAAAAGGTAAAGGGCATCCAACATGTGAATTCCCTGATTAATCAAGGCTCCACCTCCTTCAAGATCCCATTTTCCTCTCCAATCCCCATCATCATAATACTGCTGGGATCTGAACCAGTCAATTGTAGCTGAAACAGCCAGGATATCACCTAATGCCCCTGATTCTTTTAGGCAAAAAGCCCTGATCATGTCTGGAGACAGCCTATTCTGGCAAATCCCGTAAAAACCAACACCAGCCTGCTCACATGCTTTAATAATTGATTGTGCTTTTTTCAAAGTGGTTTCAATAGGCTTTTCAGAAACAAAATTAAATCCAGATTCAGCTACCCTTAGCCCAACTGAAGCATGCAGTCCGCTTGGGACACTTGCAACAACAAAATCAATATCAGAAGGACTGGCACTTGCCAGCATATCACTCAAATCATTAAAATATTCAGGCTTGCGATATTCAGGAAAATTATCCTGCGCTCTTTGACTAAAATCATGTAGGTTCTTAAAAACAGGGTCACAGACAGCAGTGACCTCAATATTCTCAAGCTCTTCATCAGTCACCTGAAAAGTGTCCTGAAAAACTCTCCTAAGCAGATGCTCATTCTTCATCCTATAGATAGAGCTGAACTGCATCCAGCCTGCATTTCCAGCACCAACTATCATTATTTTTATTGGATTACATTCCATGATATTCCCCAGATTAACTTATTTAATAATCAAATCCCTTTTTAGAAGTCAAACTTCTATTCTTAAGGAATAATGCCATGTTTATAAATGTAATTGAAAAAAATAAAATAAAATAAAAAATATTAGTAATTTTGGTATCTAATTGAAATTAATCGGCTGATGACCGATTCCAGCTTTATCTAATAAACCTACCAATTTTTTCAGTGCAACGTCATACATGCTGCCAGTGTATCCTCCAAACTGGCCTCCCATTCTCAGATGTGGTTCAAGAACAACACCCACTGCTCTAGGCAATCCTGCAACATCCAGTCTCTGTTCAATCTCCCTGATCCTTTTTTCTGCTATGAGATCCCTGAAAATGTCTTCATATCTTGAGTCTCCGCATCCGACCTGGACAAAAGGCCATTTATGGTCTTCATCAACAGCAACTCCTGGAATTGAATCAACATGGACTGCGTCCTTTATGTGCAATCCACCCAGCCTAGGAATCATTGCTTCATATGTTGGGTATGACAAATCTTTGACTTCTGCATTCTCCTGCACAACCATGTTAGCTCCGTCAAAGTAAAACACAATATTGGCTGGAGCTCCGATTGCATCATAGAATTTCATCAATGATTCTCCATTATGGCCAAAAAGGTTTGCCTCAACCTCAAGGTAACCAACTAAGCCTTCATACTTGAATACTTCTGAAATCAATTTGCTTCCGGCAACAGCCTGCTGCCAGTATTCCCTGTATTTGGGGCTGCCTTCAGGCACTTTCTCGCATTTGTTGCCAGGATAGAAGTTAAAAATCCTAACCCTTTGAGTACCTAATTCATGCGTAACTCTAACAGTGTTTTTTAGAATCTGAGGGAGTGCTTCAACATCAGCTTTATTTCCAAGATATTGCTTTCCTAAAGCTGATCCAATATCCCAAACATGGACATGATGCTCCTGCAACAATCTTTTGTATCTTGATAATTGCCTCGGCGTTGCTTGAGTAATATGCCTGATCTTTCCCTGCTTTTGCAATCTTCGAGTTGTATTCTTGAACTCATCCTGAGACAATTTATCCAGGGTGTCTGATTTTGCCTCTGTGCAAAAACTCAGCAACCTTGCAGAAATCTGCAATCTTCTTCTGCCCATATATTCAGCATGCTCTTCTGCATGATAAGATCTTTCATCACCAAATCCTGCTATTACAACTTCTGTCATTTTGTTTTACCTCCATTGAGATTAAAAATATTAATTTGCCAGCCTCTGCATCTCCTCTTCCCAGCTTACAACCATTGCAAGCAGTTGACTTTCATCCTCAGGTTTAGAGGTTATGTCAGCAGTAGGGGTATAGATTCTGTTTGAGAGCTCCCTTGGATCATAACCTTCTAGTGCAGCCACTGCCATTATATGAGCAGCATAGGTTGTCGGTTCAGGAAAAGTGAATTTTTTAACAGTGCCAGGATAAAGCATGCTGAAAAGGGCTTCAAAAGTGCCCATACCCTGAGTTGTTTCTAAAGGTGCAACAAAAGGACCTCCGATCACAACTGGTTTAGCCTTATACCCTATTCTTAAAAGTTTACTGAGAGGGTCATGCAAGCTTATTTTGTCATCACTTGTCAGGATGCTTGATAAGACTTCAGGTATTGCAATTGTAAATGACAAAGAATGTAAAAATGAACTTGCTTTTCCTACATATTCTTCAGGCAGTTCTGCAGTTTCAAGTGATGGATATGGGCCAACACCCTCATTAAATGCAAGAGGTATTATTTCATCTCCTACACAGTTTAATCCATTAAATTTACATTCTTGCTGCAATTTCCCGCTTGGATCAAACATTTTTCTATACTCTTCCCTTGTTTGTCCATATCTTGCCATTATTGTCCTGAGGTTTCTTCCCCAAGGGTCAGCATTTACAGCCAAACCAATCTCTTCCATCCTGTAAAGGAATTGAGGGGAAAGATCTATTGGCACTCCTGCTGCAGTATTGCAGATCCAAGTGCCTGTGTTAATATAATTTGGAGCCAATATTGATGCAGCTGAAGTGTCATGTCCTGCTGCGACAACAATGCAGTCTTTTGGAAGACCATATTCTTCCACTGACTCTTTTGTTAAAGTTCCATAAGCATCAAAAGGCCTGATAAATCCAGGCATTTTTGATTGCAATCCTAAACCAGCGACAACACTGCTCCAAAGCCAGTCCTCTGGGTTTTCAGCAATAGCCTCCAGATATGCATGGTTTCTTGTATGAGTATGGCAGGTATACCTGTTGCCTGTCAATAAAAACGCCATGTAAGAAGATAAGGGCAGAAAATGAGTTGTCTTGTCCCAAAGCCTTGGATGCTTTCTTTTTAAATAAAACATCTGCTGGGCAGCATTAATGCCTAAGTCAAGCTGTGGTGAGCCTGTCTCTCCAAGCAAGCTTATTCCATCTCCAAATTCATAAAAGAATTCATCATGAAATTCTCCAAATCTATGGGAATCATATGACGGGGCCCCTCCGAATATGGGTTCACCATCCTGATCAATTGGAACTTGGGTTGCACCATGAGATGTTATGGCAATAGCCCTGATGTTTCTTCTTAGGCGTTCTGGTATCTTCTTTAGAACATACATCATTGCAATAGGGGCATTTTCACATTTTATACCATGCTTTCCTGTCCATTTGCCTGACCTAAAAGTGTATGGTTCTCCAACAATATCAGGTCTGATATAGCCAGGATCTGAAATATACTCTCTCAGGATCCCAGTCGTATTCGAAGCCCCTGGGTCAATAGTTAAAATATAGTCTGCCATCTTGATTTCCCTCCATTAATTATTGCATTAAATATTATCAATCATTATCCAACAATGAATCAAGGCTGCCATCTGAAAGCCATCTCCACCTGACAGGAACTTCAACATCTGGAGCAGAGCCTTTGTCATGCAAAATAATGCTGTTTGGGTTGAAAGTGATGTCTCTGACTCCCTGGAATCCTGACTCTACTTGAGCAACACCCATAGTCTCTCCAGTATTGATATCAACCACAACAGCTCTTGCGGATTCAGTTCCAAAATCCAATCCTAGTGCATAATGAGTTTCAACTGCCATATTCTCATCCTCCAAAATAACTTATTTTAATTTAATCTAATCAAAATCTAATTTCAATATTCCCCAACATTTGATTTGATGTGATTGTGATAATGTGGAATTTAAAAAAAATAAAAAGGAAGCAAATTATCCTTTTGTTCCTCCAACCCTAAATCCTTCTCCATATCTTCTTTGGCAAATTTTGTTTAATTCTGCTGCAAACTCTTGAGTAGTTGTAACTTGCGTTAAGCTATTGTGCTCTCCTTCTCCAATAGCCCATTTTTGGTAAACATCCCTGCCTCCAATTTTACCAATTGGATTTTCATCAATATAGGTTGGATGGAAAGGAAATCCAGAATGATCTACAAGATCACAGAGGAAATCCCCAATTGAATAAGGTCCCTGGTCAGCGGTACCAAAATGCATACCTCTTCTTGCCCAGTCATTATCTCCTGTAATTAATGGCAATCCAGGCTGTAAAACCATATTTTTTACATGAATATGCCTTACCCTGTCTCCACCTTCAACAACCCATTGTCTTGGTGATTCTCCTTGCCAAGCATGAGAAGTGTCTAATCCAAGATAGATTATTCTTTTAGCAGCTTCTCCCATCATTTCTAAAACCTGCTTATACTCTGTTATTCCCCTTGCCATTGTGTCAAAATGCATTTCATGGTATAATTCAACATCTCTTCCAGTTTCACACAATTCAAAAAAAGGCATCATTTTTTCCTTTTGAGCTTGAACTGCGTCTTCCCAGAGGTTAACCTCAACTTTTTTCCCATCTCTAATAACATTTACTCCATGGTTTGGAAAAAAAGTGTATGAAGGCACTAAGGCTCCTGCGAATTCAAGTCCTTTAATTCCTCCAACAACTGCAGGTGGAATAAAAGTATGAGTTCCCCTTAAACCAAGTTTTACTGTTGCTTCAGGAATATACTGGACAACATTATCCCATGCCCATGCTCTTATTTCATCAGGTTTTCCAAATAATTTCATAAAAGTAGCATCATCAGGTCCTAAGAAATCCAATGCTTTTGGATGCTGAGGAAATCCCCAAGCTGCCAAAGCACAGTGGGTGCTGTATCCAGCCAAACCCATCATTCCTCTGTCGTCACCTCCTATAATGTCATCTAAATATTGAAGTACTTGTTGAGCTAGATCAGTTTCTACCAGAGCCTTGGGTGGCAAATGAAATGCACTAAATTGTATCCCTCCAAATCCCCATGCTGCTGCTGACCTTGCTGTCTTCTTCCAATCATAATCTGCAAACTGAACAGCTTCCAATGCAGACCTAAAAATCCTGGCACCTTTATCTTCAATTATACTTCTATCATCATTTTTTACCATTTTTTATCTTCCTCCTTGTTTTTTTTAACGAGGAGACCAGAAAAATTGTTTCCGATGCCTCCTTGTTTTTTTTGTTTTGTTTTTTATACTTGTTATGTGATTAAGTTTTTTTTTTAAATGAAAAATTAAAGTGGTTTTTGTGTTACAAGATCCACCATATATTCAGGTGTAATATATCCCTCTGATTTAGTACTTCTCAAGACAGCGTCTGCAACAACATCGCAGATATGCCCGATGACAACTCCTGGAATCACTGCCTGCTTTCTAGGCAGGTCACCCATTGCAACCCTGTAGGCTGTCAAAAAGTTTCTTGCAAAGGCGTCAATGTGGCCAGCTGGATGCTCTCCTGGATATGGAGAATAGCCTGCTGCATCAGTGCAACCCATTGCAGTCAATCTTCCTGGGTTGTTTATTATCCTTACATTTCCAACCTCTCCAGGCTCAAATGGCCTCTTTTGATTAGGGACTGGATTCATCCACTGCCCATATTCCATGACATTAGGGTCTGTCTGGTTCCAGGTTATCCTTTTTTTGTCGCATCCAATGCTTATCTCCCAGAAATTATCCCTGCCAGGCATGTACTGGGTTACCATAAAATTGCCCATAGCACCGTTGTTCATCTCACACAATACACTTGTGTAAAGGTCGCTAAGGACTCTTGTCTTTTTTGTCTTTCCTGCTTCTCCTCCTGCAAAAGCATCTCCTCTTCCTTCGACAGGCTTGTCTCTGTAAGGCTTGAAATTCTTTGATTGTGCAATTAACTTAGTTGGATAAACTCCGCCCATAAAATAAGCTGCACTCACCAGATGAGGAAGAATGTCTTTTGAAGCGCACATCTCTCCATCTAATCGCCAGTTCCAGATATTTGCCATGAGCCAGTCCTGCTGGTATGATGCATACACAATATTTGGATCACCTGTCTTTCCCATCAATCGAAGCTCTCTTGCAGCCCTTGGAAGTGCATGACCCATATAATTGATATTGGTCATGACTACTCCACCAGTGTCTCTTTCAAACTTTTGAGCAGCTTCAAGAACTGCTTCAGAATCTTCAAGGTTTGTCGTCATAGGCTTTTCAATAACTACAACCTTTTTCTTTGCAGCCATTGATTCTAATGCCCATTGTTTATGGAACTGGTCAGGTCCTGTTATATGAACTGTGTCAACTTCAGGATCAGCAATCATTGCTTCAGCACTTGAATAAGCTTTTAATCCCCATTCTTTGGCGAGTCTCTGCTTGGCAGGATCATCATCAGCCATGGCATAAGGCGTGGCGATTCTCCATAACAATCCAATTCCATCTGCATGGACTGGACCGATAAATCCTCCTCCTATAAAACCCATTTTTGCTTTACCCATTTTCTTTTCCTCCAAATTCTTGTTTTACAGTCATTATGAAAAAAATATTAAAATCATTTTGAAGGGACCTTAAACCCTTGTTCAGCCAAATGCGGAGCTGCAATAATATAACATCCTGGAACTGTTGCAGGATAAGTTGATGCCATGCTCGGATCAGCTTTGTCCATTGCCAAGGTTGCCCTTGCAATCCCCCTCTGCCAGATCAGGGGAGATTCAAAATTATCCAATCCAAAGAATGCATCCATCCTTCCTGTCTTCAGGCCATAATCCCTGAGCATACAGAACAATCCTAGTCCGATTGTGTTTGCAAATGAAGGAACTTCACCTGATGCAGCAGAGGTGAACATGTTCTGGGCAATTGTCTGTGTTGTCAATGGAGCTCCCCTGATGTATGTCACTTGCTCTGAGATCTCTTTTCTAAACAAAACACCATAATTAGGCTCCCAGAACATAATGTGGCCTATCATTCCGACTCCGCCTGTAAATATGACACCAGCACCTTTTTTCATGATGTTCTCCATTTTTCCCTGATAATCCCTGAGACCATTTCCTGCAGCAAAACTCCTGTTCTTGACAGGGATCATTGCGCCTGCTTCTAGTAAACTGTAGAATTGCTCTTCCATATCATTCTTAAATGATCCCATGTAAGGGAATTCCTTTGATGATAATACTACTCCATCAGGATTGCACCATTCATCCATTGCAAAAGTATGGATTAACTCAGGCCTTAATCCATCTTTTCTTCCTTTTTCATTCATCAATTTAGCCAATACAGGATAATGGCCCATTGGGCCAACTGGAGTAACATATATGACAGGCCTTCCATCTGAAGTGTGCTCAACAAGCTTTTCATATATTTTATTGGCAAATATTTCATTATGATTACCTAAAGTTTTTGCTATAACCATCTTAAAATCAGGATGCCAATGCCTGCCCCTATGCCTCTTTAAGAATTCTGAATCAATGCCATTCTCCCTTCTTACCCTTTGCCTGACCAATGCAGCATCATCCAGATATTGCGCTGGAAAGCCCCTGAAGACATCTTTTCCAAGCTCTTTAAAAGTATGCTCTTTGACAAGTGATTCTAATTTTGCCTCAAGTTGAGCTTTCAACTCCGGATTATCTTTCCTAAGCCCTATTTCAACCATTTTATTTACCTCCTTGTTTGAGGAATCCATCCGAATTTATACGAACTGACCTCTTTTTTTTAATTAAAAAGTTGACACTGCCACTTTTTTACCTTATGTATAATAATCATATCTTACAAAACAATCTAAGAAAACATCTATATTCCTAATTATAGTCAGGTTTTCCGTATTAATCCCCCAAATATATAATATATAAACTGTATCTCCAATAATAAATACTTATATTTAAAGATTTGGGAATAATACAATCTATTATTGTCTCAATTTAGAGACGAAAACAAGGATTAAATTAGAAATTCGTAAGAAAATTGAGAACTATTATATATCAAGATATCTTAGTGTTTTTCCTGTTACAACTATATCATTTTGTCCATCAGGTTGACACAATCCTACTAATTCTTTAAAAAATGGATGAATTCCTCTATGTTTTTCAGGAAATTCAACTTTTACAATATGCCTACCATTTCCATCTGGGAAAAAAAAGTGAATTTGAAAATCTAATCTTGAGGAATCACTAATACTATGATGTTGGAATCCATAAGGAATCCCAAATTCTGCATCAACTAAATAACTGCGGGAAAGCATATCAGATTTCAAAGTTTGACTATGATAATTTTAAGCTTGATTTTAAGAAAAATCAAGCCATATGCCCAGCAGGGCATAAATTGAAATTTATAAGAAAATACGAAGACAAGAGAATCGGCAGCTGGACAAATGTGTATAGGGGAAATAAATGCGGAAATTGCAAATCTAAAGAAGATTGCATTGGAAATAAAAATAGGTATTTAAACAAAGAAATAAAAATTAACCCCCCAATGAGAAAAATAAGGCTTCGTTTTAAGACAAAAAAAGGATTAGAAAAGTATAATAAAAGATTTCACAAGGGAGAAGTGGCTCAGACGTGCATATTTCATAATTTAGGATATAGAGAATTCAAGATGAGGTCAAAGAAATCATGTGAAAGCGAAGTTAATTTGTTTTCAATTGCTTATAATTTAAAGAAGATACATAACAAGTTGAAGAAAACTGGAAGAGGTTTGAGTGATATTATTAAAAAGATTTGTTTTAGGCTTGATTATTTTTATTTTGTGGAATCATAAGACAGCCTGCGAAGGCTGAGGAGATTTATGACGCAGGGGCACATAGTCCAATTAAGCTCGGAGAGCCATAATGGACAATCGTCAAGGGGCACACTCACAAAAAATAGTTAAAGAATCGGGGGCTTATCGTTCTTAGTAAATCGTTTCTTCACTCTCCTAAAGAATCCTTTTGTTAAATCCATATTAAAGAATATTGCATCAAATAAAGAAAATGCACCAATGACTACGCTAAATGTAAGAGCAATAGTTATACTTATTGTGAAGCTAAAATAGTTTGAAATAAACTTATTATTCTGTTCGTAAACTGTAATTGTATTCTGGTTTATTCTATACAACGCATTTTCAATTCCTAATAAGTCGTCTTTAGTAACTACTGTGTTTGATAAATTTTCAAGTTGCGCTTTACAAACATCTAATTCTATAGACAGATTTTTGGCTTGTTCAATAGCTGTATTATCAGGTGTTAATGCTGGCTGTTGATTAATGGAATGAAGCATAGAAATTAAAACAGGAGTAAATATAAGCAACATAATAATAGAAATAAAACCGCCGATAATTTTCTCTATGCTCATTTTAAAGAATCTTCAATAATTTTCTTTTCTTCGTCGCTTACTTTATACAAGTTGTAGATTATCTCATTTAGTTTTAATTCAAATTTATCTATTTCCGCTTTCAATTTTGTTTTTTCTTCAACTAAATCATAATAACCTTTTTTTGATGAGTCTGAATTAGCCAGTTTTGAAGAAATTGATAGATAAGGTTTTTGGAGTTTCATCAATTCAATAACTACTAAATTAATCTTCTCTTTTATTTCCGGAGACGGAGTAATTATCGGAAATTTATCAAAATCTACTTTCTTTAATTGAGGAGTAGCATCTCTATTAGTAATTGCAAAATTTCTATAATACACATTCATTAATTTAGAATTTAATAAACCAGTTAAGAAAATGAGATCTTCTTTGTTTTTATCTTCTTCAGTATAAACAAAATAAAGAGATTGCTCTGGGAATATACCTGAATCGTCATATGTAGCTATTAAATCAATTCCGGTTTTTCTCAATAAAACTTTATATTTTTTACCCAATATTTCCTGATTAGTAGTTCTTCCACTCAAATTTCTTTTTTCAAAATTAAACCATAATTTTTTAAGCGTTACATATTTGTTGATAGATTCTCCTTTTAAGATTTGAATTTGACGCTCATTAGTTTTTTCATCAGAAATTAGATGAGATTTGGCACCACAACCAGAAGTTGTTTTTATATTGGAGAATTCAAAAAGTTGAATAATTCCTTTTTGTTTTCTAATTCTATTAAAAATATCAAACAAATCTTTTTTTACATAAAACCAACTAAAATCACCAGAATTCAAATACGTATCTTGTGGTATCTCATACATTTCTTTATTATTCTCTCTGATTTCAATTAAATTATGTGATGGTTTCTTATTCTGTATCACAAAAACAACAGTATCTGCAATAATCTCTGGAAATTTTACTTTGAACCATAATTTTTTAATAGTATAATTCTCCAATAAGTCTTTTCTCAATTCAATAAACTGCTGATTTGCGCAAAGTCTATCTGGTACTATAAAACTAAAAAAACCGTTTTCATTTAGCAATCGTAATCCTTTTCTAATAAATATCTCATACATGTTGGGCATATATGTATCACAATTATATGTTTTGAAATAATAATTTAGTTCTTCTTCTGAAATATCAATGCTTTTATGCTTTCCTTTAATCGATATCCAAGGAGGATTTCCTATTACAATATCAAATTTATACTGAAATTCTTTATCCCAATCAAAAGCACTCTTAGAATCGATTGTTTTGTCGCTAATTAAACTGTTTCCTTGCTTGATATTCTTGTTTAATTCATTAAGCTTCATTTCCTCCTGAATTGTTCTAAGCCATAGATTTATTTTTGCCAATTCTACCGCTTCAGAGTCCAAATCAACTCCATGTATGTGTTTGTGAAGTATAACTTCGTTAATTCTCGCGACGGATTTATCATCAATGAAACCAGAAAGATTGTTTGTCTTTCTTTTCGATTCTTCTTGTTTGTTGAAATCACGATACTTATTATACATTGAATCAAATGCTTTTATTAAAAATGCTCCACTACCGCAGGCAGGATCAATAATCTTTATGGAAAATAATTTATCGGGATTTTCTTCTAAGTATGAGTTAATTGTGTTTTGAACAATAAAATCTACAATAAACTGGGGGGTATAATATTGCCCCATTTCTTTTCTTACTCCATTGTCTACCCTTTCAATTAGCTTTCCACTTTTCGTTTCATGAATTATGGTTCCTAAAAATTTCTCATAAATACTTCCCAAAACATCAGCATCTAATTTTGAGAAATCAACTTGATCTTCTTCACCATTTTCGTGCTTTATATAATACATAAGGTAAATTACTTTTTCTAATGATTCACTATCAATTTTAAGTTCTTCACATGGGTGCGGTTTAAACAATTCGCCGTTATATACTTCATTTATTTCCATAAATAATTCTTTTATTTCATTCATTAATGGCTTGATTTTTTGAGAAATTCTTTTTTTGAATATATTTACTCTATCTTCAAGAATTCTCCCATGGTCAAATTCTTTAAAGAAACTTCTATCTTCTGCCACTCTAATGAACAAAAATCTATTAATTATTTTATGTGCGTGTTCTCTTGCTATCTTAAAATCATCAATTTTATTTAAATTAAGTATAGAATCTATTAAAAACTTCCTTCCTTTAATTATGTTATCGATAACTTCTTCGCTAACTGGTTTTTTTACTTCACCTTTAGAAGCAAATTTTGCTAAAATAGTATTCTCTTTAATTTCATTATAAGATAAAAACCACAATCTTTGGTCAAATAAATTTTCATACTGGTTGATATGTACTGAAAATAGAAGTTTTCCTTCTGAACTCTTGGAAAGTATAAAAGGATCATAAATTCTTATTTCTTTTCCATTAGTTAGAATACAGACTCTTACCTGTTTGTAATAACCATACTCCAAGGCTTGTTTTATATATTTGGGATTATCTAATGATTCACTAAATGCTTTTGCTTCAACTACAGCTTTTTTTTCGCCATTAATATATAAAACATAATCTGGTATTTTTGTCCTATCTTCAACTTTAACAGAATCTCTTCTTATAACTTGGTCAAAGTTATCTATGTCCCAATTTAATATTTGCAGAATTCTTTCGATAAATCTTTCAGTATTTCTTTCATCTAAAGAGTGCTCTCTATCCTTAATTTTAGTAGTATATTCATCTACCAATTCTTTTATTTTTTCTTTCGATTCCTCTTTAGTTAATTGTCTGAAAACCATCTGAATATAAAAGAATAGATTTATATATAAATGTTCTTCTTAAAGCCCCTGATTCCGTAAAGTAAACCATTAAGGGCGAAGCCCAATTGTGAGTGTGCCCCCTTCCGTTTTTTTTATTCTATACAAACTGATAAAAAGATTTATAAAAGGCATATGCAATCACAAATATTATGGGGATTAAACATATATATTGCATACTATCAGTTATACTCTTATTTATGCCAATAATCCAGGCTGAACATGTTTATACTGATCCAGAAGTTGAAAAATATGATGGAGAGGTTAATTTTTTCTATAGTGACACATGCCCACATTGCCATGAAGAAATAAAATTCTTAAGAATGGTTGAAGAGGAATATCCTGATATAAAAATAAATTATTTTGAGGTCTCAGACAGTGAGAATCAGGATCTGTTCAGTTCATTTGCAGACTGTTTTAATTCCACTGACCAAGGAGTTCCAAGGACATTCATTGACCATAAGGTCTTTGTCGGATTTGATCCAGGCAATGGAAACCTTCAGTATTCTCCAATATACAAGGCGAATATAGGATACAAAAACCAGATAGAAAATGCAATAAAAGAGCTTGCATTGCAGACAAATGCAACCAGTGACGGGCAATGCGCTAATCCAGATCCAGCAAATGGAATTAATGATAATAACAACTCACTAGGAAATAGCTATTGGATATTCTTGATTGTCATCTTATATCTACTGACTTATATTGGTCTTAGAAAAAAGATAAAAGAGAACGAACAGATGAAAAGATATTGGATATCAGGATTGATTGCAGTGATAATCATATCTTTGTTTGCATTTATCCTTTTTGTCCCAGAATCTGCAATATCAGATTTTGCAAATAAGTTACCATTTCCACTGTTTGTTTTTGTGATAGCACTTGCAGATGGATTCAATCCATGCGCGTTCACAGTATTGTTCATACTATTGTCCTTATTGACCTATACAAAAAGGAAGAGGGACATGAACCTGATCGGAATCATATTTATCATAACTTCAGCTGCCATGTATTTCCTATTCATCATAATCATGATCCTATTAGGAGCATTTTTCATTGAAAAATATGGAGAGATCATTTTATCAATCTTAGGCGTGATCATAGCAATTGCAGGGCTTATCAATCTTAAGGATTACTTGTTCTTCAAAAAAGGAGTTTCATTGTCAATATCTGATGAGCATAAGAGCAAGATAACCTCAAAGGTAAGGAAGATTGTGATGTCATTGAAAGATGACAGGGGAAAGAAAGCATTATTACTGGCAATAGGAGCCACAATACTATTGGCAATTGGAGTCAATCTGGTTGAATTGGGGTGCACAGCAATCCTGCCGACAGTCTATATGTCTGCATTATTAACAAAATATGGAATTGCATTTGGAATACAGCATCTGATCTGGACAACTGTATATGCAATAGTATACATAATACCTCTTTTTGCAATATTGCTGAATTTTATGTTCACATTCAAGTCTGAAAGAGTATCAGAGTCACAAGGAAGGACATTAAAACTGATAGCAGGAGTATTCATGCTTGTATTCGGACTAATAATGATATTCAAGCCAAGCCTGCTAGTATTTGGATGAACAATAAATATATGATTTTAATACATATTCAATAAATCAATTTTTTTTAAGGTGGTATAAATGGGGATAAAAGAATATGAGAACTGCAAGATTGTTGAAAAGGGAAATGTTGCGGAGATCGGCTTTAAAAATGATCCAAAATCAATAGAAAAAGTGAAAAGCATAATTTTCTTAGAGATAGAAGTTAAGCCAGGTGATTATGTCAAGAAAGGAGACATATTGCTGAAAGGAGAGATAATGAAAGGCACATTTGAATTAGAAAGCAGGATTGAAGGAAAAGTGATTGATGTGAACAGGGAAGCTGAGGAAAATCCAGAAATCCTGAACTCAAAGCCTGATCAATGGCTAGTAAAGGTAGGGACAAAAAAATAAAATTCCAACCATCCAAGGGGGGTATCCATAACAAATGAAAAAGATTGTAATCATTGGAGGGGGAAGCGCAGGAGTGACTGCTGCAACAACCATCAGGAAAAAGGATAAAAATGCAATGATAACAATACTTGAAGCGTCAAGATATCATACATACTCATTATGCTCATTGCCTTATCTTGTCGGAAATGAAATCAAGGATATCAATGACGTTGAGATATTTGACCAAAAATTCTTTGACGAGATGAAGATCAATTATATGCTGAATGCAAATGCAATAAATATTGACAGAAAAAACAAGGCTGTTGATTATAATGTCAATGGAAAAGTCAGGAAAATCAAATATGACAAGCTTGTGCTGACAATCGGCGCTGAACCACTTATTCCAAAAATAAACAACCTCAAGAATTATTACTGCCTCAAGAAAAAAGAGGATGCTATAAGTTTGAGGAAAAATGCAAGGAAGAACAAGACAGCTCTCATCATAGGCGGAGGAATTATAGGGATTGAGCTGGCAATGGTCTTGAGAAGAAGAGGCATGAAAGTGATCATAATAGAGTTGTGCGATATAATACTCCCATTCCTAGACAAGGACATTTCAGATATAATAGAGAAAAAATTAGAAAAAATAGGTGTGAAACTTTTCAAAAACTGCAAATATAACATTATTGATGATAAAAATATTGAAATTCATGGCAACAAATTCAAATATTCAATGATAATTGTCACATGCGGAGTACAATCTAACAAAAGCCTTGCATTTGGAACAAGATTAAAAGTGAAAAAAGGGATATTAGTAAACAAAAACATGCAGACAGAGGACAAGGACATATATGCAGCAGGAGACTGTGTTGAGGTCAAAGGAGTCAAGAACAGGTTTGAGAAACTTGCGACAAACGCCGTTAAACAGGGGATAGTGGCTGGCGAGAACATATTGGGGAATATGATCACGATAGATGATCCATTGAACACATGGGTAACAAAATTAGATGATCTGACAGTAGGATCGACAGGATATTCACAAGAGATGCTCAAAAGGAAAAAGATCAAGTCTTTTTCAGGGACAATTAGCAGGAAGATCACATCAAAAGGTTTCCCTGACAGCAGGACCATCACAGTAAAGATAGTATCAGACAGCAAAGGAGTTATAAAAGGATGTCAGATTGTCGGAGATGCAGAAGTTGTTGGCAGGCTAAATTGGGTTGCTCTCGCTATCAGGAAAAAGATCAAGGTTGATGATATGATAAAATCAGAGATCGCCTACAATCCAGCAGTCTCTGCAATACATGATCCTGTGATACTGGCATGCGAGATACTGAGCAGAAAAATTAGAAGGAAAAATGGCTGATATTCCAGAGTGGATAAAGGCAAATTCTTATGATAGGAAAGAGTTTTTGAAAACCTATGAATTGGTTAATAGGAACAGGATTAATACTGTCTGTATCCATGCAAACTGCCCTAACAGGTATGAGTGCTTCTCCAATAAGACTGCAACATTCATGATTTTAGGAGATAAATGCTCTAGGGACTGCAAGTATTGCAATGTTAAACATGGGATATCTGCCATTGATGTTGAAGAGCCTGGGAAAGTTGCAGGATTTGCTGAAATTCTTGGATTGAAATATGTTGTGATAACATCTGTGACAAGGGACGATCTTGGAGACGGAGGTGCGTCTGTCTTTGCCGAGTGCGTAAAAAAAATAAGGGAGAATAATAATGATGTCAGGATTGAATTGCTTATACCAGACCTGAAAGGGAACTGGGATGCATTAGCCAAGATTGTCGAGGCAGATGTTGATGTGCTAAATCATAATATTGAAATCGTTGAAAAATTGTTTGGCGTTCTCAGGCCTGATGCTGATTATAAAAGGTCTCTGGAATTATTGAAGAAAGTCAAAGAGGTTAATCCTCTGATGAAGACCAAATCTGGGCTCATGGTCGGATTTGGCGAGACAAAGGATGATATTGTCAAGACTCTCAAGGATTTGAGAGGGAGTGGGGTTGAGTTCTTGTCAATCGGGCAGTATCTGAGCCCAAGCAGGAGCCACGCCAGAGTTGAGAAATATTATTCTAAAGAAGAGTTTGATGAATTGAGGCAAATTGCATTGGATCTGGGATTTGCGCATGTTGAGTCAGGACCATTGGTTAGGAGCTCTTATCATGCACATTTGTATGATAAAGTTGATGGAGAAATTAATATGAATAAAACTGAAATTAAGATTAGAGTATAAAAAGCGATTGAAAACTTTTAGAATGTCAGAAATTTTCCACCAGTTTTTAACTGGTGGCTGAAAGCCATTCCCAATATTGGAATCAGAAAAATGCTCAAAAATGCAAAGCATTTTTGGCATGCCAGAAATTTTATTAAAATTTCTGAGCATTTCTGAGCACTA
>JAZDHV010000046.1:0-13498 GCA_043805595.1 Candidatus Woesearchaeota archaeon
CGAGCTCGTTAAGTCCATAGGCCAATACTCCTAAGAGTAAGCCTGATATTATGATTGAGCCAATGCCTTGAACACGACCAGCAATAATGTGCCTGAAACAAAGCACGAATAGATGAGTGTCGTAAAAGCCTTTATATATTGCAAAGAAAATAAAGGCTAAACAGATAAAATACTGTGAGGTTTTCATAGATGGACTATAATTTAGAGATAGATAATATCATTGAGAAGATAAAGTCAGGAAATCATAAACTAGTTCTGCTTCAATTAGCTGACGGGCTTAAGCCAGAGGCAAAAAGAATTGTAGATAAGATAAGGAATGAGACAAAAGCAGAATGCCTAACATGGCTGGGATCATGCTATGGTGCATGTGATATTCCTGTTGGGGTAAAACAGGTTGGAATTGATTTGATTATACAGATAGGCCATAACAAATTCCAAAAGTCAGGTGAATGGTGATGGATACACTTTTTATCAATGCAAAATATGATGGGAAAGTTGAGTTAGACAATATTACCCTCAGTTATTGCAAGAAATATAAAAAAATTGCAGTCTATACCTCAGTACAATTTACTGGAAAAATTGACAAGGTAATCTCTCAATTAAAAGAAGCTGGAGTTGAGGTAATCACATCAAGACCAGACAGGGCTTTTGAAGACAGTCAATTGCTTGGTTGTGATGTCTATTATGATAATCTTAAACTGAAGAATGACCCAGATGCATTCCTCTATATTGGAGATGGACAATTTCATCCTCAATCATTGGCGCTTGCACAAAGAAATAATAAGGTATACAAAGAAGTCATCTGCTTTGATCCGATTGCAATGAAGAAATCATTGATAGATATCAAAGATGTGAAGGATTTGCTGAAAAAATACAGAGGATCATTAATCAAATTCTTAGCTTTTGAGACAATTGGAGTTATAATATCAACAAAACCTGGACAAGAGAAATATAATGAAGGAAAAAAGCTGATAAAAAAGTATCCGGATAAAAACATTTATTTCTTTCTGGATAACAATATTGATGTAACAAGATTTGAAGATTTTCCATATATCAAATCATGGGTGAATACTGCATGTCCAAGAATAGGATTTGATGAGATAAACACAACTCCAATCCCAATCCTTAATATTAGGGATGCTCTAGAAGCAAAAGAAATATTGAGTAAAAAGAATTTCTTGATTGCATAATCGGCTTTTTTAATTTATTGATGGTAACAAAGATTTATATAACTAGTTAAAAGACTTGATTCTGTTAAAAATCGTCATGCTAAAGTGGGCGGTATTCCAGTATATAAAAAATGGCTGATAAAATCGATATAAATGTGAGGATTGGGGGAAGAGCAGGATTCGGGATAATGACTGCTGCTCAAGCTTTGGCTAAGACTGCTAAAAAAGACGGGCTTCGTTCTTTCACATCCACAGTATACCCTTCATTGATCAGAGGAGGGCATAATACAGCGGATATAAGGATTTCAAATAAGGAAGTTTATTCAAACAGATATACAGTTGATATTCTTCTTGCAATGAACACAGAATCAATTGAGAAACATACTAATTCAATGACCAAAGGCGGGATCATAATCTATGATCCAAAAGAGACAAAGATAACTTTGAAACCAAAAGTTAAATTAGATTATATTGAACTTCCAATTGATGAGATCGCTAAAAAGAATGGTGGAACAGTCATGATGAATACCGTGATTGTTGCAGCTGCATTGACAGTTCTTGGAATTGACATCAATCATTTTAAAGAGGCACTTAAACAGATATTCAAGAGAAAAGGCGAACAGGTTGTCAATAACAATATCTCATGCGTAGATGAAACAGTGAATGTCATTAAAGAAAAATACAGGAAAAAACCAGTATTTGCAAATGTCAAGAGAGAAAACTTGAATGATCATCTGATGATGACTGGGAATCATGCAATCTCAATGGGAGCATTAAAAGCAGGATGCAAGTTCATGTCTGCATACCCTATGACTCCATCAACTTCAATAATGGAAACATTGGCAAAATATGAAAAACAGCACAATTTTGTCGTAAAGCATGTTGAGGATGAATTGACTTCTATCAATATGGCATGTGGAGCAGCATTTGCAGGAGTAAGGGCGTTGACTGCAAGTTCTGGAGGAGGTATATCTCTTATGATAGAAGGTGTCGGGGCTGCAATAACAGAAGAATTGCCATTAGTAGTGGTCTGTGCTACAAGAACAGGGCCGGGATCAGGAATGCCAACCCATACAGGCCAGGGAGATCTTAATCTTGTCTATTATTCTGGCACAGGAGATGCGCCAAGGATAGTAATTGCTCCAGGAGATATTGAAGAGTTCTTTTCAATGACATTTGATGCATTCAATTGGGCAGAAGAATATCAGATGGTCGTGTTTATACTGACTGACAAGCAAGCAGCTTCATCATTAAAGGTTTTTCCAAGCTTTAAGATGGATAAACTCAAGATAAAAAGAGGCAAGCTTTTGAAAAAAGGGGATCTGGATAAGGTCAAGGATTATAAAAGATATGAAATGATAAAAGGGGATCCAATATCTCCAAGAGCAATTCCTGGAATCAAGAATGGGATGCATGTTTCCTCAACATATGTCCATGGTGAGCATGGACATGAGAAAGATGATCCGCAGAACAAGATTGACATGGAAAGGAAATTATTCGGAAAATTAAAATTAGCTAAGAAAAACATGCCAAAACCAAGAATATTTGGGCCAAAAGATGCTGGAATATCAATAATATCATGGGGCACTACAAAACAATATGTTGACCAGATAAGAGAAGAGATGGAAGAAGATGGAATCAAGATAAGGCATATGCATGTGAGCATAATATCTCCATTTCCAACAGAAGCTATAATTGATTTTATAGATTCATCTAAAAAATTAATGCTGATTGAACAGAATTTTTCAGGACAATTCAATAATCTTATCAAATTAAATTGTCAGAGAGAGATAAAGGACCTTTATTTACAGGCAGATGGATATACAATTGACAATGATAAAGTAAAAGCGATAATAAAGAGCATGTTATAAAATGTTGCCAACAGAAGATTATTTAAGCGGTGTAGAGAACAGCTGGTGTCCAGGATGCGGAGATCACATGATTCTCCAGGCTATGAAATTAGCTCTGAAAGAGTTGAAGATACCTCATGAAGAACTTGTTTTTGTATCTGGAATAGGTTGCGGCAGCAAATTCCCGCATTATGTGAATGCATATGGAATGGAAACACTTCATGGAAGGATTTTGCCAAATGCAACTGGAGTTAAATTAGCAAATAATAGATTGACTGTTATAGGTATTGGTGGAGATGGAGATGCATTTGGAATCGGGTTGAATCATTTTATGCATACCATGAGAAGAAATCTAGATATTACTTATATTGTGCAAAATAATGAGATCTATGCGTTGACAAAAGGGCAGACCTCACCTGTATCTCCAAAAGGATTCAAAACAAAGACAACTCCATCTGGAGTCATTGAGATGCCAGTTATACCGCTTGCTTATGCTCTTATAGCAAATGCAACATTTGTCGCAAGAACTTATGCCTATAATCCAAAGCATATGAAAGAGATGATTGTCGCTGCAATAAAGCATCGAGGAATTGCATTCTTAGATATCATTCAACCTTGCCCTTCAATGAACAAAGGATTTGATCCAAAATATATTGAGAAGAAGATCTATGATGTCAAAGATAAGAACCATGACAAGGCAGATTGGAATGCAGCATTGAAAATAGCACAAGAAATGGAGAAGTTCCCGATTGGAATCATCTACCAGGAAAAGCCTCCTAAAGAAAGGCCAACTTATTCAGATGAGCTCTTCCAGATGAAAGACAAGCCTCTTGTTGAGCTAGATGTCGAGAATGTTGACATAAGTGAGACATTGGAAGAGTATAAGTGAGTTTTTTAAATCTCAATAATTAATTTCTTCTTGTTTTCTGGGTATATTATAACAGGCTCTTCTTTTTTAAGATTCATAAATTTTGCCAATGCATTTGGCACTCTTATTATCAAGGAATTGCCTGAAAAAGAAATTTTACTGTGTCTTGATAATCCAAAGAGCCCTTTTTTCTTCTCAAGATCCTCAATCATCTTTGAAGTCTCTTCACTAAACCAAACCTCATTGCATATATTACAAACTTTTGCAGGAAATTTGCCAAGTTCTATTCCATAAACATCATATGGAACTGTTTTCTTTTCTAGATTTCCTTTTTCACAAGCTGGGCATTTTTTCATGTTGATCACCTTATCATATTATTCTAATCTGATCATTACAGTAATAACAAAATGTTCTTTTCCTATTATTTTATAAACAACTCTTATATGCATATGATCTGAGACTATCTTTTTCCCCTGGAAGTGCTTAGCTCCCCTTTCAATTGTCCTCTTAATCTCGCTGATGTTGATTCCTCTTTCTCTTGCCTGTTGTTTTGCATGGTAGCTTAAAGTAATCTTCATAATATCACTTACTTTAACTCACAAATAAGTTTAGGTATATAAATTTTTTGTTTAATATCCTGATGAGTGAGGAATATATGGGATTTAAAGCTAATTTTACGAGACTTTCTGTTATATCTTATGAAGGATTTATTCAATATTTTTCGTGTTTGAGTGTAGAAGGCGAAAGATTACTTGAATAATTTCTTTTTAATTATATCCATAATTTCATTTGCTTCTGGGCTATTGAATTTGATAATTTTACTATATTTCTTAAATGATAAAATGATTGTATACTTACCAGATAATTTTACACTTTTTATCTCTGAATATTTAATAATTATTGGTTTATCCTTTTTTAATCCCAACCTTGCTTCAAGGTCTAATATTATTTTATTCCCTAGAATTATATATGGCCACAAATAAAAACCCCAACCTCTCGCGGGTAGTATATAGGTTAAATAAAAGAAAAAATGATATAAAAGTGGGATATTAAAATCTGCTTTTCCACTAAGAATCTTATATTCAACTTCTTCCATACTATAAAAATTTCTTCATAAATATATTAATCTTTCGCCTTTTGGTATAAGGTAAGCTTAAATTGAAGCCCTAAGCTCAGAAAAAGTATCTAATCCCCTTTGCCTCCATGTTGTTATCATCGTCATTATTGTTTCTATTATTCTTGCGCCCTTCATGTTTCTTAATGAACCGATTATCTTCCTGATTACTACTAACTCCCTCAATGCTCTCTCACCTATGTTATTTGTTGCTTCAACAAACGGATAGATTATTCTTGTAAACCAATGCTTCAAACCATTAGTTAGCTTAACACCAAAATCTCTTAGCTCAGTATAAGAATTAGCAAGGTCTATCCATTGCTGCATTTCTACAATGCACTTATCATATAACTTCTGCCTTTTTCTTGGCGGGTCTTTTCCATTAACTGACCTTACTATTTCAAATAATTTTTTTAGGCCTTCATGCAGACCTTTAGCTGAATCATACTTTTCAGCTAAATCTGCTGATTCCCTCAGCGAATGCGCCCAGCATCTTTGGATTTTGTCTGTATATTGCCTATATGATTCCAGACCGTCCCCAACTATAACCCCTCCATATCTTTTTCCCAGAATATCCTCCAGAACTCCTTTATAGTCTGCCTTGCGTATAATAAACAAAGTGCATTTTGCCGTTACAAAAACCCACAGCTGATATGCAACTTTGCTAATCTTAATTTCTGTTTGGTCTGTATAAACATAGCGTGATCTTCTGATTGAGTAGATAATCTGCTTATATTTTCCTCTTAGCTTGTCGCTAACTCTCCTTGTAACATCCAACACAGTTGGATGAGATAAAGTTATATTATGCTGGCGTTTTAATGACCTTTTAACTTTTCTCAGAGGAAGCCTGTCTTCAAACTTCATTAAAGTAACATGGCTTAACAGGTTCTTTCCAAGGTTGCCTGTATCAGGAACGTCAGATTCAGCAATAACTTCTCCGCAATTCCTGCAAATGCCAATCTCAAACAAATGTTTTGTAACTTCTGCTTTTTGCGGTTCAGGGCATTCCTCAATAATCCTCTCTAAGAATTTTTCAAGTAACTTAGTTATTCTGCCGCCGCACCAGGGGCATTTCTTGCCTAGCTTATGTGTCTCTGTCTTAGTTGGTTTGGGAGTGTCTCTTGTTGATCCATTATGCCCTTTAGGAGCTCCTATCTTCTTGGGGATTTTATCTTCTGTTTTTCTCTTTAGCCTTTGCTTTGATGGCGGTGTATGAGGGTTATGGAATAAAGTAAGAATCTGTTTTAGTTCTTTATTCTCTTTTTTTAGTCTCTCGTTCTCTTCTTCAAGTTCTTTGATTCGCTTATCTTTTTCATTAGTCATTCTATAAGAACCGCCCTTACTTTTTTGCTAATCCAATGTTTTGGGACATATATTCTGCCACTATTTCCGCCTAATTCTGCTTTCTTCTCTATGACTTCATATCCTTCCATCTTCATTTGGATTGGTTTTTTCATTGTAGCTACAATGTAGCTACACTACTTAATAAAAATTTCGGTACTGTAGAATATAAATCACAAAAATATGGAGAAATCAGCTTACCTTATACGCCTTTTGGCATGAAAAGCGAAAAAGTATCAGAAATATTACAAAAAGAAAATAGAAATAAAAACAATAAAAGAAATAAAAAATCCTATCCGCATACAGCAGCAGATGCAGCATCAGCAGCCGCTATGTCATATCCAAAGCCAGGACCATATGACTGAGCTGATAGTTGAGTATCACATCCGTCAGGCTCTTCATTAAATGCATTGCATATTGTGGCCAAATATTGAGAAGGTGATCTTCCTGAACTTACTTGAGCTCCGTTAATCACCAAGGTTGGAGACCCTCTGACACCATAATCAATATTTGCCTGATTATCAGTCAGGAATGCAGGGAATTGGCCTACCTTATTTTTAAAATTCTCAGTAATCTCAAATTCAGTGTCAGCAGCCTCTTTGCATGCATCAAGCATATCAGTGTCAATCTCAGCGCTTTCTTAGCATGGCTCTTGTTTTCCTTCTTCTAAAAAGCATTTTAGATAAGCCAAGAACTTGTCTTCCTGCTCTTTCTGGATGCAATATTGGGCTGTCTGCTCTAAAACTTCCTTCTCGCCATGCATAGCGTAGTTGACAAACCTGAGCTTGAAGTCAATATCATCTTTTAAAGCTCCAAGAACTGGTATAAGACCTTTCTCAGCTTGGGTACCATAAGGACAGTGGCTCATTACAAATAACTCAATCTCTGGCTTATCTGATTTTTCAATGACTTGAGGCTGAGTTGTAGGTGTAGTTAAAGGCTCAGGTGGAGTATCAAGTTCAATAGCATTAGGAAACAACAGTTTTCCATCACTTGACACATAACTGTCCATCTCATTACCTCCAATGTTAAGTGTTATCTTATATAGACCGCTCTCTTCACTCTTTTTTGTGATTGTTGCCTCTGTGCCAGGCTGCAATAAATTAGTGTTGATAATAGTCAATGCCTTATCAGATGCATCCTCTAATGAGACAGTTCTGCTTGATGCACCAGGAGGTCCACCATTATAGTTAAAATATAGAGATATCAAAAGAAGAACTGATACAGCTATTAATGCATATTTATAATACATAATGTTCTGATTTTTTGAACTGCTGCCATGATGATCTGACTTATGTCCATGATGGTGTTCTGGTTTATGCAAATGCTCTGATTTGATTTCAGTCTTTTTCTCAATTAATTTTTCCTCAGAATCAGAATATTCTGGTTTTTTCTCATCTTCATCCATTCTTATTCCCCCTCAAATTTGATAAACATAATATAGATATCTAAACGGATTATTTCATCATATATAAACTTAACGTTGTTGATATGTCAGAAATATACCACTGGCCTGCATGACCAGTGGGAAATATCCGCAATCCATTTTTGGAAGGCGGTATATTTCTGAGCATGCTCAAAGTCGGCAGTGTGAGGGAAGCGAACATGCCACCAGCATATTGACTGGTAATCCCTGCCGACTTTGACATTGTCAATTACAACAATTAAACAATAAATTAGTTGAGTTAAAACAATTTTTTAAGCACATCTTCAAGATAATTTTGATATGCATATGCTCCTCCAGCAGCTGCTCCTGCTGACAGTCCAAGATATCTGACTATCTTATTGTCCCATAATAATCTTTTTCCTATATTTGCAGGTATTACAAAAGGAATAACATAGCCAATTCTTTTGAAAAATCCAATAAAAGGATCTCTCCAGGCATAGTTAATTGTTTCATCCCAAATATTCTCCCTTCCAGGATAAGAGCAGAATGATTTCATGAATTGAGCAGTAATTGATCTTTTGAACTTTCTTCTTTCTTCAGCCAAAACCTTTCTCTTATACACCCTTCTTAAATCATCAGGATATCCTCCTTGTGATGGAATTAACCCTCTTCCTATTTCATACCTGTCTTCTAAAAGAGCATTAACCCTTTCTCTAGCTAATTCATCTTGTTGGTCAGTTGTATACTCAAGAGACATTTCATGAGGATGAGCTCCATTTGCGTCAAATGTGACAGGAACACTAAGATAAATCCTAAACTTGGATCTTGGAATAACCACTCCAGATACTTGCTTTTCACCTATTGTATAGGGTGTAGCTGCAACTACAATCCTATCTGGGTCAAATACTGCACAGGCAGTCTCATAAGCAGCCTCAGCAGTGCTTATAATAGTCTTTTTTGAAACTCTATGGATCTCATCGCCAATCTCATCAAGTATTCTTTGGTAACTAGTGAAATCCCTGTTGTTTTCATGTCCTGAAGCAATAAAGATGACATTATTTCCATGCATTCCAATTGCAAAGGCCCTTTCATTTCCTTTTGCAAATGGGAATCTAGTTGAGTTTGGATTTCTAAGCCTTGATGTGTCAATATGAGTCATTCCAATTATTTTCCTCTCAGGTACAGGAAGAACCCAATTTGCATATTCACATAGAGTCTCTGGCTGGTTAGTTACAATGCAGACTATGCCTCCAAAATCTTTGTTCACATTCATCTGTTGTCCTAATGAGTCAATCACAGATCTGTTATAATCAGTCATCTGCCTTCTAGTCAATCTAACTCTATTATCAAGCAATTCCCTTACTCTTGGATCTTGTCCAGTCACAAACAATAGATCAAGACTACTAAGTGACTCATAGGCATCTTCTCTAGTTGCAAGAACAATCTTATCCAGATCTTTAGAAGTGATTTCTTTAGGTGATTCATGCCTCATTGCATCTATCAAGAGTTTATGATCCTGATTGTCATAAAGAAACAGTTGTTCAAGTTGTAATCCACTAATATGTTTTGGCTTAAGCAGTTCAATAGCTAAGGCACTCCCAATATCGCCAGGACCCCAAATTCCTATCCTGATATTGCCTGGGGTTCTAAAGCAGGGTCTAAATATTTCAGCATGGTCAGGAGTAAAGAGATATTTTACCATCTATGAGACACCATTTTGCTTTTGCCAGTTCAAAAAATTTTAGTTTATATACTGATTAATATACACACCTTTTTTATTAGAATAAACTTAAACACTTAATCATTTCCTACAATTATCACAATAGAGCCTAGCCTTATACTTATCCTCAAACCTCTTACCACAGCCTTTGCACCTTTTGATATGCTTATAGACTTTTACTTCAGAAAAGACATGAGGTGGCATTACTCTTCTTTTTCTAACTCTTTTACGTACTGGCTCAACTGTTGTTAAATATTGATTCTTTTTAATCCCCCCCATGAAAAGTGGAAGCAATCTCAGATTTATAAACCTTGTTGTTTGATTTTTGGTGATTAATCACTTAGAGGTAAAGAAATACGAATAAATCTGATAATAAAATAAAAAATAAAAAGAAAGGGTAATTTATTTTGCCTTTCCAAGAATCCTAAACACTTTTGTGCTACATTTTGGGCATTCACCCTTCATAGCTTTCATACCATTTTTCATGACAACTTCTTTACCATTCTTAATCTCAATTTGTTTTTGGCATTTCATACATCTTCCTTCTGTCATAATAATTACCTCCTTTAGCATCAATATATATTAAATCAACTAAATTATATAGTAATCAAAAAGAACTAATATATAAATCTTTGTAAGATTGGTCCTTTCATGTTTTAACTACACACTTAATTAACCACATTTAGTGGTTACTATGTATAAATTTCAATTCAAAAGCATGTTTGGATTATTAAGCAATAATTGAAAGGTAGTCATGGTTCTAAGTTGGCTTTAACACAAATAGTTCATAGTAGATGTATATATCCACATATGAGCCTAAACTACAAACACCAAGACAAATATGGAAAGAACTAAAAGAGCCCCAGTTTTGATAAAGTGCCCCACTTTCGGGATAACAGAAAGATTGAGTTTTATATATACAATTTATACGTAAATATGAAGTTTATACGTAAATAATAGAAAATTATATAAATGATTTAAGATAATTCATAGTTATTGTTATTAGGAGGTTTTAAAAAATGGTAGATGATGAACAAGAAGAAACTACCCCTGGGGAAGATGAAGAAGAAGTTCCATCTGAAGAACCTGAAGAGGAAGGTGGAGACTCAGAAAATGGAGATGCTGATGAAGGAGAAGAAACAGAAGAACCAGCTGATGAGTCAGAAGAAGAAAATCCAGAAGAAGAATCTGAAGGTGAAGAGCCATCTGAACCTGAAGATGAACCAGAAGATGAACCAGAAGGCGAAGATAGTGAAGATGAAGAAGCTCCGGCAGAAAAGCCTGAAGAGTAATCTTTTTTAATATCTCATCCCAGGTGGTGAGATTGTTAATTTTTTTCTATTATTAAACAAATTATTAAAACAAATATAACTTATAATATATTGAAATAGGATATAGTAAGTATATCTTAAAGAATTAATATTGATGTATTAGCTCAGGTTGGGTAAGATTTGAAGGAAACTCAAGTGGATTTGGATTTATATCAATGGCAAAAAGCCCTTCAAAAGCCTCTCTTGTCAAGAGCTGGAGACTTATAAAGCTTGATACTTCATTGCTATGATCTCTTGCAGATATTCTGTATATAGTTACTGGATCACCTTCATAAGTTGTTTGCATTTGATGTTCCCACTTAATACCTAATTCTTTAGCACCTAATCTAAAAATATCGTTATTAGTACATGTTGCAGCCTCTAATTGGCGACGAAATTTAATAAGAGGGTCAGGCATTTTTAAAATAGCTTCAATATAAATGTGATCAGGTGGAATAATTTCTATGCCCTGGTATTCTGGCTCATACTTGATACCATCTCTTCTAGTAACTGGAAGAGTAGGGATTCTAAGATAAGCTTTGGGAACAGCTATGATATTAACAAAGGGGTCCTGATCATTACTAGCAATATTTTCTTCTTGATAACCAAGGAATGCCCTTAATCCTATAATTCCATTAATAAAATCTGCAATTGCCCAAGTATAAGCTCTTTCTCTTTCTAACCTGAATTGGAATCTATCCAAAAGATCTTGAGTTGTGATTTCAACACAAGAATAACTATTATGTTTATTAGTATTATGCATGTCTATTAAGAATTATAACCAGTTTAAAAATTTTATCTTATTTAACACTCTTCTCAAGGTTTAGTACGTTTTTCAAAGAATTGATAGCTACTTCTATCATAGAATCATCAGGTTTTGCAGTAGTAAGCATCTGTAACCAGAGGCCTGGCTGTGAGATTATGCTAAATAAAAAGAATTTCTTGAACTTATCAGCCATTTTCAGCAATTCATAAGACAATCCTGCTATAATAGGGATAGCTAGAATCCTAATGGGAAATAGGATAAGCTTTTGATACCAAAAATTGAGGTTTAAGAGATTTGGATAAAGCTGGATAACTAAGGGAGGTATTAGTGACAATAGCAATATGCTGAAGATCAGGACTATCATGATAAAACTTGAACCACATCTAGTATGAAGAGTCTTATACTTTCTTACATTTTTAACTGTCAACTCTTCATTATGCTCATAGCAATGGACTGCCATATGCTCTGCCCCATGATATTTGAATATCCTCTTGATATCTTTCATCTGGCTGATGACTAGTACATATCCGATGAATAAGGCTATTTTTATGATACCATCAATAAGATTGAATGAGAAAGGGGCTTCTTCTTCTGCTATCCCTATAAGAAGGGTAAGTGCATAAGGCAAGAACCAGAAGAAGAGTACGGCAAATCCAAATGAAACTATTAGAAGAAGGATGACATCTTTAGTTGACAGATCCTCATCTTCCTCTGTGAACTGGTTTCCTGACCATATCAAAGCCTTTACACCAATAAAAAGCATCTCAATAAGATTGTATATGCCTCTTATAAAAAAAAATTGGGCAAATCTTCCTTTTTTCTTTAGTTTTTGATTCATAGAGACAATCTTTCCCTTGTCATTTCTCACAGAAACAGAGATGTAATTGGGGGATTTCATCATCACTCCTTCAATAACACCCTGACCCCCTACTGGAAACTTATCTGGCATACGATTATAGAATAATCAGAAGTTTATATAATTGTTGGTTTATTTACCTTTTTTATGATTTCTTGTCATTAAATCTTTTCCCAATACCAGAAAATTTTTATAGCTTAACATCAATTTTATGATAATATAGATATCAGAACATGTTTAATAATTCAGTTGTAGAATAGATATCAATTTTATTTTGTGTTTTTAATATTTTGTCATTTGACCATATAGGGCATTTAATCTTTAATGCAAGGGCAAAATAATCAGCATCATTTTTGTCAGGGCATATTTTATATGCTTCACCCAATAACTTTTCTGTTTCTTCATTGGGAATTGTTTTTATTCTTTTACTTAGGATATTCAACAATTTATCAAATTCTTGCTCTGTTCTTTCTGTTTTTAATAGGATTGTTCCTTTGTATTTATTAAATTCATCAAATATAAACTCAGGTGCAAAAAGATGTAAATCATCTTTGAAAAATAATTCTTCAGTTTTTCCTGATTTAATAAGTGCTGAAAACAATATATTTGCATCAACTATCAAGTCCATCTTATCTCCTTTTGGCAAGATTCTTGTTTAATTCCCTTCCAAGGTTGATTGCATCTTCTTCAGTCAGTTTGCTTCTTGACTTAAACTTCCTTAGAAATTCCAAATCATTTATTTTTTCACCAAATGCTTCTCTGGCAACAGCACTCCAGTTGATTTCATTGAACAAGTCCATCTTGCTCTTAAGTTCAATTGGAATAGATAAAGTTACATTCACCATTTTAACCTCCAAGTGTAATTATTTATATTATGTGGAAATATGTGGGAATATTTAAACTTTACCCTTTTTACCAGATATTCTACACCCCACAATTCCTCCTTAATCTCAGGAAAAACTTTGAAAAGCTCCCAAGCGCTAATACTCTTAACAATTTGCATAACTCTTGAAGGAGAATATCTAGGCGCAGCCTGAACAAGAATATGCACATGATCCTCATCCACACCCACAGTCTCAAAAACAAAGAAAAATCTTTTCCCAATCTCAACAAGAGT
>JAZDHV010000047.1:0-38144 GCA_043805595.1 Candidatus Woesearchaeota archaeon
AAATCTGATATCCATGAAAAAACCAATTTCTGCAACAATTGATGAGGATTTGATTAAATGGCTTGATAAGATGCTTGAAGACAAATTCCGCTATCGGAACAAGTCTCATTTGATTGAGATAGCTCTCAATGACCTGAAAAAGAAGGAGAGGAAGAAATAAGATGCCTGTATTCAATAATGAGTCAGATTTTGAAGTGATAAGGGAAGGGGAGGATATAACTCTCAGGATAGATTATGAGAAGCAGCTCAGGATACCTTCATTAGAGGATGATCCTGTTTGCATGTCAAAGACTATGGACAAGCTGATTGAAGTGAAAAATGTCACAAAGATTGTTTTTGGCCAGAGAAGGGATTATGAGTATGACTATAACCAGACAATGTTGCTTGTTGATATAGCTCATCTTTATTTAAGGCTTATAAAAGAAAAAAGGGAGATTGGATTGGTCCCAAGCCCTGCTGCCAGCAGGTATATTCAGACAAAATATAATGAGCTTCAGCACTTGATATTTAATAGGCTTAAATCAGATCCTATAGGCAGCTATGTTGAACTGAAAAGGCTCCTCAGAAGGGAAAATATCGCTGGAGAGCAAGTCCAGGCACAAAATGATTTTGACAAAAAGTACTCAAATATATTAAAAAAGCTTATCAGGATGCTTGAAGAGACAAAACTGATAAGGATTGCAAGTTATTACATCGCAGGATACAAGATTGGTGACAGGAGTATTTACAGGCGAATCTTCAACCCAGTCATAAAACCGGATTTTATGTACACTAAACTGATGGCAGCATATCCAGAGGATGCTGAGGAGCTTGATTCATACAATATTGGTGATACAGAAGTGACAATATTTGCCCTGCCTGATACAGTGCAGAACCTCTATCATATCATGCCGCCTGAATTCAAGCTCTCAGAGGAAAAATACATGCTTCTTGATATTGCAAGAAAGATACTGGCTGAGCATAAGCCAAAAAGATCTGAGTTTATAGATCCTGACAGGATGAGATCTGTTTTTTTTAATATCGGACATGACTTGTTGGATGAGCTCTCATCATATCATGGTATAAGGATCAAGGAAAAGGAGCTTATCGAACTCACAAATATTCTCATAAGGTACACAGTAGGATTTGGATTGATCGAAGTATTGTTGACTGACGAGAAAGTTCAGGATGTTACGATAAATTCTCCTATGGGTCAGATTCCGATGTTTATTGTTCATGCTGATTATACTGATTGCATGACAAATATCATTCCGACGATGAATGAGGCAGAATCTTGGGCTTCAAAACTAAGGATGGTATCTGAAAGGCCTCTTGATGAGGCTAACCCAATACTTGATACAGAGATTTCAATACCTCAGGCAAATGCAAGGGTTGCAGTAATTGCCCCTCCCCTCAATCCTTCCGGTCTTGCTTTTGCATTCAGGAGGCATAGGGATAAGCCTTGGACACTTCCTCTTTTTATGAAAAACAGGATGATCAATGCTCTTGGTGCTGGGATCATCAGCTTTCTTGTGGATGGATCAAGGACAATGCTTGTCGCCGGAACAAGAAGCGCTGGAAAGACATCTCTTTTAGGATCTGTGCTCACAGAGATAATGAGAAAATATAGGATTATCACTATTGAAGACACATTAGAGCTTCCGACAACTTCATTAAGAAAGCTGGGATACAATATTCAGCCTATGAAAGTTGCATCAGCTCTTGCAAAGAACTCTGCTGAAGTTCCTGCTGATGAGGGTATCCGTACAACATTGAGATTAGGTGATTCCTGCCTGATTGTTGGTGAGGTCAGATCAACTGAGGCATCTGCGCTTTATGAGGCAATGAGGGTCGGTGCTCTTGCAAATGTTGTTGCAGGGACTATCCATGGAGATTCTCCTTATGGCGTTTTTGACAGGGTTGTTAATGACCTTAAGGTCCCAAGGACAAGTTTCAAGGCAACTGATATTATCATTGTTGCAAATCCTATTAAGTCTGCTGATGGCTTGCATAGATGGAGAAGAATAACACAGATCACTGAAGTGAGGAAATTATGGGAAAATGATCCTTTAGAAGAGCATGGTTTTGTTGATCTAATGAAATATAACTCAATGACTGATCAGCTTGAGCCTTCTGACGACCTTATCAACGGTGATTCTGATGTGATTAAGAGTATTGCATCAAATGTAAAGGATTGGGCAGGAAATTGGGACGCTGTTTGGGAGAATATACAATTGAGGGCCAAAATCAAGGAGACAATTGTCAAGACATCAGAAAAAATCAATGATCCTGATTTGCTTGAAGCTCCTTTTGTGATCCAATGCAATGATGAATTCCATAGGATCTCAGACAGGGTGAAGGAGACAACAGGATCACTTGATCCAGATAGGATCTTTTTTGATTGGAATGAATGGCTGAACAGGACTATCAAAAGAAGGCGGTTAAACAAAGATGAATGACATGTCAAAACAGAAGGTTGGAGAGCTGATGGAAAAGTATAAACAGCAGATTAAAGCACAGATGGGTGTCAATATTGAAAAATCCAACAAGATGATCTATTCAAAAGAATATCAGAATTTCAAGGAGGAATACCTTCCAAGACATCTAACCTATTATGAAAAAGCCTGTAATTTTTTTGAAAAGCTTGTAAAAGTCAGTCCAGACCCAAAAAAAGAGGAAAAGTTGAACAAGGCTATACATACCTGCCATCTCAATATCACTCCGACTGGAGCAACTTCTTTTGCTTTGATGATGCCTATTCTGATAATTTTCTTTGGAGCTCTCATCAGCTACTTGGTTTTCCAGTCACTTTTTTTCATTTTATTCTTTTTTATTGTAGGAGCTGCCCTTATTGGACCATTCAATAAGCTAACTTTATTCTTAGCAAATAGGTGGAGGATGAAGGCAAGTAACCAGATGGTCCTCTGTATTTTTTATGTCGTCACATATATGCGTCATACATCCAATCTTGAGAATGCGATTGAGTTCGCCGCAGATCATCTTAGCCCTCCTTTATCGCTGGACCTTAAGAAAGTTATATGGGATGTGGAGACAGAGGAATTCTTTTCAATCAAAGAATCCCTTGATAATTATCTTGAGCAATGGCGTGAGGATAATAATGAATTTGTAGGAGCTTTTGAGCTTATTGAGTCCTCTTTGTATGAAGGTAGTGAAGCCAGGAGATTAAGTGTCTTGGACAAGTCACTTGATGTGATCCTTTCTGAAACATATGAGAAGATGCTCCATTATGCCCATGGATTAAAATCACCTATTACAATGCTTCATATGCTTGGTATCATCATGCCAATATTAGGATTAGTCATCCTTCCATTGATTGTAAGTTTCTTTAGCGAGGCTGAATGGTATCATATAGCTGCATTGTACAATATTCTGATTCCTATTTCAGTTTATTATATGGGGAAGATAATTCTTGCCAAAAGGCCTACTGGTTATGGTGACACAGATATTACACTGATAAATCCGGATCTTAAGAAATATAAGAATATTATTTTAAAAATATTTGCTCTTGAGATTAAGATACCTCCTTTATTTATCTCAATCATGGTATTTATCATATTATTTCTTATCGGTTTGTCGCCGATCATAATCCATATGATTGATGAGGATTTTGATATTGTGATTATTGATAGCAAGGATGGATTCATCAAATATAAGAAGGATGTTGAAAAGGATGATCTGAAAAAGGTCCAATATTCCCTGCTTGATTACAAGATGAGCACTATTAAAGATAAGACTTCTTCAAAATATGGTAAGATTGTAGGTCCGTTTGGAATAGGAGCATCGATTTTTAGTGTATTCATTGTATTAGCTTTAGGTCTATCAATAGGCCTTTATTATAGGCTTAGATCTAAGAATATTATAGCGATTAGAGAAAAATCCAAACAGCTTGAAAAAGAGTTTGCTTCTGCGCTATTCCAATTAGGCAATCGGCTTGGAGATGGATTACCTGCTGAACTTGCATTTGGAAAAGTGGCGATTGTCATGAAAGATTCTGTATCAGGTAATTTTTTTGAGCTTGTAAGCCAAAATATAAGAAAACTAGGCATGGGGGTTAAGCAGGCAATTTTTGACAGCAAATCAGGGGCAATATTAGCATTTCCATCAAAAATTATTGAAAGCTCGATGAAAGTGCTTATCCAGAGTGTGAAAAAAGGTCCAGCTGTTGCAGCCCAGTCCCTAATGAACATATCAAGGTATATTAAGGAGATCCATACTGTGGATGAGCGTCTGAAAGACCTGCTTGGTGAGATCATATCTTCTATGAAATCCCAGATCAAGTTTCTCACTCCAGTTATTGCAGGAATAGTTATTGGCATCACTTCTATGATATCGACAATTTTAGGAAAGCTTGGATTAATGCTCAGTGAGGCTGCATCTGGAGATGCTGCTATGGAGCTTCCTGAATTGTTTGGTGAAGGAATTCCAACATATTATTTCATGATAGTTGTAGGTATTTATGTCATCCAGATTGTATTTATATTGACTATTCTTGGTAATGGCATTGAGAATGGTGAGGATAAATTGAATGAGAATTATCTTATTGGTCAGAATCTGATAAAGAGCACTCTCCTTTTCTCATTCTTTTCATTGGTGATTATGCTAATTTTCAATATTATTGCAACTGTGATCATAACCCAAGTGGGTATTTGAGAAGATGGATATTTGAGAAAATCAATAGATTCTAAAATAGGATGGATAGGTAAAAAAGAATAGATTAAAAAAAAATATAATGACCTACTCCCCCACCTAAAGGTAGGGGTATCTATGGGAGTAGGTCGACCAGAAATGGCTACATCTCCAACCTTAAGGTTGGAGTATTGCCATTTCTGAGTATAAAAAATAGGAATGGGGACGCCGAGACATTCAATACCAAATGTTTTGAACATTTGATTTTTTGAACTCGGGACACCTACGTTCCTGAGAATAGCACTTCAGCGTAGTGCTCTCCCGGACTGAGCTACGTCCCCTTAATAACTATAAAAGTTAAACTTAATTTAAAAAGGTTTTGGAAATTCATTTAAGAATTTCCAAAGCCCAGGAAAAAAAATTATTTTTTCCGCTGGTTGCGGAAATGTGCAAACGTATTTCCTGACTTCCAAAAAGACAAAGTCTTTTTGTAAGCTTTTACTAATTCTAGAATTTATTCAATTCTTTCTTCTTCAATATCTAGTTGTTCTTCAGTTTGTTCTTCAGTTGTATCAGGTTCAGATTGAGTTTTATGTCTGGCTGGCTTTTTTGAAGAAGTTCCTTCTCCTTTTTCTGCAATCTCCAGTGTTCCAAATTTTCCAGTGGTCAATTGCTTTTCTCCCTGCCATTCATTGACATATCCATTCTTTATCTGGAGTTTGTCCCCTACCTTGACTTTGTCAATCTGCTCATTCCATAATGTCAGCTTCATCTCACCAGTGTCATCTTTTATCACTGCATTGCATACTCTTCCAGCTTTTCCGAATTTCTGGAATTCTCTTGGTTCTTCTTTAGAAACAACTTCTACAACAATGTCTACATTTCCTTGTTTTGGTTGTAAATCTTGTATTGCCATTTTGTTAAGAAGGAACTAGGGAAAGTTTATAAATTTTTGGATTATTAGGTGAATCACAGATACATTTTTATTACTATAAATATTCTCAAATACTTATGGGGACTAGGACAAAGACAGAAAGAAGACCTAGAAGGAGCGCTAAAAAAACTCCAAAAGAAGATGAGATAGCAGGATATGAATGTGTTTTTGAGGAAGTGGAAAGCGGGGATGAGACAACTCTTGTACTAAAAAGAGAATATAATCTTGAAGTAGCATTAAGTGATGATATTGGTTGGGAAAAACGAGTTCAAGAAGCTAAAGTAGGAGAATTTTTTGAAGGATTGCTGAATTTTATTGGCACTCCTTTAGAAGGCTTAGAGACAATTCTTGATAAGTCACCTACATATTATCAAGCAAAAAGAGCAGTTAATATTATTAAAGATGGCAGAGCAATTCCTCTTACTCGCTATTTATTGATTAAAGGATTAGTAGATAGGAGTGAACTTCAAGGAAGGATATCAAAAGATAATTTGGAAAGAAAATTACTGCAACAAGGAGGGTTTGATTTTACAAATGAAGAGTATGATGCAATGGCTGAGTTTCTTCATGGTTTTCTTAAAGAAAGGTGCCTTCAAGATGGAGTGGGATGTTATGGTTTGAGTACTGTCAGATATGGTTACTTAGGAGGAAATAGCTTATTTCCATTAGAATGGGAATACTTCAGGTTTTTTTGTGAAATTAATCCTGATTTTGAGCCTTTTACTCAGGGACTTTCAAGAAGAGTTGAGCCAAGAGAAGATGGAGAGGACATTACACATATAACAGTTGAACCAGGGTCAAAAGTTTTCTATTATGATATGTATACAGGCAAAAGAAGAAAATTAAGGGCAAGATTAGTACAAATTCAGAAAAAACTAGAAAAAGCGGTTAGGGAGAAAAAGGAATTTGACCCAAGAGTAATTATTGAAAGGAAATATGCAAGTGCAGATATTATTCCTGAGCTACAGCTTTTATTTGAAAATTATGATGGAAAAGAGTCCCAGCATGTCAGAGTTAGATTAAAAGTCAAGAAACCAATAAAGAGAAAGAATTTTGATGCTGCAAAGCATCATAATGAAGCTGCCCAAAGAAAAAGAAATGTGACAGCTATAGTAAACAGGGCTCCTAGATACCCTGGATATAAAAGATATGAGCAGTACCCCCTCTGCTGTGTTAACACTGCTCTAAATTCCATTTTTCTTTATTCAATACTGAGGTTCTTAGGTAATCAATTTGTAGAGCGACAAATCCCAGATGCATGGGTATTTGATTTAGGTGTCCTAACTCTCCATAGTGATGGCGTAGCGAATGGTTTTACATCACAAATTTTTAAGTGGTTAGATGAGTATAGGTCAAGATCTACAGGCATGATTGTCAAAGAAAATAGAGTTTTGGCAAAAAATGGACAAGATAGAATAAGCAGACAAGCATCGTTATTTGATTTAGTTGAACCTATAAGCCATGCAATAGCATTTGGTGAAATGGATTCATTTTTTGATTTACAACCTGGTGATTATTTATCTTTTTATGAATGCTTAAAAAGGACTACAAATGCCTTGCCAGATAAATATTGGGAATTAATGTATAAACACCATTCATTGACTCATCCTATTCCGGTTTCTATCCGTTATAATATTCCAATAAATCCTGGTGAAACTCCTGAACAAGCTGTTGCCAGAGCATCTGAGCAAAAGGAACAACGGAGAAGGGAAGCGATAGAAACAGCTGAAGAGATGATGAGAGATCTTAGGAAGGAATTTGGTCGAGTTGAGAAGAGAATATATCCCCAAGGGCATAAAAATGTAGCACTTTTATGGAGTTTTTTACTTGATCCTTATTTGATTACAGATATTCAGACTGCTGAAACAGTTCCAATTGTTTATAATATTGATCATACTTTGGTGATGGTTCACTTATCAGTTGATTACAAAAAAAAATTTCGTGATACTGAACTATACACTCGAGATCATATAACAGCTGTGCTCGAAGAGTTAAAAATCCCAGCAATAATGAAATTAGTCCATCCTAATAATTTCATTGGACAATCTTAGGAGTTAAGATGTTTGTTGAAAAAACTTGCTTTGATGCTGAAAAAAAGCCATTGGATTTTGAAGAAATTGGATCAGAATGGCAAGACCATCTTCCATTATATTTGTCACTAAGCCAAATAATTGAGGTTTTGGGCTTGAGCAGGCATATTGTGGTTGAGAGATTGGTAAAACATCCCCAAATTAGTCATGAGATCATAGAAAGTATTCCAAGATATCATATTGATGCTGCTTGCTTAGCAATTGTTGAGTCAGGAGAGATTGCACCTTATCCTGAAGAACCTAAGCCTGAAGTGGCCTTTTCAGGAGAGGATGGAACTGGATTGATTCCAATTAATCTTGAACCATTGGAAATAGAATTGCAAATTGAAAAGCAGGATCCAGAATTGTATGTTTTCAATGAATTGCAAGTGGGAGTATATGTTGTCAGTATTGCTCAGTCAGGAGGAAGTATTCAGCAGATCTTTGATGATATGGCAAAGGACCCTGATTTGAAATATGGATTAGAAGGGCAAGTAAGCAATTTTTTCTTTGATGATTCACCACATATGATAGGGATGCTCAGGATTCTATATGATGAATTATTTATTGAATATGCACGAAAACATATTCCAAATATGGTTAATGTTACAAAATCACATAAATTAGGCAAACTAATGAGAAAAGCGAATGATGTATTAGCAAAACAAAGGAGAAATTATTTGGTGCATAGAACTTCACTTTCCAAAGATCCTTTATGCAGAGGACTGATAGAATACTATAAAAGAGAAAGGTAATTACAGCTCAAAAACATGACACTTATTCCCAAACATTTCTACTAATTTGTGAAATCCTTGTTTGTCAAATTCAAGTGTCTCAGTATTGATATTTGGATGAAAGCTTACAAAATCAGCCTCCCAGACATCTTTCTCAATCACTAGCTCAACTTTCTTCCCATAATCATTCAACAGGCCAAAAAAAGAGACAGATCCTGGTGACAGTCCGAGGAGCATCATGAGGTCCTGCTCATTTGCAAACTTGATCTTTTCTCCTAATTTTTCAGAGAGATTGTCCATGTTGAGTTTTTTGTCAGCTCTCATTACAACTAAGAAGAAGCGCTTTGATTTACTGTCTTTCAAAAAAAGGTTCTTCAGGTGAGACCCTCTCAAGTCTTTTGTATACTTTTCAGCCTCTTCACAGGTATAGACTGGAGGATGCTCATATAGTTTAAAATCAATTCTGTTTTTATTCAGAAATCCTTTGACATCATCCATATTGATTGTGCAAAAATTTACTTGACCAGCCTTCCTAAACTCTCAAAACTCTCCCCTATCAGATAATTATAGACAATATCCTTCAGCTCATCAATCTTTACCCTTATCTGTTTGGTAGTGTCCCTTTCCCTTACAGTCACTTTCTTGTCATCTTTTGATTCAAAATCAAATGTTATGCATAATGGTATTCCGATCTCATCTGCTCTTGCATACCTTCTTCCTATTGATCCTGACTTGTCAAATATGCAGGTATAGCATTTCCTTAGGTCATCATATAATTCTCTTGCTTCCTCATCAAGCTTGTTCATAAGGGGGAACACTCCTAATTTGATTGGTGCTAATATTGGTACTATCTTGAGAACAATGTTCCCTCTTTCCTTGTCATCATTATAAGCATTCACTATGACTGCCAGAAAAGCCCTCTCAACACCGAATGTCGGCTCAATGACCTTCGGGATTATCTTTTCCTTTTTTTCTTCATCAAACAATTCCAGCTTTGCGCCGCTTTCTTTCAGGTGCTGGTTCAGGTCATACTGTCCTCTGTTTGCATTTCCTGCAATCTCTTTTGACCCGAATGGAAACTCATAGTCTATGTCAAATGTTGCTGAAGAATAATGTGAAAGCTCGTCTTTAGTATGCTCTCTTATCTTTAGTTTTGATGGATCAATCCCTATCTTTTCATACCACATCAGCTGCTCTGCCAGCCAGTAGGCATGCCATTCCCCTAATCTTTTTTCCTTGACCATCTTTCCGATTGTTGTTTTCTTTAGCATGTCATTATCGCTTGCCTGGGTCTCTTTGTCTAACAGTCTTAGGGATTGATTGAGATGTGTCTTGTCCAATAGTATGCATTTTTTCTCATCTGGATGGATAAAGAACTCAAATTCAGCAATATGGAACTCCCTGCTTCTGAAAAGAAAATCTCTTGGTGCAATCTCATTTCTGAAGCATCTGCCCACCTGCGCAATTCCGAATGGAAGCTTTTTCCTTGATGAATCTGTTATCAGCTTGAAATCCATGAACATTCCTTGTGCAGTCTCTCCTCTCAGATATGCTATAGAGCTTGAGTCTGCCTTGGCTCCGACCTTTGTCTCAAACAATAGGTTGAGTGATTTTAGGTCTTCAAAAGCACTGCCGCAGCTTGGGCAGCCAAGTTTATTGTCATCAATGATATTTTGTATCTCTTCTTTCTCTTTTCCTTCGACATTGATCTTCAGTTTCTCCTCGATATAATGGTCAGCCCTTACTTGATTCTTGCATTTTGTGCATGTCAGTCCAAGATCCTTGAAACTATCAAGATGTCCTGATGCCTTCCATGTCCTTGGATGTGAAATGACAGATCCTTCCATTCCTACCATGTCATCCCTGTCCTGCACAAAGAATTTCCACCAGCTCTGCTTGATATTGTTGAATAATTCTACTCCTAATGGCCCGAAGTCAAAAAATCCTGAATACCCCCCATATATGTCTGAGCTTCTGAAAACAAATCCTTTCTTCTTGCAAAATGTTGCAAATTCATCAATTGTTAATGCCATAAATGAGAAAAAATGAGTATAGGTTTAAAAAAGTTATTATTGCTTCACCAGCCATTCAACCTCTTCTTTGCCTAAATCAAAATACTCAGCCATTTTTTTCCTTTCTTTCTTGCTTGTCCTGCACATCTCCTGTATGTAAGGAAGTGTGCTCTTGATGACATATTTTGACGATGAATGGGTTTTCTCTGCAATCTTTTCAGCAATCGCCTTTCTTTTCATGTATTTCATCTTGGCTCTCCACAATTTCAATATCCGTGTTGTTGGAGAATATTTTACATATGTCTTGTATTTCTCATCCTTTGCAACTGCAATTCCTGCTGTGATAAGCAGGCTGATATAGCTCAGGAATCTCCAATGCTGCCATCTTCTGATTCTTCCCTTGAATACATCTGCTCTTCCCAGCCTTTCATATGCCCTTGCCAGGTCATCTCCTTTTGTGTATTCTTTCGGCAGGTTCTCATCTATCCATAATGTCAGTTTGTCAATGTCTTCATCAACATTTTCAAATGCTCCTAGGGCGATTAAAGGATCAGTTGTCTTGAGGACTCTTATCAATGCTGAAGGCACTGACTCTGTCTTATTTCTCTGTGACAGTTCATCAATTGAGTTTTTATCCAGTCTCTTGTCTTTGGTCACAAGCAGCTGAAGATCATTGATTGCGCTTCTCATGTCTCCCCCTGCTCTTCTTGCCAAGGTCTTAATGTCATCTTTCTCAAACTTGATTCCTTCTTTTTCGCTTATCTCTTCTAATCTTTTTGATATGCTTATATAGCTCAGGGTTTGGAACTCTATTAATTCAGCTTTTGTTCTTAATGAAGAAAACTTTTGGTCAAATGGATTGTTTGCAGTCATCACGATTGGAAATGTGCTTCTTTTCATCAGTTTTGTTATTTCAGATATTCCGCCTCTGTCTTTTGTTCCTGATAACCCGTCAATCTCATCTACAAGTATTATCTTTCCTTTTGAAAAAAGGCTCATCTGGTTTATTGCTGACCCTACCTTTAGGTTAATCTGGTCTTTGTTTCTGAAATCTGAAGCATTCACTTCCAATACTTCAAGGCCAATCTCATTTGCGATTGCATATACTGCGCTTGTCTTTCCGCTTCCAGAAGGCCCGAATATGATGCATGATTTTTTCCTGGAATCCTTGTAATTCTCTATGAAATATCTCAGATTCGAGATTGCTTTGTCCTGCCCGACAATATTATCAGTATTGTCAGGATCATACTTCCTTATCCATGGCACCATAGGAATAGGGTATATTATGTCATTTATTAAGTTTGTTGTGAATTATTCATGACCTTGAGACTCAATAATCCCCAATGATTTCAGACACTCATTTGCATCCCTTCGTAACTTTACTATGTTTATTTTTATAGGAGTGATCTTTCCTATTACAAGTTTGGCATCAAAATCAATTATCCCCCTATATCCCTTGATAAAACAGGCCTTTCGGATATTTCCGTAAAATGTTTCCCATAGCCTGTTTTCATCAATAACTTTTTTGATATCTCTTATCTGGGGATTATTTTGGCAATCATCTACCATTCTGTATACAGCATCCACAGGCTTTACAGTGAGATAAAACTCAAGAAGATTGTCATCAAGTTCTGATATTGCCCTGCTTCCTACTCTTTCAAGCAATTCCTTTGTTTTCTCTGGACCATAGACACTCACTCTTGCATCTACAAGTGCTTGGACTCTTCTTTCAAGGCCAAAAAAACGTCTTGCCTCTACCTCATTAAGGACTCTTCTCAGGGTGAATCTTGATATCCCAATATCTGCATAATGATCAAAGACACCTCTTATAGTGTCATATTCAGGCCTTCTTCTTTCAGGATTTTCCCTAATCCTGTCTTCTCCAGTGCCATCTTGCACTATCCTTTGCATCATCCCATATCTCAGCATTGTATTTCTCTTTGAAATCCTGATTTATTTATAAATAATTGTATGATGCCAAAATAATCTTAGATTATATTTAATTGAAAAACGCAAAACCTGAAAAATTTGGATAAGATTTATAAAACCATTCCCACTTTAATATTCTAATATGGAATTGCCAAAGCGATATAATGCCAAGGAATCTGAGAAAAAGTGGCAGGAATACTGGGAAAAGAATAATATCAATAAATTCAGACTTGATAGTACTGCTGAAATCTATTCAGTAGACACTCCTCCGCCAACTATCTCAGGAAATATCCATATGGGCCATGCATTCTCTTATTCTCACACAGATTTCATTGTAAGGTTTCAGAGGATGAATGGGAAAAACGTATTTTATCCTTTTGGTTTTGATGATAATGGCCTTGCGACAGAAAGATTGGTTGAAAAAGAGAAAAAGATCAAGGCTCAAGCAATGGACAGGGACAAGTTTATCAAGATCTGTTTAGAAGTTTCTAAAAAATACGAGGATAGGTTCAAGCTATTTTGGTCAAATATGGGTATCAGCTGTGACTGGAGCCTTGAATATTCAACAATAAATGAGATATCAAGGAGAATCTCGCAGAAATCATTTATTGAATTATATAAAAAAGGGAGGGAGTACAGGAAAGAAGCCCCTGTTATGTGGTGTCCTGAATGCCAGACAGCAATAGCTCAGGTTGAGCTGAAAGATCAGGATATTTCTTCAAATTTTAATGATATTGTCTTCAAGCTTGAGAATGGGGATGATCTGATCATAGCAACTACACGGCCAGAGCTCCTGCCATCATGTGTCGCTGTTTTTGCCCATCCTGATGATAAGAGATATACAGATTTGTTCGGAAAAAAGGCAACTGTCCCATTATTTGATTATGAAGTTCCAATCCTGCCTGATAAAAGGGCAGATCCTGAGAAAGGGACAGGTATTGTCATGTGCTGCACTTTTGGTGACCAGACTGATATGGAATGGTATTTTGCCCATAATCTTCCTTTAAGGATTTCAATCACAAGAGATGGAAAGATGAATGACCTTGCTGGAAAATATAAAGGCATGTCTATCCAGACTGCAAGAAAGATGATGATTGAGGATCTGAAAGATCAAAGATTGTTATTGACTCAGACTCCAATAACTCATGCTGTCAACTGCCATGAAAGATGCGGCACAGAGATTGAGATCATCCCAAGCAAGCAGTGGTTTATCAAGTATCTTGATTTGAAAGATGATTTTATCAAGCAAGGAGCAAAACTTAACTGGTATCCAAAGCATATGAAAGTCCGTTATGATCATTGGATTGAAGGCCTTCAATGGGATTGGCTTATCTCAAGACAGAGGTTTTTTGGAATCCCTTTTCCTGTTTGGTATTGTGCCAAATGTGAAGAAGTGATACTTGCTGATGAAAAAGACCTGCCTGTTGATCCTTTGAAAGACAAGCCTCCTGTGAACAAATGCCCTAAATGCAGTCATGATAAGATTATTCCAGAAAAAGATGTCCTTGATACTTGGGCAACCTCTTCATTATCACCTCAGATTAATGCAAGATGGGGTGAAAAAGATGACATTATGGATGAGGTTTATCCTATGTCTTTAAGGCCTCAGGCCCATGACATTATCACTTTCTGGCTGTTCAACACTGTTGTAAAGTCATATCTCCATAATAAGTCCATTCCTTGGAAAGATGTCATGATCTCTGGCCATGGCCTTGATCCTCATGGAAAAAAGATGTCAAAATCAAAAGGGAATATTGTTGACCCTATTGAGACACTTAAGAGATTTTCTGCTGATTCTATGCGGTTCTGGGCAGCTGGATCAAAATTAGGAGATGACCTCCCTTTTCAGGAAAAAGACCTTGTTACAGCAGAGAAGATGACTACAAAACTCTGGAATGCGTCTAAATTTGCGATTATGCATTTGCAGGATTACAATCTTGAGAATCCTAAAAAGCTTGAGATTATTGACAGGTGGCTTCTCTCAAAGCTTCATAGGATAATCAAGGCTTCAACAGATTCATTCTATAAGTATGAGTATTATAGGACAAAGGCAGATGTTGAGAATTTCTTCTGGCATACATTCTGTGACAATTATCTTGAGATTGTCAAGGACAGGCTTTATAATCCAGATAAGAGAGGGAAAGAACAGCGAGTCTCAGCTCAATATGGTCTTTATCAGGGCCAGGTTGCAATTCTAAAATTGATTGCGCCTATCATGCCATATATTTCTGAAGAGATATATCAATTGTATTTTGCTGAAAAAGAAAACAAGAAATCCATTCACATCTCATCCTGGCCTGAATTCAACAATAAGCTGATTGATGAAGAGGCTGAAAGATTAGGTGACATTATCATATACGCTGTTGAGCATTCGAGGAGAGCCAAGGCTGATATGAACATTTCGCTCAAGACTCCAGTCAAGAAGCTTATGATAAAGTCAAAGATTTCTCAGGAAGAGTTTGATATGATCAAAGACGACATTATCAGCGCCACTAACACTGAAGATATTCTGTTTGAGAGGCTGGATGATAAGTCAGAGATTGACATTGAGCATGATATTGTTATTTGATAATTTTCAACCAAAAACAACTTTATTCTACAACCAGATTCCCTCTCATCCCATTTGCCCTGTGCTGGCCAACACTGCAGTAATACTCAAATGTTCCTTTCTTGTCTGCAATAAACTCGACAAAAGTTGAATTTCCAGTATTGACTCTTTCTGTTGCAGCATCAAACTCATCTACAACCCAGTCATGAAAGCCATCTGTGCTCGTAAATTCTATTCTTACTGTATCTCCTTCATTTACTCTTATTTCAGGAGCCTCAACACCATCCATCATGAATTTAAGATTTATTCCTGTCAGAGAAAAGGTTTTGACTTCTGCAGTCTGAGTTATAGTTGTCTCTTGAGTTGTTGTCACACTTGCCTGAGTAGTTGTAGGATCACTCTGTGTTGTTGGGACAACCTGCTGTGTTGTGGGTGTTTGTTGTACAATAGTTGTACTGTCTTGTCCGTTGTCTTCAGCTTGCGAGCATCCAAAAACAGACATAAGTGCAATCAATATCAATGCAAATAAGATTGTTTTTTTCATTAAATAAACATATGTGATATCATATTTAAATGTTGTCTTTAACTGGATAATAAAAACTTATTAAGAAATCTTTTTCCAGATGACTCCATCTCTTGTATCCTTCAACTCAATCCCTTTCTTCTTCAGCTTATCCCTGATCTTGTCAGCAGTGTCAAAATCTTGCGATTTCCTTGCTTTCTCTCTCTTATCAATCATGTCCTGAATCTCTTTCCCTAGATCTCCTTCACCAAAATCCATCACTCCAAGAACAGTGTCAAACTTCTGCATCAGATCAATTATCTTTTTTGCATCAGAAGCACTTATCTTGTCCATTATCTTATTCACTGCATTCATAAACTCAAATATTGCAGCCAATGCCCCTGAAATATTAAGATCATTGTCCATCTCTTTCTCAAATTTATCTTTTGCTTTTTTGATCAGGCTATCGGCTTTTTTATTGTCTTCCTTTCCCTTGACAATCTCTAATTTTTTCAAAAAATCAGAGAATTTATCCAATGTTTCAGGCAGTTTTTTTAGATTATCCTCTCTGAAATCTAATTTGACCCTATAATTTGTTGCTATCAGCTCATACCTTATAGCTCTTGGTTTATATCCCTTATCAATCAAATCTTTTAGAGTAAAATAATTGCCCAAACTTTTGCTCATCTTCTGTCCATTCACAATCAGATGTGCATTATGGATCCAATAATTGACAAACTTTTTCCCATATGCTCCTTCTGACTGTGCAATCTCATTTGTATGATGAGGAAATATCAGGTCAACTCCTCCTGTATGGATGTCAAATGGCTGCCCTAGATTCTCTGCTGACATTGCAGAGCATTCTATATGCCATCCTGGCCTCCCTTTTCCTATCTCTGTATCCCAGAAATTATCCCCATCTTCTTTGTCATAAGCTTTCCATAATGCAAAATCTCTTGCATCTTCTTTCTCATATTCATCTGAATTATCCAATCTTCCATCAGCATTCTTTTTCAATCCTTCAATATCTAGGCATGCCAATTTGCCATAGTCCTTGAATTTTGATATCTTGTAATAGATGTCTCCATTATCTGTCTTATAGGCAATCCCCTTGTCCAACAAGACCTTGACTAAATTGACCATCCCTTTTATTGAATCTGTCGCCTTTGGCATTATCTCAGGTTTCTCAATATTTAGGGTCTCAATATCTTTAAGAAATGATTTGGTATAAGGTTCAGTAAAATCTTTTATGCTTTTTCCTTGTTTCTGTGAATCTCTTATTATCTTGTCTTCTACATCTGTTATGTTCATGACATGCTTTAGCTTATAACCCTTGTACTTAAGATACCTCCTAAGAAGATCCACAAAGACATAAGCACGAAGATTTCCTATATGTACATGATTATAGACAGTAGGCCCACAGCTGTACATATGAACTACATTTTTCTTAATAGGCTTGAACAACTCTTTCTTCCTTGTTAAAGTGTTATAAAACTTTAATGCCATAATCCATAAAAATAGTCTTTTGTTTATATATGTTATTATTCCAGAAATCCAATTGATGTTAAATTAATTGGTTGACCCTTAATCCATTAATCTTGTTAAAATGTTTCTCATTATCAGTCAGTAAGACAGAATTATTTTTTAAACATATTGATGCAACTAAAATATCAAATTCTGATATCATAGAGCCTTTGCTTTTAAGGTCACTGAATAATTCTGCTGCAATAAATGACGAATCTTCATCAAAATCAATTATATATAAGATTCTCTTCAAATTTTGTACTAGATTAAATTCCTTATTAAAATCATTAGAATTATAAGCTCCTTTTATTAATTCATAAATATTTATTGAAGTTGTAAAAATTCTATTCAATGGGTTGCCAACTAGTTTGTTGATGATTTCTACATTTCTTTTTTTATTCCGGAAATAGTTTATAATAAAATCACTGTCTAATATATACATTTTTTAATCAAATTTTACCTCTCTTGACTTAATTTTTGATCTTGATTTAATTATCCCTTCCATTGCCTTTACATAAGGATCATTATCTTTTAAAACACCAGCTAACTTAAGCAAATCCCTTTGATCAGATTTTGGTTTTAGCCTCCTGATTACTTTGGAAAATGACTCTTTTTCTTCTTTTAATGAGCTTAAATACTCATATGCATCATCTGCAATTGATATTATCTTTGTCATCTTATGTATATATACATGCATATATATAAATCTTTTGTAAATTTCAAAGAAATTTACAAGAGATTTATACTTAGAAAGATGCAAAGCATTTTTCTTTTGTATAAATCTTTTGTCTGTTATTCTAAATTATAGTACTTTATAGTAGTAACTAATTGGAAACATTTATAAATAACCTGTCTTACCCTAATTTATATACTAATAACAGAGGTTACAGAAACAAGATTTTCAGACTTTTCGAAAACTCGGAGGTAACAAAGATGATACAAAAGACAGGAAGATGCATTGGTTGCGGTGCTCACAGGATATTGAGGCAGAATGAAATCTGCAAGAGATGCAACAGCATAGGATTTGATGCAGAGAATGAAGAGGAATCTGAATAATTTCTATTTTTTAAAAATGTTTGATTTTAAATCAGATGGATTAGAAAGCCAATATCCCATTCCATTAATTCTATCAAATTTAGGAATTGTTCCATCCATTTTAGATGGAAGAGTTCTTGATATTGGATGTGGGAAAGATGCTCGATTAGTCTATTTTCTAAAAAGATATGGAATATTTGCAGAAGGTATTGATCCAGAAGTAAACAAAGATACCTCTTTTTTAATGAAAGCAAATGCTGAATCGATTCCAAGACCTGATTGTACTTATGATAGAGTTTTCTCTCATTATGCACATTTTAAAGATGGAATGGATGCAAATAGAGAAGTAGTAATAAGGTTGATTGGAGAAGATAGATTCCAAATTACTCAAGGTCAATATGTAAAAACAATGATTGATACAACTGAAGAAGCAATTAGAGTTTTAAAACCCGGGAAAGACTTTGTAATATGGCCTATGCCAAGATATTTCATTGATATGAACTGGAGATATTTTGATCAAAACCAGATTGAAGTTAGACATGAAAAAGTGAAAAATAGCTTATTTAAAGTGGATCATATATTACTAAAAATTGATCTACCATTAGAAGAATTTTATTATAGAACGGTTTTAACAAAACCTAAATAATTTGGTTCTCATTTATTCTTAACAACAAATATACAATGATCCTTTTCAAAAGGCTCTAAAGTCCTGAAATCTACTATTGTCACTTTTTTCTCTAGCTCTTTTTTGACTTCCTTATAGATTTCAGAAGGATTTTTTGATATATCAATGCTCTTTGCCTTGACACACAGCACACCAAAACCATCTTTCTTGAGGAATGCATCAATATTCTTCAGGAATATCTCTGCTTGATTCTTCTGTGCAATGTCTTGATAGACAAAGTCAACCAGGCTAACTCTCTCAGATAATAGATCAATATTATTTGCATCTAATAGGATTGGGGCGATATTTTTCCTGTCCTCGCAGACAAACACTAAATCTCTGATTGACCTCATTGAGAATTCTACAGCATAGATAAAGCCATTCCTTCCGACAATATCTGAGAAATGGCTTACTGTTGTTCCAGTTGAAGCCCCTAAATATAGTGCACAATAGCCGTCTTTGAATCCGATCTGTGACAGCCCTTTCAATATCCCAGCTGCCAGCTTGCTCTTCCTCGGATTCCATTCCCTGTATTCAGTGTTGTTCTCTCTGACTAGTTTTTCATCATAGACAGTCTTTCCAGGGACAAGGTTTCTTGTGAACAAATATCTTGATTTTGCTTTTTTCTCAAATACTCCTCTTAATTTAGATTCTTTTATCATATTTTTTTCTCAATTTCCTTGATTTTCTCATTGATCTCTTTCTTCAGCCTGTCTCCCACAGATTTGCCTTTAAAAAAATCTACTTTGACTGCAATATTGATCTTGCCAGCCAATAATCTTGCAATCTTTCCCTTATTGTCCATATCTGCATTTTGCAGAAGAGGATGATTGAATATAATCCCATATTTTGGAGCTAGATTCTTTTTGTTCCTGATATGCCTGAATAGTGATTTCTCTGCTCCTAGCAGCTGCACTGTTGAGCTTGGCATCTCCATCAGGTTCCGCATTGATCCTGCCAGTTCTATTAGCTCTGCTCCGATCAATGGTGTTGCAATCTCTGTAGTGTTTGGCATGATATTTCTCATTATCTTTTCCAGATATTTCTCCTGTTCACCCTTTAATTTCTCAATATTTTGTATCTCTTTGCATATCTGGTTTATCTCATTTAGGTCTTCTTTTGAGAATTCAATTCCAATGCTGTCTTTCTCATTTATCTTCATCTCTTTCAGCAGTGTCTTTCTGTCCTTTTTCAGGATAAGTTCCACCATTTTCTCCTGGTTTCCAATATTCCTGGCAAGCTCAGGATTATGATACCCATACCAGTCTCTCATCCTGTTCAATAAGATATTCCTGATCCTCTCAAGTTCCTTTATGCTCTTTATCGCCTGAACAATGATAATATCATCTTTCCCACTTGTTCTGATAGCTTCTTTAGTCAACCTCAAATTCTCTTTATAAAACTCAGGATAGAATTTGTTCTGCTTGAAACTGGCCAATATTTTCTTTCTCTGCCCTTCATTAGGTGAATCTAAACCGCTTTTGCCTTTGATTTTGCCGACTAACTGGCAGTTCTCGCTAAATTCAAATTCACCTATCACATTCTTGAACAATAATTTTGCCATATCAATTCTATGTAGCTCTCTATTTTTAAAATTAGTGGTTTCTTAAAGAAAAAAAGAAGAAAAAATTACTTTCCTCTTTCTCCAAATATAGAAATAAATCTTCCTTCATAAATGAGTTTTGCTACTTCTTCTGGACTAAAAACTTTTCCATTCATACATACATAAATACCTTTATCCAACTCTTGGACTTTTGCAATTGAATAACCTAAATTAAAAGAAGCATCAGAAGGTGAGAAGCCTGTTAATGGGATTAAAGATCCAGTAAATACAATTGTCTTATCAATTTTTCCTAAGTTAGCTTTTAAGTATCTTGAAGTGTCTGGCATTGTATAAGTGCCATGCGTAATAATTATTTTACTAGATGAGCTGTCTTTAATAGTTTTTAATATATCCTTTCTATCTTTTAAAGTCAAATCTCTGCTATCTTTCATACAAACTTCAGTAAATAATAATTTTTCATATAAATGCAGGCTTTTAAGATAGTTTGGAACGCTCGAATGTTTAAGAGTTACAGCAGTATCTTTTGTACCATCATAAAACGAATCAATTGTCCCCCCAGTTAAAACAATGTGTATAATTGATTTTTTTCCTGCCATGATTAAATAATAATATTTAGTATTTATAATTCTTTTGGAAGTTTCTCAATAATATTGCGAAGATTTTAAATAATAAATCATTCTTAGCCTTCCTTATGATCCTCATCTACATAACCTGCAAAGACAAGGCAGAGGCAAAAAAGATATCTAAAATCCTTCTAGAAAAAAGGCTGATTGCCTGCTCTAACTTCTTCCCTGCTGAGTCAATGTATTGGTGGAAGGGTAAGATTGAAGACCAGGATGAATTTGCCATCATCGCAAAGTCAACTGAAGCCAAGTTCAACAGTATCAAAGAGGCTGTAAAAGCAAACCACAGCTATGACATTCCTTGCATTGAGATGATAAAGACCAGTGCTAATAAGGAATTTGAAGAATGGGTTAAAAGAGAGACTAGACAATAACAGCAGACAATAACAGCAAAACTTATAAACAACCACCTGCCTTCAATTCTATGGTACTTCACCACATATTCACAGAGAGTGACTTAAGGAATTTCTGCCCCTATTGCAAGAGTGATATTTCTGAGAATGAATGGAAATCATTGTTCCATGCCCAGATCCACTACAAGGAGTCTGAGTGCACTTGTGGTAAATCTTTAAAAATCCGTGTTCCTTTTATCGGGACTGGTCATGATTCTTGGGATGGAAAACAAACCTGGAAAAGAGATGTTTTAGAAATAAGAAAAGATCCAAAGACTAAGATGAAGACTTTAGACACTCAAATCAAGGTTATGGAATGCATGGATAAGGCTCATAAATAACAAAAACCAATGGTTTTTAAGTGTTCCGACCTAAAGGTCGGGGTATTAGACCCAATAGAAAATTCCGACAAGAGAGTCGGAATTTTCAATAAAGTGCAAACTAAATCTGATATTTAAAATCCAAAAAAAAACTTAAAAAAGAATGGAAAAAATTGATTTTTATCTTTTAACTTTCTTCTTGACTTTTTCAGCAGCTCTTTTCGCTTTCCTTACTACAGCCCTTCCTTTTATGACTGTTTTCTTTGCATTCTTCAGGCTTTTTACAACTTTTTTTACAAATTTCTTGCGGCCTTTTCTTATCTCTTTTTTCACTGCCCTTCCCATTTTTGCAGCAACCCTTTTGGCTGATTTTTTCACAGCAGGCCTTGCCTTCTCCTTTATTCTTTTGATTTCTTTTTCTAATTCATTGGTCAGAAACTTTTGAACCTTTTCTTTCTCTTTTATCAGCTCAGGCCCAAGCATTTTCTTAAGCCTGTTCTTCTCTGATCTTATTTCTTTTGAGAACTTTCTAAGAAGAGAGTTATAGTCAACATGCCCTATCTTTCCAGTATCTTTCATCTTTTTTATCCTTTTTTTGATTTTGTCCAGCATGATTATCACCTTTTCCTTGCTTTAGATTTTTGCCTTTATATAATTTTCTATTGTAGCATATGGTTCTTGCCATTGAAATATGCTAACATTTCAATATCACTGTTAAAACCTTAGTTTGCCTTCCTTGACTATTGATGCCATTAAAAAAAGGCTGAAAAGCCCAGCTAGGGCATATCCAATCAATGCAATTATTGGGACATCAATATACTTTGGTCCTTTGTCAATATACAGGACTATTGATGAGGCGATTAAAGAGGCTGCTATTATCATCCCATAGCTCATTCTGTTGCTCGACCTTCCTAGCTCAAGCGTCAGCTTATTTATGTCTGTATCATCCATCTCTATTTTTAATGTGCCTCCTGATATTGTCTTTATCAGGCTTATCAAGTTTTTTGGAAGGGACTTTATCATCCCATAGTATTCATTTGATAATATTGCTGCCTGCTTTGTGAGGTTTTTTGTGCTGAGTTTTTGTGATATTGATCTTTTTATTAATGGCCTGACACTTTCCACAATATTAAAGCTTGAGTCCAGTTCAGCTGCAACCCCTTCTATAGTGACAAGTGATTTTATCAATAATACAAAATTTTTTGGTAGCTTCAAACTGTTTTTTCTTGCAATCGCTAGCACATTATGCAGAACTTCTGATAGGTTTATTGCCTCTAGGCTTGCGCCATAATACTCTCCCAGTCCTTCTTTTATGTCTTCCTCCAGCAGTTCAAGATTGCATTCTCCTTTTGAGAATCCAAGGTTGTATACTGATTTGGCAATCTCTTTCAGGTCTCCTTCCATGACTGCTAAAGAGAAGTTTGCTATATGCTGTTTTAGCTCATCTCCTAATACTCCTACTATTCCAAAATCAATAAATGATATATGGTCATTTTCCAATACAAGTATGTTGCCTGCATGAGGGTCAGCGTGGAAAAACCCGTCTTCAAATATCTGCTTGAATACTGCATCGACTATATTTTTGACGATTTTTTTCTTGTTGTATTTTTTGTATTTGTCAATGTCCCTTAACCTGATCCCATCTATATAGTCCATTGTCATTACTTTTGAATTTGTGTATGCCCAATACACTCTTGGTATTTTTACATTTTTTATATTGATGAAATTCTTGTAGAATTGGTCTATGTTTTTTGCTTCATGGATAAAGTCAAGTTCTTGTTCTGTGTATCTTTTGAATTCATCTATGATCTCTACAGGGTCCATTACCTTGATCTGCATCTTTTTTTGTAATAATCCTGCCAGATGATACATGATGTCAACATCAGTCCTGAATGTGGCATCTATGCCTGGCCTCTGCACTTTTATCGCTACTTTTACCCCATTCTTTAGTCTTGCCTTGTGTATCTGTGCAACAGATGCAGAAGCTACAGGAGTCTCTTCAAAATCCCTGAATATGTCTTTGATAGGTTTTTTCAGCTCTTCTTCTATTATCTTTTTTGCTATGCTTCCTGGAAAAGGCTTTACTGAATCCTGCAGTGTTTTGAATTGTTCGCAATATTCTTTTGGTATGAGGTCTGGCCTTAAGCTCAGCAACTGCCCAAGTTTCACAAAAGTCGCTCCAAGGTCTTCAAGAACTGCTTTCATCCTCTCTGGTTGCGTGTTTTTTTTTGAGAACTTATGTGCCTGTAGTCTTTTGTGAAGAGATAGGTGGTTTTTTAGTCTCAGTTGGTCTATAAAGAATCCGAATTCATGCTTGAAGAGCACATTCAATATCTGCTCAAATCTTGCCACGTCTTTTATTTCCTGAAATAATGACATAATATTGGCCTAGAAATAAAGATATATAAAGTTTTGCAATAAAAGACAGGGATTTTACTCAATTAATGTTCCTTTGAACTTTATTCCTTTGATGCACCTGTCAAGATTTATTATGTCAGTTCCTTTTAAGATTTTCACTTTAATTCCTTTTTTATGAGCTAGTTTTGAGGCTGTTGGATCAAAAGGCATGTTCAGCCCTGCTTTCCATTTGTTTCCTACTAATTTCCTGAAATCTTTCCATGATATTTTCTCAAGTTTTTTTGCATTTCTGAACTTTTTTGGATCTTTGTCATAGACATATTCAATATTTGACATGTTTATTATCTCTTTTGCATTATATTTTATTGCATAATTGACAGCATCCCAGTCAGAGGAGTGGCCAGGTATGTAACCGCACCCAACCAAGACTTTCTTGAATGGGATTTTTCTTTTTATTGTATAATCTGGCTGTATTGTGTCTGTCGTGACATCAGAGAACATTGATCTTACCAGTTCTGCATTAAGTTCAGTTGACCTGATTCCTATCCAGTCACAATCTCTGTCCCTGCATTTTGAGAGTTTTTTTGCAGCATTGATATATTCCCTGCATATGATCCCTCCTCCCACAATGATGATGAATTTGCTCCTGCTCTTCATAATGAGTTTTTTAAATTCCTTGAGAAATCTTGTATTAATCCTGCCTGGATGCACTATTGATCCTCCTAAAGACAAGACTATTGTTTTCATTTTTCAATATTTAAAGTCCTCCAAGCCCTATTAAGCCGACGCCAATGATGATAAATACAATGCCTACCCATTTTTTATGATTCATCTTTTCCTTTAGCATAAATATTGAATAAATGCTTACCCAGATGTAAGTTGTGGCAATAAGAGGATATAGCACAGACAAATCCCCTCCTTTTAATGCAGGTACAAACAAGACTGTTCCAAGGCCATAAAATGCAATGCCTATTATCAGTTTATAATTAAAGAGTATTGATTTTATATCTTTCTTCAGTTCCATTGATCCCATCTTGAGGAAGACAGGTCCAAGACTGCCTAAAAATGATGCAAGTAATGTCAATCCTACTGCCCAAAGAGCTGTTGCCATTTTTATATTGCCTCAGTATATTTGACTATGTCTTTTTCTTTGCTTCCAAATCCTACAAAAGCTATGCCTGCCATTATGCTGAATATGCCTAGCCATTTGATCAGGTTCATCGGCTCACCAAAGAATCTCATTGAGTAAAATGATACCCATATGTAGCTTGTTGCAATTATTGGATACAATACAGATAGATCCCCTCCTTTTAATCCTATTATCAAGATGACTGCTCCTATCCCATATAATGCCAATCCTCCAATCAGCCAGTAATTTGTAAGGATTGCCATAACATTAAATTCTAATGTTGCAGATCCATACTTGTACATGGCTTGTGCTGTTGAAACTAGGAATGTTGTCAGAAAGACAAGCACAACTGCCCACCACTTTGTTTTCATAAGATTAATAGTGGGTATAGGTCATATTTAAAGTTTGGGAAAAAAAAGGTAAAGAAATGTATTTGATTGAAATTGCAGAGAAGGGCATAAAAGAATACGAACAAACAAGACTTGAAAAACAAATCAAACAAGACTTCCCAAACTTCGAAAAGAACACAACCATAAGAATAGAAATATTCAGGCTAACAGCACAAGAAATAGGAAAAGAATTCACAGCAACAACAATCTACCAAAAAATACTAGAAACCTACCAGGACAAGATAATGCCAGAAGACAAGCCAAGAATAATAGAAGACATAAGAAAATGGCTAGAAAACGACAAGAACTGCAAAAAAACAGGAGTAAAAGAAGGGGTAGCCTATTATATTCTCAAACAGGAATTGAACTAATACCCCCTATAAATGTCCTATATAAGATCTTCAGTCCTTGTCCTATGTTTCTCAAACCATACCCTTCTTAGAAAAAACGTTGATATACCTTTAAGTAGAATATGACAATAAAATCATTAATAAACCAAAAAGTTCTTATATAAGTAAGTTATACCTTACCATGGTGATATTATGGAATTTGCTATAGCTAAAGTAAGTACAAAAGGTCAGATTGTAATACCAAATAATTTAAGAGAAAACATACATACTGGAGATGAGTTATTAATAGTAAAAGATAACGAAAGAATTATTATGAAGAACATGAAAAAGATTGCTAATAATCTAAAACAAGACCTTATTTTTGCAGAAAAAGTAGAAGAAGCATGGAAAGAATATGATAAAGGCAAATTCATATCAAAGTCTAAAAAGGATTTTCTTAAGGAGCTTAGAGCATGTTAAGTATAGAATACAAAAAAGGCTTCTTAAAAGCTATCAGTAAGTTAAAAGACTCTTTATTGAGAGAAAAAGTTAAAAAGCAAGTAGAGAAAATCATCGAAAATCCTGAAATTGGAAAACCGATGAGGTATAATCGCAAAGGAACAAGAGAAGTGTATGCTTCTCCTTATCGACTGGCTTATGCATACATTCCAAATGAGAATAAACTAATCTTTTTAGGAATATATCATAAGGATGAACAATGAGATAAGATTCTTCCATAAGTGATACATTTATAGGCGGATATGAACTCAATCCCTTATATCATTGCCCTGAGTTGTTCTATTGCCTCTTCAATATCAGCTATTCTTGCTAGTAGCTTGTCGATCCTTCTCTGAATCGCTTCTGCAAGGTTCGGCTTTGCATCAATCATTCTCTCTTCAAGCTCTGCAATCCTTTGCTGTATGTCCTCTATTCTTTCTCCTAATTCGATGATTGCAGTGTAAATCTTAAAATCCTCGAACCACTCAGGATCATGACCTTTTATCCACCTTGCAAATCTTACCAGTGTTCCGGGTCCGCATTCCCCTTCTGTATGTACAAGGATTACTTGTACTTGTTCGCAGCTGCATCCTGTTGCGAAGACTTCCCCACTGGTTTCAGAACAATAGTCTACTTCATTAGGTACTCCGTCACCGTCAGCGTCAGAATCGCAAGCGTCTCCAAGGCCGTCATTGTCAAAGTCTTCTTGGCCAGGGTTTGGTGTGTCAACGCAATTGTCTATTGAGTCTGGGATTCCGTCATTGTCTGAGTCTGGGTCATAAGTTGGGTTGAAGTTTGCTGTCACGTACTCATCAGGGTATGTGTGTTCTTGTGATCCTGCGTATGGCGTGCTCCTAGCAACAACATAATAAGTATGAATACCTTGTTCGGCGAAAGGATCTCCTACTAGCCTCTCACACTCATATTCCTCAAGACTCTCGGGTGGATACTCATAAACAAAATTACATCCGGTAACTCCATGTCCTTCTTCATCTATTAATAGGACTTCGCTTGTGAAGCTACTTCCCCAATCATTAACTAAAGTGACTGCTGCGAATAGCCTGTCCCCGGTGTTCAGCTCTAAAACCTCTCCAGGAATGTACTCTCCAAGGCTTCCATTAGCATAGTACACGTCAGTGGTTGTCTTTTCCATAATGTAGAATTGGCATTCTTCCACTTCACAATCCTTCAATGCATGTGCTGTTGTGCTTGCTATTATTGCAATCATTAATGTTATTATTATGATCAGTTTCTTCATCTTATCACTCCCCCGATTTTAGGTTTAATATCCTTATAATTTGTTTGTTTTATTTAAACTTTATGCCTTATTATGGGATGTTGCTTATTCTCTTTTTTATTTTCATGAGTTTTTGTGTGTTTAAGATGAAGAATATCACACCAATTATCAGAACTGCTAATGTGATGTTAACCTTTAGAATAATGAAAGCAAGGTTGTTGATGTTAAATGTGTTGTTTAATGATATCCAAAGTGTGATTGTGATAGTGCCAAGCAATACGAATATGATGTTAAAGTAGGTTAAGTGTTTAGCGTATTCAAGGTCTAAGATGTTCTTAAGGTTTTATTGATTCATCATTCTTAACTTATAATGTTACGTCTAGAAAGTATAATAATCCTGATATTAATAGGATTCCGCCTATTATGCTGGATGGAATGGCGTAGTTGCTGTTTGAGAATATGAAAGGTGTTGAGCTTGTGAGAATGAAAAGGGATATGATTATCATTATTATGGATATTATCTTCTGATTCTTTTCTGCACCTCTGCCTCGGAATGGGTAAATTACCATTATTGTCAATTCTGTTTTCATTATTTATATAATTTATGTTCTTTTATTGATTATTTTATCAAAAGGTTTAAATATTATTATGTTATTTAACATATTATTAACAAGTTTAAGTATGTTTTTTAGCATTTATTTAAGATGGTGAAAAAAGATATTGAGAGGTTGACTATTACTTTTCCTAGAGAGACTGTTAAGATTATTGAGAATATTGAAGGATTAGGAACGAATAAGACTGATAGAGTTAAGAATGCTGTGATGGGCTTCCTAATCCAAAATGGTTACTTAAATAAGAAGAAATGATGGGCGAAATGAGATAAAAATAAATTAGATTAAACCAGATTAGATTTATTGGAGCTGTTCAATTCTATTCTTTGACCAAAATCTCAACAATAGCTGCAAATGCAGGTCTTGATATGAATACACCAATGCTTACACCTAATATTGTTATCAATGCAAATCCTTTCAAGAGTCCTGCTCCTGCAAATACTAGCGGAAGCATTGCTACAATTGTGGTGAAATATGCTGCAAAAATGATGAAGAATGCATTCTTGAGCCTTTTTTTCCAGTCATAGACTGTTCCTTTCTGTCCTGACAGTGTCTCGTCAGCTATTACAATCTGATCGTCAACCCCTGTTCCTACTGCAATTATTATTCCTGCTATTGCTGCCAAGTCAATATTCCATCCTATTAAAGAGGCCATTCCTAATAATACCACAATTTCTGTTATCATTGTCAGCATCATTGGTATTGAAACAGCTAATCTTCTGTATCTGATAAACATTATAATTACAACTGAAAATATTGCCAATGCTCCGATAAGATAGGCATTCTTAAGGAATTCTTTTCCAAGAGATGGGCTTATCAAGTCAGTCTTAACAATATTCATTTTTACAGGCAGACTGCCAGTGATGAGGACTGTCTGCAGTTTTTTCATGTCTTCCAATGAATTGACTACACCTTCTTGCTGTGTCAGTCCAAACCCTGATCCAGATATCTGGATATTTGTCGCTGGATTTCCTTTTAAGTCTGCTCCAATCCTTAATTTGTCAACTTCAACATCATCTAGATATAACGTTATGCTCTCGCTCAGATATTCCCTTCCATTCTCGACAACAACATCTAATTTATTGGTGATATCAGCCTGTTTTTGAGCTGCCTCAGGGCTTAATGTTATTGTAAAATAGAATCCGCATGAATAGCCGTTTCCTGTGCTTCCGCATCCTGTTCTTGGATCAATTCCTGAGCAGTCTGCGCTTCTGCACACATATGTTACATCCCTGTTTCCTCCAATAAACACAACATCTTCACCTATTTTTGCCTCAAACTTTCCTTGTTTTGACAATAATTCCTTGACCTCTGCTTCATTTGCCCCAGCAACTTCCACAAGGACAAACTGGTTTCCTGATAAGTCAGATGCTTCTTTCACAATCACGTCAGTCAACCCAAACACATTCAATCTCTCTTTCATATTGTCTATCAATGTAGAGATGTCTTCATCAGATATCTTTTCTTCTGGCTGCAATAATACTCTTGTTCCTCCTTGAAGATCCAGTCCTTTCCTGATGTTTGTTTTTGCAGGGTCCATCAAGTTCAATCCTAGGTCTTGCACCCCTATCACATTATGTATTGTCTTGTTGACTGTTATTGTCCTGTTTATTGTCTCGCTTACTATTGTTCCATTCTCAAGTGTTTTTTCTATGATTTCAGAGATATCTTTCTCTTCTGTCTCATTTAATACAATTATCTCTATTTCTGGTTTTGTCAGCACTACATAGCCATCATTGTTCAGGCTTGTCCTTATTACATAGCTCTGGTTCAGTTTAAGCCCTGACACTTGATCATAATATTCTGATAATGACTTGACAGGTTTATTGTTGATAGATAATACTCTCTCTCTGCTGGTCGGCGGGGCATTTGGCACTGGATTGGCTATTCCAGCAATATTTGCCGAAGAATTAGGCTCAACATTTCTTATTGCCACTCCATCTATATTAGGCAATGGATGGATTGCAATAACAGCTAGTACGATTGCTGCTAAAGCTATTAATACTCTCACATTTGTGAATATCTTTTTTATCTTATAGTTCATTTTTACCAGATTTTTTTGATTTTATTTCTAAATACCATCTCAGTATGCCTGCATTCTGGATCCAGGTATTGATCAGGTCAACTAATAGTCCTATGATTATTATCAGCATTATTTGGTGAAGCACATCTGACTGTGAGAACAGGTATGCTATTGTGACTGCAACCAAAGTTGTCAGAGTCATCATTATTCCTGTTTTCATTGCACCAAAAGTCCTCTGCAGTATTGATCCTTCTGTTCTTTTCAATACACGTGTTGATAATAATATGTCTGTATCAACTGAATATCCTATTAACATGAGGAATCCTGCAATCCCAGCTGTGCTTATCTTTACTCCAAGCAAGTTGATCACTGCTACTGTCACTATGATATTTGAGAATGATGCTAATATTACTGCTGCACTTGGGACAAATGTTCTGAAATAAGCAAATACGACTATACCCATAAATACGAATGCGAGTAATAGTGCAATTGCTGTTTCTCTGAAAAAACTTTCTCCTAATGAGCTTCCAAAGAATTCAACACTATAATCATTCTTTGTCAATTCTTTTCCAATGTTATTTTCAATTGAACTGATAAAAGACTCAAACTCTTTTTTATTGTTTTCATCAATGTCAGCTTCAATAGCAATTCCAATCCTGCTTCCTAAGCTTTCAATATCCCTAACATTAATCTCTTTATCGCTGAATTCCTTCATTAGGTTTGATCTTAGCTCAATGATGTCTATTGGATCTTCAGAAGGTATCATTAAAATAATCCCTCCTTTTAGACTGATTCCCTTGTTGATGAAATCACCTGTTGTTGCTGTCTGATACCCTATCTGTGCTATTGCAAGGATTAATAGAATGAAGGGGATAATGAGCAATTTTTTGTAATTTTCCTTGTAAATAAATATTAGGGTCTCTTTGATAGGCTTTTTTATTTGTTGTGATTCATATTCATTAGATCTATTCTCTTGTTTTTTATTTTCTTTTTTCTCTTCGTTTTTATATTCTTTTCTATCTTCTTTTCTCTCTTTTGATTCTGTTCTAGATCCTTCTAGTTTAGGAAAATCTTCAGTATTCTCTTCTTCTGATTCCTTATTTTCACTTGTGTCAAAGGGTTTTTCTGTATTCTCTTCCATTAATAATCCCCAATCATAGAACTAGGAAAGTATTGGCCCATTTAAATATATTGCGTTTATTTCAGCTCTGAAGCGATGAGAATGATTTTATAGTTCCTTGCAGTTTATTGTTATAAAAAGACAGTCAATACCTTCAATGCTATTAATGCTGTATCCACAATGCTGTTTCCATTAACCTTGTTTATTTCAGGCATGCCTTGATAAAACCATTATACAAAGGGTTTGGCCTTAATGGCCTTGATGTAAACTCAGGATGGGCCTGGATCCCGATAAAGAAAGGGTGATCCTTTAATTCTAGAAATTGCATTATTGGCTGGTTTGGGGCTTTTCCGCTGAATATTAGCCCTTTTTGTTCAAATTGCTCCTTGTATTTTGGATTGAATTCAAACCTATGCCTGAACCTCTCCCTTACCATTGTCTTTTTTCCATAAATATGATACACTTGGCTGTCTTTTACAACTTCAATATCCCTTCCGCCCAATCTCATATTTCCGCCAAGGCCTTCTATTCTTTTCTGTTCTGGAAGGATATCAACGACAGGGTTTAGGCAGTCATGTTTTAGTTCTGTTGAGTTTGCATCCTCCAGCCCGATTACATTTCTTGCATATTCAATGATCGCCATCTGGAATCCGAAACATAGTCCAAGATATGGCAGGTTGTTCTCTCTTGCATGTTTTATGCATAATATTTTTCCTTCTGTTCCCCTTTTTCCAAATCCTCCTGGTACTATTATTCCTGAGACGCCTTTCAGGTTGTTTGCTGCATCCTCATCATCCTTGATATTTGAGGTCTCGATCCATTTGATGTTTATTTTCATGTCATTTGCATTTCCTGCATGTTCTAATGCATTTATGATTGAGGAATAAGAATCCCTTAATCCTGTGTATTTTCCTGTTATTCCTATTGATATTGTTTTTCTGAGCTCTTTGAGATTTTTCACATATGATGTCCATTCCCTTGTCTTTTTTATTTCAGCTATTTTATTTATGCTTGTTCTCAGGTTTAGTATGTCAATGACAGCCTGGTCAATGTTTGAATCTTTCAATATTATTGGTATCTCATATATGCTTTTCACATCATGTATGCTTACTACTCTGCTTAAAGTCACATTTGAGTATATGCTGATCTTTTCCCTTACTTTTTCCGTTACAGGATTTGTTGCCCTGCATGCGATTATGTTTGGCTGTATTCCTTTTGCCATCAGGCTTGTTATTCCTAGCTGTGCTGCCTTGCTTTTTTGTTCTCCTAAAAAATCTGGTTCTAGCACATATGTTAGCGCGACATTGCAGACATTTTGCATCCCTTCTTCATAGCTCAGCTCTCTCATGGCTTCAATAAAATACCCATTTTCAATATCGCCTACAGTTCCTCCTACTTCTACGCATACAATGTCTGCTTTTTGGTTCATAGCCAGGCTTCTTAAAAAATGTTTGATGAATCCTGTCACATGTGGTATAATCTGGACATCTCTTCCAAGATATTCCCCTTTTCTCTCCATCTTAAGCACATTGCTGAATATTTTTCCTCCTGTCAGATAATTATTCCTTGTTAGGTCTAATTCCAGGAATCTTTCATAATTGCCCAAGTCCATATCACATTCCATTCCATCGTCCAATACAAACACTTCTCCATGCCTGTAAGGGTTTAATGTGCCTGCATCTACATTTAGATATCCGTCAAATTTGATTGGTGCTACTTTAAGCCCTTTCATCTGAAGCAACTTGCCGAGAGAAGATGAAAAGATCCCCTTTCCAAGGCCAGACATGACTGTTCCGAATACAACTACATACTTTGTCTTTCCTATTCTGTATCCTTCTGGCACAGGGCTGTAGAATTCATGCTCTTCAGATTTAGAGGCAATGTCAATGAACATATCTTTTGTCTTAGGCATAAAAAATATCTGGATTACTGATTTATAAGGTTTTCTAAAGTTAAGGATATATATTTTTGTCTGAACATGATCTCACAGTTAAAAAATGACTATTGATAGGATAATATATTATTGATAGGATAATATTCTTATAATATCACAAATCCGGTCAACAATGCCCTGAAGAAATTGAACCCGTCAAATCCTGGGAATGGTATCATGTTGAATGCTGCCAGGAAAAGGTTTATTTTTGCCATCATCATCATTTCTTTCCTGTATTTCTTTCCAATATTCTGTTTTGACATAAAAAAGAATACTGCCCATAATATTATGTTTGTCAATGGCCCTGCGACTGATACTAGGCTTGACTGGAATGCAGGAAGTGCTGTATGGCTTACATATCCTCCTACAAAGAATATGATGGGAAACCTGACTAGGATAAGGATTATGACAATAGCGTACATGGTTAGTGGAGCATGCAATGTTGCAGTTGCCCCAAAGCTCATTGCTACAATTTTGTGCGCTAATTCATGCAGCACAACTGCAGGTGCTGCAATGATAGCTCCATGCTTTATGTCTTCCCATAGGTTGTTTAATGGGCTTTTATTGAAATATGCCAATGGATCATAATCTTCTTTTGGCTTTCTCGGGAAAAATTTGGAGAAGATAAATCCAATAGCAACTGTCATAATCAGGATCTCAATTATCTCTTGTAATGTTATGAATACCATATCATTTAGGCAAACAAAACTATTTAATAAACCTATTGTTTTAATACAAGTTTATATGCAAATAAAAACCCTTAAATAAAGCTTTATCATCCCTGATATTATGACAGAGCTCATAGCAATGCTTACCACAGGCAAAGGATCATGGAGTCATGTGAACAGTATCATTAAAGACAGTGGATTTGATAGGATTTTCCTCCTGACAAATGATTTTGGGAAAGAGAAGTTTCAGCCAGATGAGAAGACTGAGCTGATTGTTCTTGACCTGAATAAGCCTGTTGAAGAGCTTGCCAAAGACATTGTGGATAGTCTTAAGGATAAGATTTCTGGCCAGGAGATAGGCCTGAACTTCATATCTGGTAATGGCATAGAGCATATGGCCTTGATGTCAGCTGTCCTGAAGCTTGGTGTTGGATTCCGTCTGGTTGCTTTGACAAAACAGGGTGTTGAAGAAATATAGTTTGATCCAACAACTATTCTAACTCTAGTATTCCATACCATTCATAAAGCACTCTGTCAACAGCCCTTAACAGCTCAATTCGTTCTCCGCTGATTATCAGGCAATTGTCGTCAACTGTAACTTTGCTATCTCCTTTTTCTTCCAATATTATCACTGATTGGTTTGTATTGTCGCAATTGATTGCTGGCCTGTCATTGCATGCTTCTGTCTCATTTCTTGTGCAGGTTCCATTTGGATTTTTTCCAAAGACTTTTTTCAGTGACAATCCAAGTTCTCCTGTGGCTAAGACCATATACTCTGTATTGTTTCCTAGAGGGTCAAAAGCCAAATAAACAGTCTCTGTTGAGAGATTGTTAAAGGGATTCTTGATCTCAACAGGCACATCCTCCACTTCTTTTGGATTAAATCTTAGATGGACATTGAAAAGGTCATTCTCTCTCTGCCATTGGAAATGCCATAGATCCTCATAATATACAAACTCAAATCCATTATATGTGATTGTTTCTACAATTGGCTCAGGAACAGTGTAGTATTTGTTATAGAAATAACTGCCTCCTATAAAGATTATAAATGCCATTATCACAACAGCTATTAGAAGTATTAATTTTCCTGAATCGCCTTTTCCATCTTCTACCCTCTCTTTCTCTATCTCATGTCTTTCTGGCTGATTGTCTAAATCAGTCATGATGTCAATGACATCTTCTTTAACCATTGATTCTTCCTCAGATTCTTCCATTTTATTTTCTGCTTGTTTTCTTTTTTTTAGTCCTATTCTAATTTGGATTTATTCTAATTTATTTTATAATGTCTAAAAGCATAAAAAGAATTCGTTCTCCTAACATAATCATTTCAAAATCACTTTCAGCAGAAATGATTACGCAATTCTCCTCTGAGGTTATTCCTGTCTCATTGCCTCTTTTCATGTATATGACTGGGATATTTTCATTTGCAATTGTGCAATTGACAATAGGCTGATTATACACATTTTTTTCTGTAAATCCTGATGTCACATAAGTGTCTGTCAGTACATTCACAGTGCCTTTATAATTGAATTTCAGATATGCTATTGACCTGTTCAGCTGATCATTTGGTTCTGATGTTATGATTATCTGTGCATTGTCATTCAATACTGCCATGACTTCATCATCTACTTCAATATCAGCTATGTCTCCAGGAAAATTCACAAAATCATAAGGATTCTTTTCAATAAATGTCCTATAGCCGTTATTCATCCTTGTAAATGTCAGCTTTCCATATTTCTTCTTAGCGCTAGGGTCACTCATTCCATAGAATATCACTCCAAATACTGACATTATCATTATGAATGCTATGAAAAACACCATGAATTTTTTCATTCTGTCTTTGTCTTTTGCCATTTTATTGCCTTCTGGCATACAAAAAATAGCAGTGATTTAAAATAGTTTCTAAAATTAAGAGTTAAACATTCAACGAAAAAACGAAACATTTATAGGTAAAAAAGATGTGTAATATGCTATTTAAGAAAAATAAGTATGTAAGTATATAAAAATTATCAGTGAATATTTGTCAAAAACCACATATTTGATTGGTTCGGTAAAACATGCCGCCAGCCTATTGACTGGTGGTTTTTGAGCACAACTCATTCCACCATTCAATACATGAAAAATTGGTTTGCAATTTTTGTATCCTAAAAATCTATGATTTTTATGAGAATGGTGAAATTTCATTGTTTAAAAAGATTTGAGAAAATGGATAAAGAAGAGATAATTAGGCTTGAAAAGGTCTGGAAGATATATAAGATGGGTGAAGTTAGAGTCACTGCCCTAAGAGGACTTGATCTTATTATAAATGAGGGTGAATTTGTAAGTATAATGGGTCCTTCTGGATCTGGCAAGTCAACTGCAGTGAATATGGTAGGTGCTCTTGACATCCCTACAAAAGGAAGGATATTATTGAGAAACAAGGATATATCCCACCTTCATGAGTCTGATCTTGCCCAAATCAGGGGAAAACTTATTGGTTTCATTTTCCAGCAATTCAATCTGATTCCAACCTTATCAGCTCTTGAGAATGTCATGCTTCCGATGATGTTCCAGCAGGTTCCTAGGAATGAAAGGATCAGGAGGGCTACTGAGCTTCTGAATAAGGTTGATTTAGGCGATAGGATAAGGCACAGGCCTACTGAGCTTAGTGGAGGCCAGCAGCAGAGGGTTGCTATTGCAAGATCACTTTCTAATGATCCTGAAGTCATTTTGGCTGATGAGCCTACAGGTAATCTTGATTCAAAGACAGGAACAAATGTTATAGATTTCCTCAAGAGAATGCATAAGGATGAGGGGAAGACAATCATTATGGTCACGCATGACGCTAAAATTGCTAAAATCGCTGAGAGGACTGAATTCCTCAGGGATGGTGTGATAGTATAATATGATTCAGCATGAATAAAGGAGGATGATTTATATGAAAGTTTATATGAAAAGAAATATAATCTTGTTCTTATCAGTCCTGATTATAATTTTAATTAGTCTAAGTATTTCAGCAACTGAATCATTACCAAGAGGATATGCTCTTAAGATTACTCTTGTCAACCAGGAGCCTGATCCTGTTGAGCCTGGTGAAAATGTTGATGTAAGGTTTAAGATCGAGAATATAGGATCTTCTAATGCAGAGGATATTGTCCTCGAGCTTATGCCAGAACATCCTTTTTATTTAATTTCTGGCCAGGATGAGATTAAAAGTATTGGATCTGTTCATGGAAGGCAAATAGGTGATAAAGGGGTGATTGTAAAATATACATTAAAGGTTTCAGAAGATGCTGTTGAGGGTGTATCTGATCTTCAGCTAAACTATCAGATTAAAGGCAGCTCACAAGTTCTATTAGATCCTTTTGAAATAAACATCAGGACAAGGGATGCTATTATTTCTATTGATTCTGTTGATGTTAAACCAGAGATGATCGCTCCAGGTTCAAGTTCTTTGGTAAAGATCATGTTAAATAATATTGCTGATTCATTGTTAAAGGATATTAAAGTCAAGATAAATCTTGGAGACGTTCCTCTAGCACCTTTAGACTCTTCTGATCAGATAACCCTTAAGAGACTCAACCCTGGCCAGGTATTGCCAGTGACATTCAAATTAGCTGCTGAGCCTGATGCTGAATCTTCCCTTTACAAGATTCCTGTCAAGATTGAATATCAGGATGAGCTTGGTAATGAATATCTAAGCAATAACACTATTGGTGTGTTTATCGGAGAGGAGCCAGATCTTGTTGTGAATGTTCAGGATTCAGAAGTGAATAGGCCTAATAAAAAAGGCACTGTCACAATCCAGTTTACAAATAAAGGGTCTTCTGATATTAATTTTGTCTATGTCAAACTTCTTGAATCTGATGATTTTGAGATATTGGGAGTATCTGAAGATTATGTCGGCAAGATTGACTCTGATGATTATGAATCAGCTGATTTTGAGATATTTACCTCATCTAAAGAGAGCATAATTCTTCCTTTAGAGATTGAGTATAGTGATGCCAACAACAATCCAGTAAAGATTAAGAAAGATATTAGCCTAAGAATATTTTCTGACCAAGAGGCTAAAAAGTTTGGTATTGAAAAAAAGAGTAGTGGTTTAGGGATTTTAATTCTTATAGTAATAGTTGTTGGTGGAGTGTTTATTTATCTCTGGTTGAGGAAGAGAAAAAAGAAGAAGATGCATAAATAACAAAAACCGAACTATTCCCCTGCCTAAAGGCAGGGGTATTTATCGTTCGGTTTTTGGGACACTGAGAAATTTGCTAAGCAAATTTCTGGTGTGCAAAAAATGCTTCGCATTTTTAAGCATTGAAAACCCTCAAAAATGCTTTGCATTTTTTGGGCACCAAAAACCAATGGTTTTTGAGTGTTCCGACCTAAAGGTCGGG
>JAZDHV010000048.1:0-55739 GCA_043805595.1 Candidatus Woesearchaeota archaeon
ATTGCTGGAATTACTGATGAAAATGTAAATTGTATGTTTAGATCATGTTTTGAATTTACTGGCAAATATTCTCATTATACTTTGGGATTCTTTCTTTTCCTGTTACTTTTCATCCTAATATCAAATCAGCTCTTATTTTATTTGTTCAATAAGACTAGATTGGAAATTAAGAAGTAATCTCTTTCTTATGAAACATCTTCTTCTTTTTCTTATCATATTCTTTGTTTTTCTTGATAAATATAATCAGGACCACAATAAATAATATAACACTCCAAATGTGGCTGGGAGTGACCCATCCGAATAATTTCTCTGGATAATACCTGATGAACTCAATAAAGAACCTGTAGACAGAATAGCCCATTAGCCCGACTAATGCCAGCCAGCCGTCAAATTTCTCTGTTTTTCTCAGGTTCCATATGGCAATAAATAGTGTTACAAGCACAATTGTGGCGTATAATGGGGCAGGATGGATTGCCCCTCCATGAAGTTCTGCTCCTTCTTTTATCCTTACAACAGCCCATGGTAGGTTGCTTGAGACACCCCTGCAGGTGTCATCTGTAAAAAAACACCCAAGGCGTGCAATTGCCACTCCAATCAAGGTCGCAGGGGTTGCTGCATCAATATATTTCCAGAAATTCAATTTTCTTATCCTGCAATAAAGCCAAAGTGTGAATATTCCTCCTAATATTCCTCCGTAAAACACCATTCCTGAAGTGAATGGGTTTAAAAAACGAGTGACTCTGTAAATAAGAGTCCAATCCTTATTCCAGCTCCACCATGGCAGGAAGTAAAAGAATACTCTTGCTCCAATTATTACACCTGCATAGCTTAGAAAAAAAGAGATTATCACTTCTTTCATATTCAGCTTCTTCCTTCTGGCTTCAATAAGATAAAATGTGAAAAATGCCAGGAAAGCCAGCAGTGCTAGTGAAAAAAACACTGCCAGAGTGAATTCTAGTCCAAATAAATTAATTGATATCTTCTTGATTACAGGCACTTCTATCATATTTGCTTAAAAAAACAGAATTATATATAAAAATATGTCTTAAGTAGGAGTGCAGGATTCTCCATCTCTGCTCTCATCTGAGTCACAGCTGTCGCATCCGCAGGAATCTCCTCCAGTGCATCTGTATTCATATTCAGGCTCTCCATCTGAATCAACTCCTGATTCTACGCAGTCACAGTCTTCTTCCTCATCGCAGCTGCATCCGTTTTCTGAACATCCTATAATATACATGGATAAGACAAGAATAGAAAATAACAATATTTTTGTTTTCATATGCACAAATTTAATTTTTGATTATATAAACTTTTCTTTTTTAAAGGCAATATTCAAAACTTTAATCAATAACATACTCTTAATGGATCTAAAATAATTATTATACAATTTTATGTATAAAAATATACAATTAAATGTATAAAATAATAAACTTTATATATGATAAAGCTGATATCAGCCATAATTATGCCAGAATCCAGTCTTTCAAGCACAATTCTAAGATTAAAGGAGAAAAACCTCCAGTCTTCTCTAAACATATTATTCAAGAAAAGGCAGAAAGAGATTATACTGAAGATCCTGAATTACAAGACACTCACAAAGACTGAATATGAATATTATATCCGTACAATCAAGAAAAAGCTGGATTCAATCATCCAATTGCATGATCTCTCTTCAATCACATTGAGGAAAGAGATAAAAAGAGTAAAACAAGAAAAATAAGATCAAAAAAGAGGTGCAAATGAATAGGAAATCGCAGGTGTCTGCATTTATCATATTAGGCATCATTGTGTTATTGGGAGCAGTGACTTTTTTTTATGTTAAGACTACTTTCAGGGCTCCTCCTGGTACTCAAGGTCCAGACATCTTGAAGATTCCTGGTGATGAGACTTCTTTGAAAGAGTATGTCCAGTCATGCATTTATCAGAAGACTCAGCCATTATTGCCTGAACTGGCTCAAAATGGGGGTAAATTAGTTCTCAATGAAGATGATTATATCTGGTACAATAAGGACAGATACAGGATATTTTGCAATCATGTTGAAGGATACAGGTCATGCCAGAATTCATATATCACTAGGCAGGATATTGAGAAGCAGTTGGAGAGTGTGCTTCCGTCATTGATGGATGAATGTCTGGATTTTTCAAGTTTTACAGAAAGAGGGATAGGGATTGATGCAAGTGATATGGTATTTGATGTCAAATTAGGGAAATACGGACTGAAAGTGGAATTGAATTATCCGATCATCATGACAATTAATGGGAAAAAAGTCCATGTTGAGGATTATTTTGTTGAGATTCCATCCAATATCGGATTCATGTATGATCTTGTGATCTCAATTGTCAATGACGAGGTTAATAAGGGTTTTTTTGATCAGGACAATTGGATGGTTGACAATAATGTTTTCATTAGGGTCGAAAAGCATCGGCCTTATCCTAATATTGTTTATTCTTTGCAGAGGGATGATCCTAAGATAAGGGAAAATCTTGATTTTAGGTTCTCATTGCAGGGAGAAGATACATCTGTCAAGGTAGGGTCTGCTCCATCAATGGAAAAGATTGGAAAGGATTGCATTAACCAGTATGATATGATGTGTTTCAAGAATGTTGATACAGACTTCTGTCAGAGGAATGACGGGCAGGTTACAATCTGTAACAGTGAATATCCTGAATCTAATTTACAGGATTGTGAAGGCTCAGGTTGTTCTGATTGCAGTGATATTTCTCATGGTACTTCTTGGTGTGAATATGATTCAGTCCAGAAACTTGCTTCATATGGATTGTCATATGTTGGATCAAGGCATTATAAGAAGAGCTGCATAGATGGTGAGGTTATCAGAGAAGAATGCAGGGATTATAGGGAAGAGCTTTGCACTCAGCAGGATGACAAGGCTCTTTGTAGAGTTAATAGATGGGATGATTGTGGGTTTTGTACAACAGAGACATGTTGTATTGATGAGACAAAAAGGGATTGCCAGTGGGATTCAAGTTTATTGAGCAATATGGATGATTCAAGAGTAAGGTTGCAGTATGACAGCAAGAAATGCTTTCCTAAAGTGCCTCCTGGTTTCAGGTTTTGGGATGGTTTTGGCTCTGATGTATGTTCTTTAGCCACTCAATATGCTTATTGCAAGGGTTGGGGTGCTTGTCCTCGTGATTTTGTTGATGACACTGCTTTATACTGCATAAGGTTGGGTGACTGCGGTAATTTCAGGAATATTGCAGACAGGTTGACTCTTACTGGTTATTTTAATACAGATCCTTCTGATATTCCAGCAGATTACATATATCTTGAAAATAATCTAAATAGGGATCCTGTGTCAGAGCTAGGTTTTGATCCTCCATTGACAGTTGATCTTTACTCAACAAATCAGAATCTTTTGGTTCCAGAATATACTACTACTCTTGAGATTCTTCCTGTCTTGATGGAGCAGACAGTTTCTTATCTTGATTATGTCCAGTCAATATCATTGAATCCTTTTTCATTGATTGATCTTGATCCTTGGGTATTGGAATATTCCTTCTGTTCTCTTTGGATCCCCCCAGAAGGAAGCTCTGATTGCAGGTTTTGCAGTTCTGATCCTGAAAAGCCTTGTTCAGAGTATAGGTGCAAGAGCCTTGGCAAGAACTGCAAGTTTGAGTTGGAACAAGGAGTTGGTGTTTGCACTGCTTTTAATTCAGATGATCATGATCCTCCTAATATTATTTTTAATGATGCTTCATTGCAGGATGGATTCTCAGCCTCGCCTGATCATATAACAGCTGCAGACAAGAGGATTGATGGCTATGGGATCACTCCGGCTGTTATGCCTTATTTTCCATTTTCATTTGGGATTAATACAGATGAGCCGGCAAGGTGCAAGTTGGCTTATCTTCCGATCTTTGACTATTATAGCCTGCCTGCAATCTGGTTTGGTGATCCTAAATTCAACTTGAATCATACAATATTTTTGAGATTTCCAAAAGAGCTGTCTGTTCCTTCAAAAGTTTATAAATATCTTGATATTAAATCATTGTCTGAGATTGTTGACATGATCTCTAATTTAGAGGATACTTATGAGAATTATAAGGATAAATACAGGCTTGAGATTGAGATTTTTGAGTCTATCAAGGGCATTGATGTCACTGAGATAGGTGACAGGGTAGTCAAGCTCATTTTAAGGACTGTCCAGCCTTTTATAGATATGTTCCCTTATCTAAAAGACCTTGCAAAGGTTATTCTGGAGAATTTTGAGAATAATGGATACTTCTTGTTTGTAAAGTGCGTGGATGAGGCAGGAAACCAGAACACTCATCCTTTTTATATCAAGTTCCAGATTGATGTTGATGCAGTTGACAGCTATCCTGTTGTTTTTATCGAGTCAGATCCTGAAAACAACTCTGAGATTGCTTCAGAAGCATCAATGATTGATATCTTGTATTATATCAATGAGCCTGCTGAATGCAGGTTTGATTTTATTGATAAGCCTTACTCTCAGCTGCAGTATTCATTTGATTGTCCTTCTGACCAGATGAGTTATTCAGGTGTTGGATATGGATCATACAAATGTACTGGTTCTATTCCTTTTGAAGATGATGGAGCAGGGATATTTGTGAAATGCCTTGACAATCCTATCAATATTGAGGAGTATTCTCTGAATTTCCTTCTGGCTGATAATCTTTCACACCCTAGGTATTCTGCTCCTTATTTTGAGGCAGTTGATAATAATGTTTTCATTGATGCAGACTTGTTGAAGAGGGATGAATTCATGTATTATGATGCAGCCAGCTTGAACTTCAATCTCTATTTTGATGAGGATAAGGTATGCAGGTATTCCTTTGTTAACCTATCTTTTGAAGATTCTACATCATTGTTTTCTGATTGTGATGTGTCTGATGCAAACCATGCTGGCTTGTTCATCTGCCCGACATCGATGCTGATCCCTCATCATAATTCTACAGCTTATATTAAATGCAGGGACAAGGTTTTGCCAGACAGGAATGTCAATCATGATAGTGTTGTTTTGAGATTTAATAGGTCAAAGGAACTGGAGGATGTATTATCTATCACTGGCTCAAATATCAGGGTTGGTGATGCACTCTATATGTCAGGTGATGATGTGCCTTCTTCATCCCCATATTTGGCAGTAGTCATGTCAAAAGAGATTTCAGAAAACGACATAAGATGTGGTTATTATGAGGATAGGGTTCATGGTCTGACTGCAATGTATCCTATTGATGAATATATTTTTGAGGTCCAGCTTGAGAATCTTGATATTGGTTTCCATAATTTCTTTATTGAGTGTTATGACTCTCTCCAGAACAGGATTATCAATGAGGTAGAATTCTTTGTGGCATAAAAATCCTTTTTATACACTAAGTATACTACCCGTCTATGACGTGTAGAATACTGGTGTGCTCAAGAACCACTGATGTCAAATTAGCAGTTTATGCAACTTTATGCAACCAGTGTATTTCACTGGTGGTTCTTGACATTCTTATGATCTTTTCTTGATCTTATTGAAATAATCACTTGCTCTCTTATCGCTTTTAACATCTGCCTTCTTCCCAATTGCATAATATTTTTTCTCTGCTTCCTCTCCCCAACTGTAGTTTCCCTTTTCTCTTTCAATTTTTTCAATTCTGATCTCTTCAAGGTCAACACCTTTCTTTAGATTATAGTATATTGATCTAAGTGTCACCTTAGGAAAAATTTTGACATAGATTCTATATAAATCATATCCATATGCTCTTTTCATATGATGAAGTATCTCAATGATGTTCTGTCTTATCTGGCTTTTGATTGGTCTTCCTTTCATCAGTATTCATCCTCTTTATCCTGATAATATCTTTCCTTGTCCCCATAATACGATCTTGGGTGATCTTGGTATAATGGTGGCTCATTCTGGTCATTTGAATAGATCATCTCCTCCATATCTTCAGGTTCCTTTTCTCTTTTTTTCATCTTTATCTTCGAAAAGATAATTGTTAATAGAATGACAAGTGATACTGCAACGCCTGTAATCATCAGTTTCCAGTTGATTTTCCTTTGTTTTGTTATAGTTAGGTATGTTTCATTGTATATCCTTCCGCTCAGATATTTTTCGCTTTCATTATTTTTTAATATCATTTCATATTCCCAGTATTCATCTTCTTTGCTGAGAGTTGTCTTAAATATTAAGTAGCCTTTATCCATAAAATTGTCAATTTCTCCAATAATCTCTGGATTATTGTTGAGGGCATCCAACATTATGCTTCTTTCTGTTTTTTCACACACCCCCCCTTTGCACGCTAGACCCAGTCCACACCCGCAGTCAACACAGCAGGTATCACTTGATTCTTCAGGTTCACATATGTTGTTTCCGCATTCAAATGGTTTTATGCAGTCAGAATCACTCAGATAATTGCAGTTGCCTGGACATACAGTGTCATTATTCATGCATATTGTGATGATCCTGTTCAGGCATTTCCCAGTTTCTGTTTCACAATAGTCCATTGTTGTTATATTGCTGTCATTGCAATCAATGTTTGTAACGCAATGCTCGCAGTCATTATCATCTGTATAATTGCATCTTTCAGGGCAGCATGAGTCATCATCCTTGCAGTATAATACAGGCTTGTTTATGCATCTTCTTGGAAATCCTGCGCAGTCATCTATTGTGCATATGTTTTCATCATTGCAGTCAAGATAATTATTGCAAGTATCTCTTATGGGGCATGATGGATTCACATCTTCTAGATATAATATATTATTTTCTTCATTGTACCTTATTGTGTATGTGACGTTGTAATCCTCTCCAAATCTTATTTTATATCCATCCTTATTTAATGATGCATTGTCTGTTGGATAATATTTTTTTTGCCCATTTATCACAACATAATTGTCCTCTTCATCTAGGTCTTCAAAAATATATGATTTTTGGCAGGAATCCTTTCCCATTGAGAAATGTTCTCCAATTCTTACATATCTTTGCTCGCTGCAGCTTGCAATCCTGTCATTTTTACATATTGTCCTGTTTGTGCAGGTTGTGCAATTGGATGCAGTACATCCTGCAGGGCAGTTTGTCTCATTTATGCATCTGTCTGTTGTACAGAATTCTTCATCATCGCAGTCCTCATTGACAATGCAGCTTTTTCCAGACACAAATATTGAGATTTCAAATATGAGAAGAGCTAGGAATACAATCAATACAATCTTTTTAATGAGTTCCATATATCTATCCCTTTATAATTTTAATTTCAGCAATAGAATTATTTAAACTTTTCTATAAATTTTCCATATTGAAAATATTACCTCATAATACTTGATTAAGCTCACTGGAGTAGGCTCACCTTTCAAGGGCACCTTAAGTTACCAAACCTTTATATACCATTTATTCCACTACCTTATATCATGGCAGATATAGTAAGAAAAATATTGATAATTTTTGTGATTGGCATACTTTATTCAATATTTGTCCAGTCTTTGATTGAGGCAATCTACCCTTCTCCTGATTATGATGATTATTGTATGGGGATTATTGAGCCAAGGGTCCTTCCTGAGAAGGTTCAGCGCCCTGAAAACTGTTCTTTTCTGGACACTACAGACTGTATAAGGTCAGGTGGTGATCCAGATTATACCTATGATACTGAGGGATGTGCTGTGTCATTTGATTGCAATTATTGCAGGCAGGAACTTGACAAGGATATGGAAAAGTATAATCTCATTGTCTTCATTATATCATCAATCTTTGGTTTGATTGCAATAGCAATCGGCCTTTACCTTCCTCAGTCAAACAGCCTCAATGAATGGGTTGCTACAGGCTTTATGCTTGGAGGACTTTTGTCTTTATTTATTGGCACTGCCAGATATTATTCTGACATGGCTCGTATGATAAGGCCTGTGATAATCTTCATAGAGCTAGTCATTGTCATCTATATTGCTTACAAAAAGATAAAGAAATAAATATATCCTCTACTTCTCCATTAAAATGAAAATAACAAAAAACTCATTATTCCTGGCACTAAAGTGCCTGGTATTTTATCATGAGTTTTTTGGGATTAATAATTTCACACTAAATTGTGAGGTATTAGACCAGTGAAATTTTTAATAAAATCATTCTGCGGAGGCTATGACAGGAACTTTGCATATCTTGTCTATGATGAGAAAGAGAGAAAGGCAATAGCCATAGATCCAGTCCTTCCAGATAAAATCTTAGAATTCATAAAAAAGGAAGATCTTGACCTAGTTTTCATCATGAATACTCACTCTCATTTTGACCATATTTCTGGAAATCAGGAGCTGATTAGTAAGACAAATGCTGAATTGCTGGCTCTCAAAGAAAATGAGGTAATTGAGCTTGCCTCATTGACAGTCTCTGTTATTGCCACGCCAGGCCATACTAACAGCGATGTCAGTATTTTAATTAACAATTCTGCCTTATTCACAGGCGACACCTTGTTTGTTGGAAAGATTGGCGGCAATTTTGAGTCAACCCCAAAAATTCAGTTTGAATCCCTAAAAAAACTGATGAAACTAAACGACAATATCATAATCTATCCTGGCCATGATTATGGGGAAACGCCAACTTCAACTATAAAGAAGGAAAAAGCAACTAACCCATTCATCCAAAGATTGGATAATTATGATGATTTTATCTGGATCAAGGAAAACTGGATGAGATACAGGCAGGAACATAAAACAAAATAATCATTTTTTTCTCATTCTTTTCTCTTGTTCAGCAATCTTCAGCCTTGTCTTTACAACTGTGTCAGGATTTAAAGAAATACTGTCTATTCCTTGCTCAACTAAAAAAATTGCAAAATCTTCATAGTCACTGGGGGCTTGGCCGCAGATCCCGATCTTCTTATGATTAGCTTTGGCCACCCTTATGACTTGTGCTATCAATAGCTTGACTGCCATATTCCTTTCATCATAGATGTCTGAGACAATCTCAGAATCCCTGTCAAGGCCCAAAGTCAATTGGGTTAAGTCATTGCTCCCAATTGAAAATCCGTCAAATATTTCTGAAAATTCATCTGCCAGAATCACATTTGATGGGATCTCGCACATTACATACACTTCTAATCCTTTTCTCTTCCTTACTAATCCATTCTTTCTCATCTCTTTCAGGACTTTTTTCCCTTCTTCGACTGTCCTGCAGAATGGCACCATCACTTTTAGGTTCTCTAATCCCATCTCTTCCCTTACTTTTCTGATTGCCTTGCATTCCAGCCTGAACCCGTCGCTATATTCTTTTCTGTAGTATCTTGAAGCCCCTCTCCATCCTATCATTGGATTGTCTTCTTCTGGCTCAAACTCTTTTCCGCCTATCAGGTTTGCATATTCATTTGTCTTGAAGTCAGAGAACCTAAGTATTACATCTTTTGGATAGAATCCGGCTGCAATCATTGCAACACCATATGCTAGTTTGTCTATAAAGAATTGTTTTTTGTCTTTATAATTTTCAGTTAATTTTTCAATTTCTTCTTTTGCTTTCTTGTCCTTAAGATTATGGAAGTTTATCAATGCTTTTGGATGGATCTTGATGAAGCTGTTGATGATGAACTCTTCTCTTGCCAGTCCTACTCCATCATTTGGCAGAAAGCTCATCTCAAATGCCTGCTCTGGATCCCCTAGATTCATCATTATTTTTGTCCTTGTCTTTGGGATGTTTTTCAGGTCAATCTGTTTTATCTTGAATCTTAATTGCCCTTTATAGACATATCCTATATCTCCTTCAGTGCAGCTGGCAGTTATCCTTTGGCCTGATTTGATCTTGTGTGACCCGTCATTTGTTCCGACAATGCATGGTATTCCAAGTTCTCTTGATACAATTGCTGCATGGCAGTTATTTACTAACAAAGGTGAATATCTGTCTGTAAAAACAATATAATTATGATTGTCTTCAACTTCTATGTTGTAAACATCCTGCTTTCCAAGGTCTGATTCATGCGTTACTCTGAGCATGCGGGTGTCAGAATCAATAATTTTCTTTAGTTGTACTGCTTCATCTGGAGAACATAATGGGATGACACTTGATTTTATTTTTTCAGCGTCTATCAATAAATTATTGATGATATATGTTTTAATTCTTCCTTTGTAATTTATTTTATCGCCGATATCCTTTAATAATTGTCTTGCAGAGAACAATCTTGTCCCCATTACTTTTCTTTTGCATGTTCCTTTCACTCTTTTTGTGAAAGAAAGTATATCATTTACCTTCTCAACGATTTGCACATTATGTATTGTTCTGTTATTTGATATATTTGGAACTATGCCTAATCTGAGGCAACTTATAACAATAGCTTTTAATAAATGGTCATTTGAACAATATATGTTTATCTTATTTGATTTTTTATTAAATGTTCCATCCCCATCAATCACTCCTGCTAAGAAATGTAGAATGAACACTTCATCAGCAAATAGCAAATTCTCTATAATATCATGTTGTTGTAGAATCATCTCTTCAGCAATTTGTTTGCTATATATTCTATAAGCATTTGCACTTCCCATAATTTTTCTTCCTCTAATAATTCCTCCTGAAGATTTCTTTATGCATTTTGAGGGTCTTCTTTGAAAAAGGTCTTGGCAACATTGAGAGTAAGTATTGATAAACTCCTCTTTCTCTTTTGTTGGTTTCTGTATGAGTTGAACCTCTCCATGTGTTCGGCTAAGGTATGTATTGCCATCAGTCATGATTGCACCAAGAACATAAGCTAATTTTTTATCTTTTTCTGTGGAGTTTATTAATTGAGGAAGTTTTTGTGCAATAAGTATCTTGTCATCATCACCTATGACATTCTGGATTTCTTTTCCTATCAGATTTCTTTGCTCAAATGTTAGTACTTTATGATCTTTTGTTAATTTTAAGCAGTTATCTTTCATTCTTCCTGTTTGAGAGACATTAACCTTGATTACATCCCCTTTTCTTTTCATTACAGCTCTAACTTCTTTCCATTCAATCTTTAAGGTTTCTCTATTAAGAGAAGGAACATACATTTCTTCATGATCTTGATATACTTCCTCAAATGTTTTGAATCCTTTATTAGTTATTAATTTGGTATCTCCTGTAAAGCAGGTCCTCCCGCCTCTGTCAGTTACAATTGCTGCCGCAATCTTCATTATCGGCTCCCAGTCTGGGTCAGTCATCTCTGTGACAAGGACTTCTCCTTTCTTGAACTTATTTATGTCTTTGACATCTTTTATCACATGTGCTCTGCCAGCCCCAATCTTTTGTCCTACTGATCTTCCTGTTGTGATCACTGTTCCTTTCTGCAATAATTCATACTCTTCAAGTTTTGTGACATCCCTTTGGCTTACTACAGTCTCTGGCCTTGCCTGGACAATGAACAGCTTTCCTGTTTTTCCGTCTTTTGCCCATTCCATATCCATTGCCTTGAAATGCCCTGCTTTTTTGCTGTAGTGCTCTTCGATTATGACTGCCCATTTTGACAATTGCAGCACTTCTTTGTCTGTTATTGAGAATTTTTGCCTGTCATGGTCGTGTACTGGAACATTTTTTGTCAGCTTGTTTCCTTCAGTCGAATATATCATCTTTATCTTTTTTTCACCAACTCTTTTTGATATTATTGATTTATACCCTTTTAGCAGAGTTGGCTTATGCACATAGAACTCGTCTGGATTGACTGCTCCTTGCACTATGTTCTCTCCTAATCCATAGATGCTTGTTACCAGCACTACATCCTTGAATCCTGTTTCAGTGTCAATCGAGAACATCACTCCAGAACTTGAAAGGTCGCTTCTGACCATTTTCTGGACTCCGATTGACAATGCAACTTTGAAATGGTCAAATTTCTTGTCCACTCTGTATGATATTGCCCTGTTTGTGAATAATGATGCAAAGCATTTTTTGCATGCATCAATCAGGTCATGTTCTGATTTGATATTAAGATACGTTTCCTGCTGTCCTGCAAAGCTTGCATCAGGAAGGTCTTCTGCAGTTGCTGAGCTTCTTACTGCAACATCTGTGTACTTATCTCCATATTGTTTTGATAGTTTTTTGTAAGCTTCAATAATGTCTTCAACTAGTTCATCTGGCAGTTTAGCAGTCCTGATTATCCTTCTTATTTTATCTCCTCTTTCAGCAAGATCATCTACACTTTTGATATTCAGTCCATTTAGAATTCTTTTGATTTCTTTCTCAATTCCTGCTTTTTTCAGCACATATCTGTAAGCATATGCTGTTATTGCAAATCCATTTGGAATGCTGACTTTCTTCTTGGAAAGGTTCCTGTACATCTCTCCTAAACTGGCATTCTTGCCCCCTACTATTGGCACATCCTCTATCCCTAATTCATCAAACCATAGAATGAACTTATTTTTCCTACTCACATCCCCACCCCTTTTATACATATAAACATTAAAATCTATATATTTCTCTACTCACTTTCCTATATAAATGTTGTGGAAATTTTCCCCCAATGTGCTATCACGTTTTTAGTTTACATATGATTAACTGTGTTGGGTGATTAATCATGTATAAACTTAATTTCTTGAAAAGAGTTTGGATTGTGAAACAGTATCTTAAGGGTGTTTCTGTTTCTAGAATCTGTCTTGCTCAGAATATTAGTCGTATGACAGTTTCAAATCTTGTAAGGTCTTATAAAGAATTTGGTTGGGATGGTCTTAAGGATCATAAGACTGGCAGGCCAGAAACAAATGGTAAAGTAGAAAGGTTCTTCCTCACCTATAAGAAAGAGTACGCAACAGGAAGCTTCACAAACATAAACGAGTTTATCACTCACTACAACAATGAAAGATCACATATGAGCTTAGGGTACAAGACACCTAAAGAAGTATGGGATGAACTAAATGTAAAATAGTTACGTGATGTATAGCAGTTTCGGGATAACAGACTCACTCAAAAACATAAACCTTTTTAAACCAATTTTCATTCTGCTTATGTATCAAATGCAATATAATCAACGAGGAAGAAGGCCTAAGAATGTGAATTTCAGGTATTTTGATTATCCTACTAAAAAATCATGGTATGTTCTTGGATTGTTTGCTGCTTGTTATTCTGGATGTGGCCAAAAAGGCATTTATTTCAGCACTCATCATAGTGGTATAGCAGACCTTGTTCATACAGAACTGGAATTTGAGCATGAACTTCTAACTATAGAGAGGCCAGGTAGCCTTACATATAGGATTCAGGTCAGTAATGCGCTGGAATTGCGATCAAGACTTGAAAATATCGGATTAAATTCTGATAAGCATAAAAGAAGATTCCCAGATGGATTAAGGATGCCATATCTCAGTCATTTTGTCCGTGGTTTTTATGATGGAAAAGCTATACTCACAACAACCCATCAGAGAACTTCAGTTAGTTTCTATTTTAACCATGATTTTATGCTTAGATTGCACAATGTTTTTATGGATTATGCAGGAGTCCAAAGATTGCCTTCAGAAAAAGAGGATTGGACCAATATATGGTATAATCCTGAAGATGCATTAAGGATTTATGATTTTATCTATAAGGAATGGGATTTCATTGAAAATCATGGTATTTATTTGCCTTCAAAAAGAAAGGCATTCATAACCAAAATTCACGAAAAAAAGCTGACTAAGAGGCAGATTGCAGCAGCCAAACGCTGGGAAATAGCAGACAGACTCATTAAGCGGGATTATTCTTCTGTAGAAATTTGTGAGATTCTTGGAATCCCGCATCTGACTACATTTTACAAATTAGTAAGAGCCAACACAGACATGACTATCAGAGAATACAGGGATTTATTGATGGATTAGAACTAATTCTCTCCCAAACTTTCCAAATACTCTTCTTAGAACAATTCAAAATCCCTATCTTATATTATCCATAACCTTTGTCACTTCGTGTCGGAAAATTATGTTTTCCTTCCAGATTAGTGTTACTTCATAACATAATCTTCCTTAGGTTTTTGTTTTTTCGCTTCACTCAAAAACATAAACCTTTTTAAACCAATTTTCATTCTGCTATATATACTTTGGAGAATACATATGGAATTTCAACCAGAATCAGGACAAGAATCAGAACAAGTATCTCAACTAGAGGCACAACTAGATACACAACTAAATCTTCAATCAGAACAAAATCCAGAGCCACAATCATATTGCAGGAGAGCCTGGAAATCAGGAAAGAAATGGCTGAGAAGAACTGCTTTAGCTATTGCCATCCCTATTGCTGCCTATGCCGTAAGCATCCCAGCTGTCTATGCTGCCAACAAGGCTTTGCCTTACCACCAAAAGACTGCTGTCTTCACTTCTGGCAATGATCCTTTTTGGCCTGAACCAATTGCAATTGGAGCAGTTGATTTTTTTATGTATACTCCAGTTACTTTAAGGCAAATTCGCGACAGAAATAAGGTTGATTGGTTCAGTAACTATAAAAAAGATGATATTCTTGATGTGATTGCTGATCCTGATTATCAAAATATTGTCTTTATTGGAAATGGCCAAAGTGATAGGTTTTATGCATCAGATAGAGTTGTTACGGCTGAAGATATCTATAGGATTGGTATAAGTAAAAAATCTGGTATGCTTGTTCAGCATACTTGTGGAGATACAAAATATAGCCCTACACTCAGGGATGTTCTGCTTGAAGATTCTGGCAATTCATTTTTCTATGATCATAGAATTAATGAAATTAAAAATTTTGTCATTGCTTGGTTTAGGGTTATAAGCAAAGGTTAAAGATTAAAATAATGATTGTGTTCAGTTATCAGAGCCAAACACATCCAAATTCCCCAGTATCCCAATAGCATCCATATATTGTTTTAAGATTATTACACACTGTATGTCGACCAAGCATTTGTTTTCCATTTTCATTAATATAATCCTCTTGATATGCCCAGCCGTTTCCGTCGTTTGCATTATTGCAAGTTGCCTTTTCCGTAGGATAACATTTGCCTGCTGTATATTTTGTTGTACTACATGTATACTTAGTGCCAATTGAACATGCATCCACTGCAAAACTGTCTTTATGATGTTTTGCAGGTTGGCAGGTCTTAGGTTCACCACACCCGCTGATCATAATCAATGAGAATAAAAAAATAGCTGTTATAATTGTTAATAAACTAATCATTCTCATAGAAATCTTCATCATCTCACCTCATCCATATATTTATTTCAGATATAACCAATTACTACTAAACCAATGTTTTGTCTATAAAAGCTTTTCTATATTTCAGCTATTTTTTCTTTAATCACCTTCTTCATCAGCCTATACATAAAAAATCCTCCAACAAAAAACATAATCACACAAAGTATCTGCCCCATTGAAAAAGACCATATTACAAATCCCACTTGAGGATCTGGTTGCCTATAAAATTCTATAAAAAACCTGAATAATGGATATAGCATCAGATAAAGATAAGTGATAAATCCTTTTGGCATATTCTTAAAAAAACTGTAATATGACAAGATAAAAAATATTACAACATTTTTAGTTGCTTCATATAGTTGTGAGGGATGCCTCCACCCTTCTGCATTTGGAAACTTGACTGCCCATGGTACTGTGGTAATCCTTCCAATTAATTCTCCATTGATGAAATTTCCTACTTTTACCAGACCAACACATATTGATAATAAAACGATTATCATGTCTGTCAGCTTCAAGAAATCTTTTTTATACATTCTGCAGAATATATAGAAACCAATGACTGCTCCTATCAATCCTCCATGAAAACTAAGGCCTCCTTCATTCACTGCCAATATTTTTATTGGATTGGAAACATAATAATTGATATTATAGACAACTGCATAGAACAATCTTGCTCCGATCAATAATCCAACATAACCAAATGTTGAAAGAATCAACAGCTCTTCATCATTCATATCATATTTTGCCTTCTTTATTAGCCATCTTAGGAATACCACTGTAAAGATGAAAGAGATCACATAAAACAGTCCGTAATACCTGATCTGAAAACCAAATATCTCTAGAAATATAGGATTAAGGTTATGGACAAACATATTGTGTTTTATTCAACCTAAATTTTTAAACTTTTCCATAAACCAGAACTAACCTTTGCCAGAACTGCCCAAAATCCGCATCTTCATTCTTACAACTTTTGTAATCAATTCTTTTGCAGGAGTCAATATCTTTCTTGGATCAAACACTGAAGGATTCTTCTTCAATTCTTCCCTGATTCCAGCGTCAAATGCAATCCTGATGTCTGAGTCAATATTTACTTTATTCACTCCTAATTTCACTGCTTTTCTTAGATCCTTCTCACTGACCCCTTTCGCCTTCCCCAACCTTGCTCCATACTTGTTTGCTTTGACAACTAATTCTTTTGGAATGCTCGAAGCTCCATGCAGCACTAAAGGTTTACCCACCTTTGATTTGATCTCTTTCAATATCTTAAAATTCAGCTTGCTTTTTCCTTTGAACTTATAGGCCCCATGCGATGTTCCGATAGCAATTGCAAGTGCATCAACCTTTGTCCTCTTTACAAATTCAACAGCCATGCTTGGATCAGTATATATTATTTTGCGGGAGCTGACATCATCTTCAACTCCGCCTATTGTTCCTAATTCTCCTTCAACAGAAATTCCTCTTAGATGTGCCATCCGAACAACTTTTCTAGTATTTTTCACATTCTCTTCAAAACTTAGACTGCTCCCGTCATACATGACTGAAGTCCAACCCCTTTGAACACATTTTTTAATCAAATTGATATCCTTCCCATGATCTAAATGAAGAGAAACAGGAACATTCACTTTGCTGGCAACTTTGACCAAACATGCAAGATTCTCAAGCCCGGCATATTTGATAGCTCCTTCAGAAGTAGAGATGATCACAGGGCTCTTCTCTAGCCTGGCACCTTCAATGACTGCTTGTAAAATCTCCAAATTACTGATATTAAATGCTCCGACTGCATACCCCTTTTTATTGGCTTTATCCAATATTCTCTTATTGGTTGTCAGCATATTAACCCTTGAACATGTAAAAGATAAACAAGATCATGAATCCGATTATTATTCTTTTCATAGTTATCAGGTCTCCATAACTCTTTTTAATTTGCTTCTTCCTCATATACCTTTTGTTGTATCCTTTCATTGTAGTCTCCTCTTCACCACTTTCCTTGATTTTATCTTCTGTGCCTCATTCCATGTTAGCAGTTTGTTCTTGGCACCATGATGTGTTATCACGCTTTGAGATTCCTTTAGCCCAAGCTGCATTGCAAATTCAATGTCATTTTTCTTTATGATTCCTGTCACAAATCCAGAGCCAAAAGCGTCTCCAGCTCCAGTCGCTTCAACCACTTTTATCCTGTTTGGCTTTATTGTATAATGATACTCTCCATCATAGGCATGGGCTTTTTTCTTTCCGTCTGTTATTACTACAATTTCAGGGCCTAATTTGTGAATGCCTTTGAGCATGTCTTCAATCTTTTTTCTCCTGCTTATGCCTTCAGCCTCTTCTATGTTTATTATAATTATGTTGATATGAATTAGGAGCCTCTTTAAAAACCTTTTTCCTTTTTTGGCAAGGTAAGTGCTTGGATTGAATGCAATCTTGATTCCTTTGTCTTTGGCAAATAAAGCTATTTTCTCTATTGCCTTGTATCCTTTTCCCATCATTGTGCCCATATAGATCCATTTTGTCTTAAGTTTATTAAAAGGGACATCATTTATCGAGAAATCATTGTTGCTTCCTTTGAACACAAGTATTGTCCTGTCATGTCCAGAAGCGTCTAATATGACTGCAAAACCTGTCCTTCCATTGCATCTTTTTACCATGCTTACATCAACTTTCTCTTTTTTCATCTCCTTTATTATCCTTTGGGAATTTGTTCCTTTCCCTATCTTTCCTATCCATGCTGTTTTTAGCCCCATTCTTGAAAATGCAACAGAATTATTAGTGCCTCCTCCGCCTGTATAGAATTTTAGGCTTTCAACAAGTATTTTAGAGCCAAATGGTATCTTGCAATGGCCATTCCTTCCCTTGAACAGTTTATTCCCTGTTTCAATAAATGCATCAACTGTTCCAGATCCAACGCATATAATGTCAAACATATATTTTAAATCTATATCAATATATAAAAAACTTTCTAATAAAAACACTCTGATCATAATTCAATTATTCTCTATTCAGATAAATTATCAAAAAAGTCGATCATGAAATGGCCGACTTAAGGTGAAATAATATTTAGGAGGCCTTACAAATTAATCACAAAACCTTTTTCAAGAATATAAAAAATATCACTTTCTTCTGACATTCTTTTCTTTCTTCCCATAGATATAGATGTACTTCCATGCAAAGCCTTGTTTTTTCTCCACATTGACTTTAAATCCTGCTTTCCTGAAGACATCAATTATCTTTTTCTCATTTTTCAGGAAATCCTTATTTGGGATTATGTCATAAAATTGGTCATATTCAATAAAAAATATTTTTGAATCTTTATTCAATAATTTATTCATTTCTTTCAATACCTTGTTGATATTCTTGACATATGAAAGTGCGCCTACTGATACTATTGCATGGATTTTTGGCACTGCTGGATTCACTCTTTCCATATGCATGTTTGCAGAATTCATACACTCCTCCTGCCGATGGATACATGCTTGTCAGCTCTGCAAAGCACATGGCTATATAAATAGAGATCAATCCCATCAATCCCCAAGAAATCAAAGAGGCAGGACCTGCTTTTCCTGCTCCTAATGCTGGAAGAAAGAATATTCCAGTGCCCATGATTGAATTGATTGTGATCAGAATTACTGTTCTGTAGCTCAATACTTTTTTTAATCCTGACATAACTTAAACATTTGAAGAATCATTATATATATATTTTATCATTCATATGTTACAATGTAGTAATCGGCCTTGCCTTCAGATTTGCATAAAAAATAGAAAGATTTATATATTAAATATAATATATTTATTAAAATTAATAAATTTAATAAGATGGTAGAAAAATGAAATTCTAGCATCTCAAAATTTTATATGTCAGAAATATACCACTGGCCTGCATGACCAGTGGACAACAGTCCACAATCCATTTTTGGAAGGTGGTATATTTCTGAGCATGCTCAAAGTCGGCAGGGTGGGCGAAGCGAACATGCCAACAGTCTCTTTGAAATCCTTTGGATTTCTAAGACCCTAATCAATCTTAGATTGATTGGGCACAAAAAACCTTTGGTTTTTTAGTGTGCCAAAAATTGCAAAGCAATTTTTAAGCATATTGACTGGTGGTCCCTGCCGACTTTGACAGGTGATGAAAATGGCAATATTATCTGTATCTGTATCTAATGAATTAAAGCAGGAGATGGAAAAATTAGATGACATAAACTGGTCCGCAGTGGCTAGAAAAGCTTTTGAAGAAAGAGTTAAGCAAATATTAATAGTTGAAAAAATTATTAGCAAGAGCAAGCTTACAGAAAAAGATGCAAAATTAATTGCAGATAAGATTGACAAGGCTGTATCAAAAAGATTTCTTCAGATGAAAAAATGAAATTGGTTATTGACGCAAATATTCTAATATCAATCCTGATAAAGCCTGGTAAGACAATAGATGTTTTCTTTATGGATAAATTAGACTTCTTTGCACCAAATCTCCTATTTGAAGAGGTTGAAAATAATATGGGATTGATTATTAAAAAGTCAATGTTATCAATAGAAGATTTAATGCAGATTATAAAAATATTGAGAAGGAAAGTTACAATAATCTCAGAAATTGAGTTTTTAGATTATCGTGAAGACGCCATTAAAATTTGTCCGGATCCAAAAGATTTGGCTTATTTTGCCCTTGCATTATATATGAAATGTCCAATTTGGACAAATGAAAGAAGATTGCGAAATCAGGACAAGATTGAGATATATTCAACTCAAGATATTATAGGGAAATTCTTTTCCTAAATCATCATAAAGTAGTAATCGGCCTTGCCTGCAGGATGAATATCTCTCCATCCTTTACAGCCAATTCAATATCCATTGGTTTTCCATAGTGCTTCTCAATCTTTCTTCCGACTGCAGCAATCTTATGCAGCATCATCTCATCAAATTCAAATTCAATATGCTGTTCCATGATCTTGTCATCGCTTTTATGGACAAAGAAAGTGTTTGGAGTGACCTGGCCAGATACAAGCGCCTCTCCAAGCCCTTCAACAACTTCAATCAATAGATATTTCTTGTTGACTGGGTCGACTGTGAACATTACTGCTGCATGGTCTGCATCAATCATCTCTTGGATGACAACTGATATCAATACATCCCTATGCTTGAAATTATTCTTTTCTCTGTAATATATTGCCCTAGAAGTAAATAATGAAGCCCAGCACTTCTGCACTGCCTCAATCACATCCCTTTCTCCTTCAATATTGAGGTAAGTGTCTTGCTGCCCTGCAAATGAAGCAGTTGGTAAATCTTCTGCAGTTGCAGAACTCCTTACTGCCACTTTCAGATATTTTAGTTTCTTGTAATTAGCAACAATCTCTTTCTTGAGATCAGGAGGAAACTTCTGTTTCATAATCAGATCTCTAATTTCTTTTGAGACCTTATCTAGTTCTTCAGTCCCTTCAACATCTAGTTTATCTAGTAATCCATGAACATGTGCCACTATCCCTGTATCTTCCATAAACTTCCTGTAACCATTTACAGTTATGCAGAATCCGTCTGGAATATTAAATTGATGGAACATCTCTCCCAATGATGCGCCTTTCCCTCCTACTACTGGAATATCTTTTAATTTGACATCCTTAAACCAAAGGACATCCTCTGTCCTGTAATCTGGCTCTGCTTTTTCCATAAATATCAAGATTTACCTAATTATTTATTAATCTTCCTAAAAATGGGTGTAGTACCTAAAAACTAAATTTAACCAATTTGTAGTCCCTAAAATCTCATTTTCCACCATTGCACTGAAAAATTGCAATGCAAATTTCTGGTGTGCAAAAAATCATAGATTTTTTAGCATGTTTCACTGGTGGTTTCATATTTGAGTTAGCATCATGTGGAAAATGAGAACAAAAAATCCGACCCGAGCACCGAAGGTGCGAGCATACCACCAGTCTCTTTGAAATCCTTTGGATTTCTAAGAGACTGGTGGTGGTCGGATTTTTTTGATTTACTAGATTTTATGACAAATACTCTTGATAATGAGTCTCAAAAAAGCAAAAAGTTTATATAATCTAAATGATTACCTATGAATATAAAATGATGTGAAGTGATTAATAATGATTACATCAAACAGCTCACCGCTAATATTATTGGCAAAAATCAATAAGTTAGAATTGCTGAAAATCCTCTATAAGGAGATTCACGTTCCAAATGAAGTCTATACTGAGGTAATAGTTAGAGGAAAAGAGGAGCAGTATGCTGACGCATTCCTTATTGAAAAGCAAATCAATGATTTTATTTTTGTTAAAGAATTAAACCAGAAAAACAAAAAAGAATCTGAAAAACTGGGCAAGATTCTGGGAAGTGGAGAAAGCGAATCAATTGTTTTGGCTTTACAAGAGAATTCAAGGCTGCTCTTGATAGATAATCTTGAGCCTAGAAAGATAGCAGAACTTAAGAAAATAAAGTGCAGAAGCACGCCGGGAGTACTGCTGGAAGCATTGAATAAAAGAGTGATAAGTGCAGAGGAATATAGAAAAGGAATTAAAAAGCTTTCAGAATTTGCCTGGCTGTCAGGGGATATTGTTGCATATTTTATAGAGGAAAGCTATAAAAATAAATGTGGTGAAAAAAATGAAAATAAATAGGGTGAGTTTGACTGTCCCAAATGAAATATTAGAAAAATCTGATGAAATTGCCAAAGAAAAATCTGAAGACAGGTCCACAGTAATGAGGGAACTTTTATCTTTGGGAATAAAGCAGTATATGATAAGCGAGGCTCTTGAGCTGTATACGGATGGAAAAGTCAGCCTTGAAAAGGCTGCAGAGATAGCAAATGTGTCAATATGGAAGTTTCTGGATATACTGAAAGACAAAAGGATGCCTTTAAGATATGATCTTGATGACATAAAAAGGGAGATAAAGGATATTCGCTCTTGATGATTTTATTTGCCCCTCCTTTTTAGAGCAGATGTTATAAAAACTTAAAGATTACTTGATTTTTCTGACAATGCCTTTGTTTGCGTCGACTTCAACAATATCCCCATCCTTGAATATTTTAGTAGCTTCATTAGTCCCAATCAAGCATGGCTTTCCCATTTCTCTTGAAATAATTGAAGCATGGCTTAATAATCCGCCGACATCTGTCACAATTGCTGCTGCTTTCTTCATCAGTGGAACAAAATCTGGTGTAGTCATTGTCGTTACTAAAATGTCTCCATCATTCATTTTTTCCATGTTTTCCGGCTTTAAAAATATTTTTGCTTTTCCTTTTGCATAGCCGTTATTTGCAGTCCTTCCAGTTAATTCTGTCTTAGTTTTGTCATATTTTGGAATAAATGTATCAAAGAATTCATTGAATTCTTTCTTATTTGAAACAGTATCCCTCTTGCCATCAACATTTAGGATCACATATCCTTGTTTCCTTGCATTAATAATATCAATGTCAGCTTTTTTACCTTTTTCCACCAAGTCAATAATTTCATTTGAGGTAAGATAAATCAATTCATCATAAGTTATCCCTAATTCCCTTCCAGTTTCATTGAATAATTCTCTGTATCTTACAACTGGGATGCTAAAGCATTCAGCTGAATACTGCCTGAAATAGCTGAATTCTTCTGCTTGGTCAATAATAAACTGTATCTCTCCATTGAATTCTTTCTGAGTTTTTTTATCAGGCAAATCCTTGATATTTCTAAGATCTGTTAAAAGATGTTTTATATTATAGATTTCTCCCCAGAATTGGTGTGTTCCGATCCACCCATACTCTTTAATAATTTTTTCAATCTCCGTTAGGATTTCTTTTTTATTTTTTATTGCAGCTAAAAACCTGTCCTTGTCTTCTTTCAAAACATCGAACAAGCTCTTCTGAATCAATTTTTCTTTTAACTCAATAATCTTTTTATGGTGGGTTATCACTAAGGTTTCTCTTGGCTGCAAAGACTCTAAGACTTCATTCATATCCAAACCTTTCTCTTTAGCTTGTTTTTCCAGAATCTGCCCTATATATTCAGTTATTTGATATGAAAGATACCATACATTCATCATCTGAAGGCCAGATTTATGAAATTTCTCAAATCTTTCTATTAAGCTACCTTCTTTTAAGTCAATAAACCTATGTGCTTCTAATTTTTCTTTCATAATCTTATAGATTTTCTTGAAGAATTCCTTATCCTTCTCCTTTAGCTTCAATTCAATTTTTGCATATAGTCCAGGAAAATTATTCTCATTGAGAAAGTAATACCCATTGATGTAGAAAATGTCTTTTTTGCCTATTTCAAGACCCATCTCTTTGCATTGGTCTTCATCATACCAATTGACCCAGTAAAATGCTGACAATAATGGCTGATTCCACTCACCTACCAGCTTCCATTCTTCTTTCTTGAATCCATATTTTTCTAAAATATTCATATAATAGAGAAGAACAAATATTTATTTATTAATCTTTCTGACAATGCCTTTGTTTGCGTCGACTTCAACAATATCCCCATCTTTAAATACTTGCGTGCCATAATGTGTCCCGACAATGCAGGGTATCTTGAACTCCCTTGATATTGTTGCTGCATGTGAAAGCATGCCTCCTTCATCTGTAACAATCGCTCCTGCTTTTGAGGCAATATCCATGATTTGGGGCTGTGTCATTCCTGTAAAAAGGATTTCTCCTTTGTTAAATGTTTGTCTTAATTCCCTGGTTTTTTCAACATTATTGCATGGAAGGATTCTTGCTATTCCTTTAACAACTCCAGGGTGTGCGACCATTCCATTTAACTCATTTTTATCACCAATCTGATAAAGTTCCTGCAATTCCTTTTCAGCCAGCCTTTCTGCTTCATCTCCAGAAACATAAGTCTCTTTTCCATTCTTCCATAATCCTACAAAGCATTTGTCTCTTTTCTGCTTTTCTTCATCTGAAAGAGGTTTTCCTTCCAATAAATTCCTTATTTCGCCCATGAGATGATATTTATGAATGTCATTTGGATTCTCATTGCTTCTTTTTGCCACTTCTTCAATTAGTTTTATAACATAAAAATCTGATCCAGCCCAGCATGACTTTACAGTCATTCTTGACAATGCAAGTTTTTGAATAAGCTCAACAAGCCATCTTTTATCTTCATTATTCTTCAGCAGATTTTCCTGTTTTTCTTTCAGTTTCTTTTTCTCTTCAATAAAATTGAATGTCATTGGATTCTTTACATCAAAATTATACCTCTGTGTTAGTGTTTCTATGACTTCATCAAAGCTGAAATGGTCCATAACAGCCCATGGATGCTTTCTTGCGTGGGCTAATAATGGCTCTTTTGAGTATGGTTGTTTTACTATCTCCTGCCAGTCTAGAACTTCCTTATTTGCTAGATCTAATTCTATTGGTGACATTAAAATGGTTACATCTTCATCAGAAAACTTCTTTTTTAATTCCTCTACCAAATAATGTGTTCCCTCTGCTTGTGTTGCCCTGAAATAGCTGATGATCTTGCCCCATCTTACTATGACAAACTTCTTATAAATCTCAAATAACTCCTGGTTTGATAGCTTGGAGAAATCAGTATTGTCCAAGAGATGAAATCCTTCCCATACCTCTCTGCTAATTTCGTTGATCTCTGCTAAAAACTTTGCTGCATATTCCTTATCAAAGAAGTTCTTCCCTCTCTCAATATCATTTTTTAGGTCTTCAGTAGAATGAAAGCAATATATGTGATTATGCCTAGAAACCTGGATTATATTGTTCAATTGGTTCCATATTGTATCCCTGAACTGTTTAAGCGGAATTATATTCCCTTCAATAGTCCGATGTGGCTGATAATCATTCCACAGGAACGTATAGTTTGATTCCATTACTTTAACCTTCCAACCCAAAAAGAATGGGCTAATATTTATAAAATTAATTAAAAAAATATAAATTATAAGTTCATATCTACAATTTCATCCACTGCCATTCTTGTCCATATTTCAACCTGTTTGACACAGTTCAAGTATTCTTCTTGTCTGCCACCAAAACAGTCAGTAGCTTGCTTCTCCCTAACTCCAGGAATAAAGACTGGTAGCACTTCAAAAACAGGTGGATATTGAGCTTCTTGAGCATCATAAATTGCCTGAACAGCATCCAAATTCCTTTGAGCCATAGGCAGAACAGCAACAACATTTGGCCTTGCAACAGTTTGTTCTGGTTCTTGCTTAAACACTATTTTAATTCCATATCTGTTAGAAGCATCCTGACGCCATATATCTCTCCATGCATGTTCTTCATTTTGGAAATGTTCTTCAGTGAGAGGATATAGTTCATTAATTATATCATCATCTCCATTTCTTAGAGCTTGATCAAGCCTTTTTACTTGCTCAGGATCATATACATTATGATCTTTCAAAGCCATTCTTACAAATCTTTCTTTAACAGAAACAGGGGTTCTATCATTTGCAATATCATCTACTGAAGAACCACTTGATACACATCTGTATCTGTCAAGCATTCCTAATTCAGCCAAACGAATATTCCCTGTAGCTTCAAATGGCTGGCTTCTTCCTTGATTAGCTGTGCACACACCCATTATTAAGGCTTGATCTGGATAAAGATCTGCTGGTGCATTTGTCCTAAATCCTTCTGGATATTTTGTTGTCATTTTCCTACCCCTACATATTTCTCATTCCTTCCTTTTGCTTCTCTGGCTTTTCTTATTGTTAAATCCCAAGGATCAACATCACTAAACTTTTTAAGTAGGTTAAAACCTTGGATTCTCATATTTTCATATTGGTTTTCAAAAAAATCATATTTGCCCCTCTGACATAAACCCAATTCACCAAGTCTTTTTGCAACTCTGCCTCCAAAGTCTGGTTTACCAAGCTGAGCTATTGGAGCTAATACTTGATCTAAATTGCCAAGGGGATTAGTAACAATATAAGAATCACATCCTGAAGCTTGCTGCATTGTCTGAACTTCTGGATTTCCATAACCAAGTGCCCTTCCAAATTCTTTTAGCTTCCTTCTAATTCCTCTGCCATTTGCATATGGAATAACTGCATTATCTACAGCAATGTGATAATCTGCATTTGGATTTGATGGAAACTGTATAGGTGTCTGTTCAAATGCAGGAAGTCCTTTTTCCTCTAAATAGCCATCTCTTACTTGGGAAAATATATCCATTATCCCTTGGTAAAAAGGATTGAATATTTGTTCATAGAACTCGTCTCTAAATCTTCTGCTTATCATAAATTGAGTTTGAAATTCTTTTGATGATACTGTTGATATAAAATCATCAACCGGCAGTCCAAAATGCTCCTGTAATCCTTTATGATATTTTAAAAGACTACAAAAACTGTTTCTTATCCATCTCAGTGGTGGCCTTTCATCAACATATAATCCTGAAACTTTGACATCTACTCTGCCTTCAAGCTCAAGTTGAGGTATAAATTCAGTAAAAGCAGCATATGCCAATGGTGCCAAAACAAAGTCACCAAAGTCAACCAACTCAATTGATACATTTTCATCTGTCATCTCTTTGTCCATTTTTATTCCCTCCTTAAAAATCCCTGGCAAATTTCTTTGCATCATCTGGACTCAATCCGCATTTTAATCCAAATTGCTCTATCATTGGCCCTACCATTTTCTGATATCTGAATTCTACTTGCGGTTCTGTCAATTCTCCTTCATCTGGTCTTGTCACCATTGCTCTTTTGATTACATCATCTAGAGTGCTTCTTAATTGACTTAACATTAAATTTCCCCTAAGATAATCTATTGTTCCAAACTTCCTGCAGTCATCTTCAGGGCAGACCCAAACTGCATTTCCCATTCCAAAAAATGATGCTTGATTATACCTAAAATGCCCATCTTCCCTGTTTCCAATCATGTCATCAGTAATATGGCTGTTGCAAAAACCGCATAATGGGTTATGACTTTCTGGATCATGTGTAATATCTCTTATTAATATTTGTTCCCTTGAATAAGGTTTAGTCTTTTCCATCTCATAAACAGGAACAGAAGCAGTAGTGCTCGCATCTTGGTTATACCATAGAACTGCTTCACTTCTTGATCCTTTAGTAACATCTTCTAGTTGATAATAAGGTACTGGTGTGAATCTATGCTTTTCTCTATAAGCTCTTAATCTCTCATTAAATTCAGGAATACTCTCTTTTAGTCTTTTAACTGTATGTCTGTCTGCCATGTCTTGTATCCCTTCTGGCAGGATTATTTTTCTTGATAAGGTGTATATTGGACTTCTTTGATTTATTTCCTCGTATTGTCTTTGCCATTCTAATCTTTCTTCTTCAGGAACTTGTCTTCGCTTTTTCCAATATCTCTTCTTGCCCCAGCTTTTAACCCTTTCAGGCAGTAAACTATAAGCAGAAAAAGTATATCTTCTAGAATTAAACCTATTATCTAGCTTTGTCACCCTTTTTCTCAGCTTAACAACTTCTCTCCAATCATCTGTACTCAATACAGGATCAATTATTGCTGACAATTCTCCCATTGCTTGGTCTATTTCCTCTCTTGTCATATTACACCCTATATATACAATAAAAAACAACTAGTATATAAACCTTTCTATTAATAACTACTATATAATAGTAACATATTTATTACTTAGAAAATAAATATGACCCCTATACCAGCTTCCTCAACAAATCAAATCTCGGCTTAAACTTTTTCTCCATAAAGACTCCTTTGAATGAGTCCATAAACCCTTTTTCCTCTAATAACAATAAGATTTTGTCTAAATTCTCATTTACTTGTTTATTCCCTCCCATTAATTCCTTCACTTTTTCAGGATCAAAGTCTTCAGACAAAGCAACAATATCCCTGAAATCTGTTAATCTCCCTGCCTGTACCTTTAATGCAATGATCATTTCTTTGATTGGAATCCTAACTTTAATTTCTTTCTCAATTCCAATTATCTTTTTTATTTCAGAATTCTCATATAATTTTTCAAAACTAATGGCAGAGCCAGTTTGCCTTATCCCCATTCCATCTATTAATAAATCAACTGAAACTGACAATTCTTTCTTTTTCTCAAATCTTTTAAATTCAGTTGAATAAATATTTTCAAGCTCTTTTGAAATTGTTTCAACAAACCCATTCTCATTAAGAATCTTTTTAAATTTCTTAAAATCTTCACGTTTAATAACAATATCTGCATCAACTGAAAACCTGTGCTTATAGGCAGAGACTGCATACCCACCTATCAGAATAAAATTAAAGTCTGAGAATGACTCCAGGATTTCAAAGATTTCATTTTCCCTTTGGATAAATAGTTTAAACATTTGTGAAAGCCTCCTGATAATTTACACCAGTTTTTATATTATACATTTTTTCAATCATTTCCAATGCAGGCTCAAAATTGTATATGTATTTTCTCATGAACTTTATTGTATCTTTTAAAGAATCAACAGGAATATTGTCCAAGAAATCACATTCAATCTCCTCAACAAACTCTAAGCTGAAATAAATCCCTTGTTTTCTGTTTAATCCTAACTTTTTCATGTAATAATAGAAAATTTCTTTGTCTTTTTTCATAATTTTAATAAAAATTGGATAATGATTTTTATACCTTCCAATATTGTATGCGCCTTTTGTCCAGACAAAAACAGAATCTGTTTTAGTAAAGCAGTATTGTATCCCAAACAAGCATATTGCTGAATAAAAAAAAGATACATCATGCCTGAAAGTCACTTTAATAAATTTTAATACTTTTTTGTAAAAAGAATTCTCTTTATTTAATCTAATCTTCATTCTATACAACTTAAAAACACCAATCATAGCTAATTCCTTAACCCATTTATATGTCCAGCCATAAGAGACTTTTATACGCCTGGCTAATGAATTTATGCTGTCTTTTTCTCTTGCAGCAATTATTATCTTCATTATATAAGGGTTTATTATTTCTAAGTCCATCTTATCATTATAATGATAATTTATATATAAACTTTTCTATTTTTCACCAATTTTCCCATTAATTTTCCATATAGAAAATAATCCACCTAAAAAATTATTATTTACTAATCTTTCTAACAACACCATTCTCAGCATCGACTTCAATAATATCTCCGTCCTTGAACACTTTTGTTCCTATTTCAGTTCCAACTATTGTTGGGATCTTCATCTCCCTAGCAGTTATAGCTGCATGGCATAATACTCCGCCTGCATCAGTGACAATTGCAGAAGCTTTTTCCATGAATTTTACAAAGTCTGGCCTAGTCATGCCTGTAACTAAGATTTCTCCTTGTTCAAATTCAACTTTAGCAAAAGGATCCAATACAATCCTGCATCTTCCTTTTACTGTTCCTGGATAAGCTGGACTTCCTTTTATCATATCATCATTTAATTTATTGTTTAATATCTCTTTTTCTAGATTAATTGCTGCTTCTCCTGTTAATATCTTAAGATTGTCTTTTTCACATGATAATACACTGAAGTTATATCTTTCTTTCAAAATATTCTCTTTTGGTAAGATCTGTTTAGAGATATATCTTTCAATCTCATCCTGGGTTAAACAAGTAAGTAATTCAGGTTCTATATTTTCTTTTTCTCCTATGGCTTTAGCTAGCTCTCTAAAAAACTCTTCAGTTCTGCTGTAGACTGGCTCTGAATATATCCTTGTATCTTTAAATTTTGGAAACATTTCATTTAGCAATTCCTTTGGTAGATAATCTACTGTTTTCTTCATGAACACATGATATGCCAAATGCCTTTCAAACACATTCATAAACTCGCTATATTCTTCCAAATTGATTATTTTACCGCTAAGTTTGTCCATCATATCCATGATTATGTTTGTGTTATCTTTTAATTTATTCAATAATTCTGCAGCCCCTTCTTTATCCTCCTGAACTTTTTTAGCAAGAAAATTACCTAAATCATCAAGTTCATCTTTCTTTACAAGAAAAGACACAGTTCCCTTTTTATGGATAAAAAGAGTAGTATCAAATCCCTTTCCAAGGATCTTATTTAGGGCTCTAAAGTATTGAGGTCCCCAATAACTGCATGATATAAATGTATAGGATCCTGCCCACCTATTTATCCATTCATTCATTTTACTCACCTGCCTCACTTAATCCATCTTCTTCAAAATTTACTAATTCTCCTAATCCATCATCTTCTACTTCATTTACTATATGATCATAGACATCTTCAAGGTTTTCAGTGTATACAATCCCATTTTCTTCACACTCTTCTCTAGAGAGACCATTATCTCCTCTGTTGATGTAGATAATGCTGTTTATTACATAACCTGCTTCTTGTGCAGCTTTCAATGCTTTTGCAGCGTCTTCAGTAAAACTGACTACTCTTCTTCCATTAGAAATTTCATATCTGCAGATTTCATTGAATCTTTCTGCTGTTTTTCCTTCAGGAGCCTCGTAGATCTCACCTAATTCATCTTCTATGAATTCTCTTACCCATTCTGCTGCTCTTGTTGTGAAGATTGCAACATTATATCCTTCTGATCTTGCACGACTAATAACCCTAATTGAATCCTCATAAACTGATTCTTCTAGATTATTAGCAATCTCATCATCATCACTATTCTCAATGTATTTCTCTGCTAAATCCTGTAATGTATTCACTATCTCTCCTTTTCTGTCAGAGACAGATTTATCATTCTGCAATACTTTCTGATAATCACTTACAACTATGTCAATAGTCTCAGCTGGAACATTCTCCTCTGCAGCCTGCTTTCTATAAGCATCTACCATGACTTCTCCTGCTTTTTCCTGGTCTAATATGACACCCCAAAGATCTAGAAGTACAGTTTTCCCATTTGATTCAACATATTCATGTTGGGTTTTGCCTGATACATAGTTTTCTTTGTTATCTCTGTTTTCCATCTTAGTCACCTCTGACTTGTTAGAGGCCAGGAAACTTTGGTTCCCTTTCCCCTGATTGTTGTTATCACTTACAATGCAGTAGGATATATTTTATATATAAACATTTACTCTCCATTTTTGGAGGATGAAAAACAAACCTTTATATATCAGATTACACTCTGTATGCCCATGGATACCAAGATCCTAGAAGATATAGGTTTATCAAATGCCGAGATAAAGGTATATTTGGCTTTATTAGAACTAGGAGTCTCTACAGCAGGCCCAATAATAGAGAAATCTGGCTTGCAAAGCTCAGTTGTCCACATGACATTGAACAAGCTAATAGACAGGGGCTTTATATCATTTGTAAAAGAAGGCCAGAGAAACCATTACCAAGCATCAAATCCTAAGCATATTATTGATTATATTGAAGAAAAAAAGCTTAAATTTGAGAATATCCTGCCAGAACTTCTCTTAAAACAGCATACATCTAAAGAAAAAAGAGAAATAACTGTATTCAGAGGGATCAAAGGAATAAGGGAACTATTATTCGAACTTTTGGAAGCAGGTGGAAATGAACATCATACTTTTGGATCATCTGAAAGATCTCTGATGATGGGAGATACATTTTGGATGACATACCACAAAAAGAGATCCAGAATGAAAATTAAGGCTAGATTAATGTTTAATGAATCCCTTAAAGAATGGTGCAAATCACATAAATATCAGAATGCTGAATTGAGATTCACTAAAAAAGGCTTTGAGCCATTGACAGAAACAATTATCAGGAATGATAAGATTGGAATTATAATTTGGATTGACAAACCAATAGGCATCCTCATCCACAACAAGGCAGCAGCAGAATCATATGATCAATTTTTCGAAGTGATGTGGAATACTGCAATTAAATAGAATTACTCAACCCTCCTGACAATCCCATTCTCAGCATCTACCTCTACAATATCCCCGTCTTTCAAAACTCTTGTAGCAATTTCAGTACCAACTATGCATGGTTTTCCCAATTCCCTGCTGATTAATGCTGCATGGCTTAGTAATCCTCCTATATCTGTCACAATTGCAGCTGCTTTCTGCATTAGTGGTACAAAGTCTGGAGTTGTCATGGTTGTTACTAATATATCCCCTTTCTTCATTTTTTCCATGTTTTCAGGAATAATAAAGATTTTTACGGTTCCTTTTGCATAGCCTTTTGATGCAACTTTCCCTTTAAGGTCCTTTAAGGACAAATCTGCTTTTTGGACAAAAGTATCCATTAGATCCTCTAGTTCTTTCTCATCTATTATCACTTCATATATATCTCCATTCCTTATTGAGCAAAATTTCCTCTTTCTTTTCTGCAAAACATTAATGTCAGGAATGCTTTTATTCTTTAGATTTTCCATTATCTCAATTGGAGTCATGTAAATAAAATCATCATAAGTGATATTAAATTGCTCAGCAATCTTATTAAATAATGGTCTTGCCTTATAAGCCAGTATATTAAATATCTCTGCTGCATGCTGCCTTAAATACCCGATTTCAACAGAATATTTGACATAAATTTTAAGCTCTTCAGGAAAATTTATTTTATCATGTTTTTTTACTGAATCTTCTACCCCTAACAGGTCTTCAAAAAATTTATCTTCATTATAAGGATCTCCCCAGAAATGGTGGGTTCCTATCCACTCATATTCTTCTATAAAATCAAGAACTTTTTTAAATAATTCCTTATCCTTTCTCAATGCCTCTTTTCCCTCATTTATTGATTTCTCAAGCAATTGATAAATCCCTTTTTCTTTAAATAGCTTTTTTAGTTTCAGTAGATCCCTTGCCTGCTTTATCATTATTGTTTTTTTTTCAGGCAGGCTTTCCAATACTTTTATAGGGCTCAAACCCAGTTCTTCAGCTTTTTTAACAAGCAATTCTCCCATATGATCTGATATCATGCAAGCAAACCAAAAATTTATTACTTTAAGTGCGGATTTGTTAAAGACCTTAAAACTTTTAAGCAGATTGTCTGTTTTCAACTCTTTTGCTACATCCAAATGTTTTGGGTAAAATGCATTCCACTTTTGAATTATGTTCTCAATAAAATCATAATCATTATTTTCTATAGCTTTAGTAAAAGAATTGTTTATAATATCAAGCATCTCCTTCTTAATAACATTATATCCATCAACAAGAAAATACCCATTAGGAACAGGTTTAATTCCAATATCTTTGCAATATTCTGGATTGCTCCAAAACAGCCAATAATAATCAGAAATTGGAGGCTGTTTCCACCTGCCATAATAAACCCATTCCTCTGGTTTAATATTGTATTTATCTAAAGTATTCATAAGAATATAAGAACAAATTACTATTTATTAACCTTTCTGACAATCCCATTCTCAGCATCTACCTCTACAATATCCCCATCTTTAAATATCTTTGTGCTGATTTTAGTGCCAATCACGCATGGCTTTTTCATCTCTCTTGCAATTATGGCTGCATGGCATAGTATGCCGCCTTCATCTGTCACAAATGCAGCTGCTTTCTCCATTGCAGTGATATAGTCTGGTGTAGTCATTGATGCTATCAATATGTCTCCTTTCTCTATCTTGTTGATCTGGTCTTTGTCAATCACTACCTTTGCTATGCCTTTCACATATCCTTTATAGGCAATTTTGCCTTTGATTTCATCAACATTCTCAACTTCTTCTTTTTTGTTCTTTTCCAAGAACTCTTCTAATTCTCTGCCTGAAAGGACTTTGACTTCTCCATGTATATTGAAGAATGCAAATCCTTTTTTCCTTTCTTTTATCAATCCCTTATAATCTTTTCCCTCTAAAAAAGCTTTCTCTATCTCATTGCTTAACAGGCAAAAAAGGTCCTGCATGTCAAGGTTTGTCCTTTTTGCAATCTCCCTGAACAAAGGTCTTGATAGAAATCCTGCTTTGACAAAAAAGTCCATCCTGTCTGTCCTGAAGGCAACTAGCTCTTTTGCCAGCTTGACCATCTCTTTCTGTTCATTTGTGGTATTTATCTCCTTATGGATCTCTTCAGTCTTCTCTTTTGCTCTCTTATAGCATTCTTCGATGTCATTTAATTTTCCTATATGATCTTCATCAGTCTCATCTATCCTTGCTTTGACTTCATCAGCATTCCATTCATTTCCTAGAAATCCCCTTGTATTTATCCATCCAAATTCTGTTATATGCTTCTTTATTTCTTCATCATCTTTTCTGTCACATATCCTTAGGAATGACTTGTATTCTTTTGATCCTTCTGTGTCCCTTTCAGGCATTGTCAGTATTCCAAAATGCTCTTCATTGCCTTTTGCAATCTCAGCTATTCTTTTCTCAGCAATGCTTCCTAGCACTAATGTCAAATTTAGGGCTGGACCAAATTTATAGTATTTTTCTTTTAATTCATCAAATTCTTTTATCAGTTCCTTGTCACTTGAGCTAGAAAAATCTTTTTTAGAGATCTCTTCTGCCTTTTCTATCAGTTCTTTGGCATCTTTCTTCCATCTGTCCAGCATTTCAATTAAATAAGTTATGCCTTTCTCATTAAACTTGTTTTCATAATATGTTTCTATCTCTTTAAGGTTTTCTTCTCCTTGCTCTACATCTCCATTGACAGCTCTGTAATAGTCAATTCCTAACCCAGAACCCATTATTTTTTGGATTTCTTTGGTTGGCTGGCCTAATGTGATAAGGTCATAGAACAATATGCTTAGCTTTCTCCTGACAATAAGGTTCCATTTCATATTCTCCTCACAATCCCTTTGTCAGCATCTACTTCAACAATATCTCCATCCCTAAAAATAGTGGTTGCTACTTTTGTTCCAATCACGCATGGCTTCTTCATCTCCCTTGCAACAATTGCTGCATGGCATAGTATGCCGCCTTCGTCTGTGACAAACGCCGAAGCCTTCTCCATTGCTGTGATAAAATGTGGAAAAGTCATTACTGAAACAAGGATATCTCCTTTTTCAACCTTTGAAATGTCTTTTGGTTCAAGGACCACCTTGACTTTTCCTTTAATTCTTCCCTTGAATGCAATGTTTCCCTTGACTGAATCTAAGTCCTGTATTTTTTTCTCACATAGGTTTTCTAATAGGTTGAGATCATCTTCATTAGAATAGCTTGTAAATTCATCCTCATATAATACTGATCCAAAATGTTTTTTTCTTTCATTTATATCTTCCTGGCTGATTGGGCATCTCCAGTTTTCAGCTGCATTCATTACTTCTGGGACTGTTAAGTATATTAATTCACCATGATTGATGTTTGCTCTCTTTTCAATCTCAATAAGCATATTTCCGGCTTTGTAGCCAGCTCCATAAACAACATCTGTTCTCCATGTCCTTAGATAAGCGAATTCCTTTGCTAATTGTATTAGATTATACAAATGGCTTCCTTCTTTAATTTCCAGCTCTTCCATAAGCTTTTCATATTCTTGTTTCTTCTCTTTCATATATTCATTTAGGTGATTGATATCTTCATCTGGATTCTTACCTTGTTCAACATATGATTTAATTCTATTAAGGATATCTTCTTTTTTCCAGGCATACTGAAAATAATAATTTCTTGCTCCAATCCATGAATATTTTTCTAAATGCTCCTTTAGCTTGTCCTCAAAATCATCCTTTCCATGACTCTTCACTAGCTCAAGAAATGATCTTTGTTCATGAGTGTGAAAATTTTCTTTGTATGGAAATGCTAATATGCCTAGCCATTCCTGCTTTTGTTCAATATCATCTGACTTTAGCTCATTAACAATCATTTCAGAAACAGCTTTATCAGCTATTGGCATTGGCATTAAAAAACAGTGGCTGAATAATGCTTTATCAAAATAAACCTTGCAAGTTTTTCTTAATTCTTCATCAGGATACTTTGAAAAATCCTCTTTTTTCAGTGATTTTGCATAATCATCAAAATCCTGGATGACTGATATAAGTCTTTCCTTAAAATTATTTAATAATGGAACGCCTCCATCTTTAAACTTCTGCTTAAGAATCATAATATCTTTCTTGTCATGTGCGATTCCGCCTTTGTTGAGTGTCATTTTTATCTTGACATCCCATTCCCAGCCAACTGCTTCAGTGAACTTGAAAAAGCTTAATGTAGAAATAGAGCTAAATAAAGGTGCCTCTTTCCTGTTCACCGGACACATCCACTCAACCTTTTTTAGTTCCTCTAAATGTTTCATTTAGTCCTCACTATTAAAGATAATATTGATAATTATAAAAAATTAATTAAAAAATTATTCCTCAGCTTCTGCTATCGCACCAGTTTCTTCTGTCCTGTCTTCATGGATAGTGTCATCTGCCATTTGCTCATAATTATCTATCACTTCATAGCCATCTGCTGCAATTCCTTTTTCCTCTTTCCCTTTCCTGTCTATGAAGTATACTTTTCCTACTCCAGCTTCTACAGCTGCTTGTGCCTCTTCTTTATTGTCTGTTATAAAACACATCTCAGACACATCTACTCTAGCATCTCTTGCAATTGCTTTGTATGATGCAGGACTTAGCTTGTCTCCAGTTGATTCTTGGTCTGAGGAGTGATATGTTTCTATGAAATCTTCAAGCCCATCACTTGTTTTCCAGCCATCCATCAATGATTTTATGCTTCCGCTTGAATAAACTCTTATTCTAGCTCCAGCATTTGACAGCCTTTCAAGAGTTATAGGCACATCATCAAAAATTTCCAAATTTAATTCACCTCTTGAGTATCCAATTGATCTTGCTATACCACTGATTTTTACCATTCTCCTGAATTCTGGTCTGTTTTTATAGCCTTTAGTATCTGATTTAATCACCTCTCTTCCTGCATCAAGCTCTTTAATAACTTGATCAACATTTGTCCCTAGCTCATCTGCAATCAATGGTGTTATATCATCTCTCCTTGCATACCCATGTGCATCTTCCATATAATGTGACATAGGTGTTGTTGTTCCAGCTTCATCTGTAACATAAACCTTGTATTCAGCTTGTGATTTTATTTTTGTTATGTCATCAATGCTCATTTTCTTTTGCACCTTTTGTTTTCACTATTAAGTGACTATTTTATCATAAATAAATGATAGCTTATATATAAATCTTATCTCCCCCATAGGGGGTTAATATAACAATATTTATATATAAATTACCTTATACAACCTCTATGGAAGAAGAACTGACTGAAACACTTGTAAAAGTAGGCCTCACAGATGGTGAATCAAGGACTTATCTTGCCCTTTTGACTATTGGCACTTCTACTGTTGGCTCAATCATAGAAAAGTCAGATGTTTCTGCCTCAAAAGTGTACACAATCCTAAACAGATTAGTCCACAAAGGTTTAGTCACAATGTTTGTTGAAAACAAGAAAAAATTTTTTACAGCCTCAGATCCTGAATTGATCCTGCAGTATTTAGAAGATGAAAAAAAGCGATTAGATAAAAATGAAGAAGAAATCAACAAGATTCTCCCTACCTTAAAAAGCAGGAAAGAGACAGTAAGCAAACTTCCTTTTGTTGAATATTCAAAAGGAGTAAAAGGTTTTGAAACCCTTCACAAGAAAAGCCTTGAAGAAATCAAGCCAGGCCAGTTTGTTCTTTCATTGGCTGGAAAAGAGGCATCATTCAGATTAAAACATTATTGGTACAAAGACAATCTTATGACTTCAGAATTAAAAATACCTCAGCATTTGATTTACGAGCATGATGTTTGGTTTAAGAAAGATCCTAAAGTCCATAGGAGAAAAGAGAGAAAAATGTACTATCCTTATGTTCTTGACAAGAAATTCAGGGATCTTCCAAATATCAGGACAATAGGCAGTGTAACAATCATAACAGGATTTGATAAGGATGAGATTTACACTTTGTTGATAAGGAATGAGAATCTCACAGAATCATTTAGAAAACTTCTGTTAATAATCAGAGATCAGACAGTTGTTCCAGAAGGATTTGAAAAGAAAGAATTGAAATTTAGACCTTTCTGACAATACCATTATCTGCATCTACTTCAACAATATCCCCGTCTTTAAGCAATTTTGTTGCAATCCTTGTCCCGACAATGCACGGAATGCCTAATTCCCTTGAAACAATTGCAGCATGTGCAGTCATCCCTCCTTCATCTGTGACTACAGCACAGGCTTTCCTCATTGCAACTACATAATCTGGGCTTGTCATTGGCGCGACCAATACATCCCCTTTATCCATTTTGTCCATATTGTCTGGTGTAAGGAGAATGCATACTTTTCCTTTAACAATACCCTTGCTTGCGCCAGTCCCCTTGACTTCCTTGATATTCTCATCTACTTCAACTTCAATATATGGTTTGATGAATTTCTCTGCTTCCTCTCCAAACATATAAGTTAATTTATTTGAATCCTCATGATAATATGAAAGAAATGCCTTTTTCCTCTTTTCTATATTCTCTGCTTTCACTCCTTTTGCCAGATTAAGTATGTCTTTCCTTGCATACATCTCTAAGTCTGAAAAAGGGATATTGTTTCTTTTTCCTAGCTCTTTTGTGATCTCTGTAAATATGTGTGTATAAATGAATATGAATTTCTTTCTGGTATATTGCCATCCTATGCAAAAGCTTAGTGTTTGGCAAATGTCCTGTATCTCTTTAGGAACATTGTACTTTGATATTACATCTTGTTTTTTCTTTCTGACCTGTTTAATATAATTCTGAATTGACTTTATCTTTTCAAGTGCCTCTTTTTCAGAAACCTTGCATAATTCCTTTTCAAAATGATCTAAAGGAAGATTAAGAACTCTTCCATAGCTGTTCCTTATCCAAAAATATTTCTTTTGATGCTCCTTAATCTTATCTTTATACTTTGATATCTTTAGTCTCATCAGCTCTAGCTCTTCTTTTTGAAAAAATGATAATTCTTCTGGTGTAGAAAGTGCTTCAAGAATTTCATCAACTTCATTGATTCCTTCTTTTTTAAGCTCTTTAGCTATTAGCTGTTCTCCACCCCATGTGGAAAGTTCTGGTAAAAAACCATATATCCAAAAGTCTTCATAGACTTTGTCAGATTCAATAAGGAATTCATTGATCTCTTCATCACTCATTTCTTTAACAGTCTCTGCCTGCTTTAGCATCTCTGAAATCCTTTCAGTTGTCTTAATCCAGAAATCATATTCTTGTTTTCTCTCTTTTTCTTTCAGCAGATATTTTTTAAAGACATTTTCACCGCTGTCTCTCAGATCCTGGTAATTTAATATTATGATTGTTTTCTTGTCTTTAATAAAATCAACAGCATCTGGCCAGGAGCATTTAAACTTGTTCTTGAAAGTGATGAAATACTCCATGAAATGCTCAATATAGATTGGTATCCCATCTATCGGCCCCCATCTTAATAATTCTTTGTTTGGATCAATCATTTCCTTTGAAATCCTTTGATTCTTTAAAAAAGTTTCTTGAAAATTAATTGGAGAATATGAAAAAATCAGATAAACTAAATAAGACAAAAATAAAAAAAATAAAAAAAACAATTCAAACAATAACCTCTTTTTCCTGAAATATATTTAATAAAAGATATTTTAGACTAAGTATTATTTAAATTTTATGGAAATCAAAAAGTATCAGAAACCGAATTCATTCAAGCCTACATTTTTTTGAATTCGTTCCTTCTAAAAATTTTTCTTTACTCTATCTTTTCTAAGAAATAGTATCCAGTATCTCATGGCTGTTTGTGTTATTCAGATACTTTGCCAACTCTTTGTACCATTTGCCTGCCTGCAGAATAAACTTTGTCTTAAGATAATCCAATTCTTGCCTTGTCACCCTTGCAAACCTGTCTGCCTCAATCAGCCCATATGGATATCCTAAAAATACTGGATCAACTGAATTTCTCTTAAGCAAATAAGCAACTTCATCAATATCATCCAGATTCTCCTTCCTTATTTCAAACTTAAAAATATGATTTGATTTCCTGTGAAGCCTTAATATCATTATATCTTTCCCATCTTCATTCAAGATTTTATAATACCATTCTTCCAATGGAGCTTTATCCAATAAAAGCTGCATAAAAGCATTCCCACTATCACTCAATAAAGTGTTAGTCTTGGCCAATCCACTAACAATGATTCCTTTGGCATTGCTCAATTCATAAGCCCTCTCCAAAAACTCTTTCTCAACCCTTGTCTTTGCCTGAAGATCTCCATCCAACACTATTATATCCCCTTTGCCCAACTCATCAACTATCTCTTCAATTATCCTTATCTCGCATAATCTTCTTACAAATGGTGCAATTGAAGAGACCTCTACCCTTGCCATCCCTGTTTTCATCTCTTCATCATATGCAAAAAACCTTAGCTTTCCAACAATACTGTCACCAAAAGACTCAGTCTCATAAAATATCTTCCCTTCCTTGTTCACAGCTTTAACCAAGATGAAAAATTCCTTTTTCTTAGCCAAAATCCTCTTATTTCTTTGATAAATGGTATAATACACTCTTATAATCTGAACTGAAAAATTCGGTGCCTTAAGGATCTCAAGATTGCCTCCATCGACAAAGCATATTTTCCTGTCACTTTCTGAACCCTTAACTGATTGAAAATTATCAATATCCACCTTAACACTTTCTTTGTCATCCAAAAACATCCCATCTCCCTTATTCTCCAAAGAACTCTCCAGACTCAATAGCACTTGCTGTATTATCTCTTTGTCCATTTAAAATAGAACAAACTTCAACTTTTTAAGTTTTTATAGTTTAGAAAACCTATTCAACCTTCCCCTTCTTATTCCTATACAATAGAAATACGCATATGAATGTAATAGCTATATACAGCAATAGAACATAGACTTCTAATGGTGAACTGAATAATGTCTTGTCAAATATGATTATCTTTCTAATAATGGATTCAGACAGCACAAAAGGGTTTGCAAACGCAATAAACCCGATCTGTTTCTGCATTGTCTCTATTGGAATGACTAAGGATGAAAACAAAAGGAAAACACAGCTGACTGATATGCTTCCTAATGTAGCTGTCTCTTCTGAATTAAATAGATAACCTATTAGCAATCCAATCAATACAAAAAATGAGTTGATAATCAAGAATGCTCCGATTATTGAGAACCAATTACTTACCTCAACTCCAAATCCAAACACAGCTACTAATAATAATATGATTGTCTGCCCAGACAATATCAATATGTTTGAGATAAAATGGCTTATGATAAAGAACAGGTCATGCACTGGCGCTAAAAAATTCCTGAAATGTGCTTTTGATTGCTTCTCGCTTATTACAGTTGTTGAAGACAATAATATGCTTATCAGCATAACCACTAAGACTAATAAAGGTGGAAACATGAATGAAAAGTAATTGTTTGTATCAGTTATATCTTTATATCGTGTCCTTATCGGAAATATTATCTGCCTTGAGTCTAAAAGAGTCAGATTTTCCATATTTTGAGTCAATTCATCAATTGCATCGATAAACTCACCTGTTGTCTCAAAATTTGATGTCATTATTTCATTAATATCATCTAATTCGCCAAGTGTTGAATTTTTCATGGCTTTTATCTCATCTGTCTTGTTCTTGATCTTTCCAAGCTCGCCCTCAAATTTTGATGTTTTCTCATTCAGTTTTTGCATCTTTTCATTGAAAGAATCTAATCTGTCATTCATGCCGCTGAAGTCAACATCATTATCAGGCATTTCCTGCCCTTCTATTGATTCTATATTGTCCTGGACATCTGTGAGATAGTCAGATAATAGTGTGATCTGAGAGTCAATCGTTCCAAGTTCAAGCTGTAATATCACACATCCCTGTGATGCAGGATCAGCACATGCAACAGGCGCTTGTTCTTCTTTTTCAGTTTTCGAATCTTCCAGATCACTTATCTGAGTGCTAAGTTTCTCTTCAAAATCTGTCAACAGTCCTAGGCTTTCCTCTCTTTGTTGTATCATCCCTTCTCTAGCACTGTCTATCTGTGATTGTAAATTATCAATCTCTTCTTTAAATGAGTCAATCTCTGCCTGGCTTGTCGAAGATTGGTTCTCAAGCTCAGATAGATTGAGGTCTGCGACAGATATATTCAGGTCTAGTGCTATCAGGTCATCTTTAATGTCTGTTATCTTAAGTGATATTTGATCTCCATTTGATGATATCTCGATCAGTCTTTCTTTGCTTTTATTGAGTTCTACTGAAGTTTCATTTATTTTCTGCATCATTGCTTCAACAAGTCTCAATGAAAAATCTGTGCTCTTGCTTTTTATCTTTGACATCAATGTGTCCCATATAAGCCATGCTATATTGATTCTGGAGAAATCAATTGCAAATTCAATGTTTTTCTCGCCTTCAGGATTTTCTAGGTCAAATCCTTCTGGAAAAATTATGCATGCATGAAGATTGCCGTCTTTCACTTGGTCAATGCAGCTTTCTTTTGTGGTTATCCTATAAACTCTAAGCCTTGAATCTTCAAGAGAATCTTTCATTGTGTTTATTGACTCTGTCATTTTGTCATAATACACTCCGATCTTGATATTGTTCATTTCAGAGGAATTGAATGCAGCTCCTATTATTCCTATTATTAGAAGAGGCCCTAGAAATATTATCAATGACGAAGTTTTTGACCTGAACACTATTCTAAGGTTCTTCCAGATCATCATGATTAATATTCTTAGATAGCTTCTCATTTGTATTCTCCTAATATTTTGTCAACTGTTGATTTAGTATATCCTTTCTCAATCAGCCCCTTCTCAATATCGCCAGTTGAATATCCTTGGTGCAATGCATTCCTTATGCTCTCCTTAAGAGTCTGAAGATGGTCATCATTTTTGATGTCGCTTCCTTTTTGTGTCAATGCTTCAAAAACTTCTGCTAAAGACGGCTTGTTGACATCAACATCCACAAGTTTCTCTCCTGTCTCCTCAAGGATTGTTAATATCTGGTGCAGCACTCTCTCTGCTTCAGGTGTGTAGATTATTTGTTTCATGTCCCTATTAGTGACATAGGCTATTGGCAGGCCTTGCTGCCTTAATCTGTCTATAATCCCTTGATAATTGCCTGATAATGTCTCTAATTGTATCTCTTCATTTCTTGAATATTTGTCTTTGAGGTTTTTTGAAGTGTCAACTTCTAATATTCTGCCTCTGTCTATGATTGCAATCTTTGTGCAATAAGACTCTATCTCACTTAGAAGATGGCTTGATATGATTATTGTTGTTCCTGTCTTATTGATATTCTCGATCAATTGCCACATATGTTTTCTTAATATTGGGTCTAATCCTGTTGTCGGCTCATCCAATATGAGAATGTGAGGGTCATGCATCAGTGAGCATGCAATATCCAGCCTCCTTTGCATTCCTCCTGATAAATTCTTGGCAATCTTGTCTTTTGCATACCCCAGTTCAACTAGATTAAGAATTCTGTTTGCATTGGCAATTATTTTTGATTTAGGCATCTTGTATAATGTGCCAAAATATTTGAGATTTTCAAAGACTGTCAGTTTTTCATAAAAAGAGTAATCCTGGCTTGTGAACCCAAATATTCTTTTGATCACATTGAGGTCTTCTGAAATATCCCTGTTATTGAACAGTATCTGTCCGCCGTCTGCCTTGTAAAAACCAATAAGTGTCCTAAGTAGAGTTGTCTTGCCTGCTCCGCTCACTCCTATTATTCCAAATAAGTCGCCTTGCTCAATAGAGAAGCTAATGTCATGGAGAATCCTGCTTTTATTCAAGTCTTTGTTCACTTGCCTGAATTCTATCAGAGCCATATAATACTATTTCATATTCATTGTATAAAAATTTATTGAATTTTAACCTAATCTCTTAAGAAAAATCTCAAATCCAGCTATCCCAAAATAAGATATGATTGTCACAACAATCCCAGCTATCAGCACTCCAATCACTACTGATTTCATAAAATCTTTAAAATTAAATCCAAGAAGATAGCCTCCTATCGCTCCAGTATACACTCCAGATCCTGGAAGCGGAACTCCTATGAAAATTCCTAGTCCAATAACGCCATATTTTTCAATATATGGTTTGACTCTCTTTCTTGCCCTTTCAACAACATTCTCCCAAATGTTATTAAATACTCTTGCTTTTAAAAAAATGTGGATTATCTTATGGAAAAAGACATAAAGTATTGGTCCTAACAAGATATTCGCAGCAACAGCAATTACAAAAACAAGGAGCCAGTACTCCTTTCCCAATACTATAATCCCATAGGGTATGCTTGCCCTTAGCTCTAAAAAAGGCAGGAAAGTCAATAATATAATTATCAATATCTCATTTAACATGTTTGATCGCCTTGACTTTTTCCTTTACATATTTTTCCTTCAGCAATACCTTGACAACATCATTAATTTTATAGTATTTCCTTTTCACTTTTGCATAGACCCTTCCTTTGTTAATATAGCTATTCCTGTATCTCTTGATAAAATTTTTGGTATGATCCTTTATCTTTACAGGTGGTCCTTCCTTGATCTCAATCTTGTCAATTTCCTTCCTGCTCGATACATACCAGAATATTGCTCTCTTAAAATCCCAGCTCCAGTTGCTTTCCTTTACTTCAAAATCTTTTAATCCATCCAAAATATGCTCATATGCTTTTCTAAGCTTGCTTCCGACCACATCCTCTTTTCCTTCCAATCCTTCTGCTTCAACTAAGATGAGATTTTTCCCTTTATATCTTTTCTTCAGCTTGATTGCATCAATTTTTTCAATCTCAAAATATTGCTTGTTTGGTTTTTTTAAGAACATCTCAGCCTTGTCCAAAAATATACTATATTTCTCTTTTCCTAGTGCAGCTGCTACATTTCTTCTTGGATCTACAGGATCAATCACTATCAGCGGGCTTTCAAGCTTTGACTTGTTTATCTCCATAAACACATTGTTGTGGTAATTTTTCAGGTCAATCACTTGCTTGTCCCCCCATCTTTTTGAACTCCTCAATAATTCCAGAAAACCCCCATAATATATCACTAATATCTCTATCACATACCCTGAGAATCCTTGGATATAGCTTTCTGCTCCATAGACATTATTGCTTTTGCAGAATTGCTTCGCTAATCTTATCTCATCCCTCAAATCCTTGTATTTCTTTACAAAAGCTGTGTGCAATGGGCTTGCATCAGTGATGTTTTTTGCCATGCTTGATTTTCTTATGTTAAGGATTGGAATTATCTCAATTGTAAAGCCTCCTTTTTTTATCTGGAAATAATCCCTGCTTCCATGCAGTCTTAAGAATTGAAATTTGCATTTCTTCATTGTTTTCTGAAGTATCTCTGACAGTTCATCGCTCTTTTCAGAATATTCTTTGTAGTCAAACCTGACAAATATGTCAGCATCATACGCTTCTCTCAGCCAGGTCCCTTTTGCTCCGCTCCCTCCCAGTTCAGCTCTAGCTTTCCTCAAGTTTTTATTTAGTTTGCTGACTACATTATTGATTATATCAAGTATTTTCTCTTCATCTTCCCTTGTTGGCTTTATCTCATCCAAAACCCTGTTTAGTATTTCTTTCATAGAACAATTTGATTGTAACTGACTATAAAAGTTTTGCCTTTTTACAAACCCCTGCAAATCCAAATATTTATATATTATACATTATATTTATTGGAGTAGAAAAGAGGAACTAATGGCAGACCCGACTTTATCATTTCTGACTGTTCTAGCAGTGATTTTACTGGCAGGAATTTTCACTACTCTCATTTCCAGGTTCTTGAAAATACCTAATATCTTATTACTGATATTGATTGGCATGGTCATGGGTTTCTTTCCTTATTTTGACTTTCCGCCTTTGTTTCTTACAGCGACTTCAATTCTTGCCCTGGTCATGATAGTATTTGACTCATCTTCCCGTTTTAAGTTCAGGGAATTCAATTTATTCTCTTTTTCAGTGCTGAAATTGACTGTAGTCTTCCTCTTATTTAATCTCATTTTTTTGACTTTGGCTACATTAATCATCGATTCTGATATTAGAAATATTTGGTTTGCTCTGCTTTTTTCAAGTCTCATGTCTGGAACTGATCCAGCAACTATCATGACTATTTTTAAAGACACTAAAAGCAAGGTTGCTCAATTCCTTGAGATTGAGTCATTGGTTAACACTCCTGTTGTTGTCTTGATTCCTTTTATAATCCTTGATCTTATGAATAGTCTTCAGGGAGCAACTGTCACAGTAGTGTCTAGTTTTGTGGATCAGATCATTCCATTCCTTCAGCAGATAATCTCTGGTCTTGGTGCAGGTATATTTGTGGGAATAATTGTCTTTAGGATTATGAGGAGGCAGTATTCTGAGACTCTCTCTCCGATTGCAATAATCACATCAGCATTACTGTCTTATATTATTGCAGAGAACCTTGGTGGAAATGGTGTTTTGGCTGTCACAATCATGGGCTTGTTTTTTGGCACTGTCTATGTCAAGGAGAAATCTCATCTGTCAGAATTCTCAAGCATGTTTGCAAATTCTTTGGAAATACTTCTTTTTATCTTGATTGGTCTGATCATTTCAGTGCCATTTACTCTTAATTTCTTCTTCAAGTCAATTCTTCTTTTTGTTATATATATATTTATCAGGGGGCTTGCTATATTTCTCAGCCTTAAGAGTGAGCATTTCACTGTAAAAGATAAGATTTTTATGTCTTTGAGTGTCCAGAAAGGCATTGCAGTTGCAGTAGTTGCCTTCACCTTGTCAACACTTAATATTCCTGGGATACAGCCTGTTCTTAATCTTTCATTGGCATTCCTGATATATTCAATCATAATCTCAACTTTGCTTGCAAAGTTCTCTAATTTTATCTTTGGAATAAGTTTTATCCCTGCACAATCAGATACTGTCAGTTCTCCAAAAAAGAAAAAGAATTAGTTTTCCAGTATACTATTCCAGGTTTTCTTGTTGATATCCCCCTAGATTATCAGCATCAGGTTTGATCCCAAAGAAATATCCGCATTTTCTGCAGAAATCTCCTCCTTTGGTTGCAACTGTCTCATGAAGTATTGGATGTCCGCAATTCGGGCATTTTTTTACTAGAGAATGCCCTTCTCCTACCTTCCTGATTCTTTTTTGCATCATTTTGATAAGAAAATGAATTAAGCATATTTAAACTTTATTATAATCATTTCTAAAAGAATCTGATTCCGAATTCAAGCGAAATACATTCCTTTGAATTCGTTCCCTATTATAATTATTATCTCTTTAAAATATTCAATAACATTTTTATAATCAATACCAAATATATTAACTTATGATCCAAAAAATACTCTTAGACACAAACTTCCTTATGATACCTTTTCAGTTCAATGTTGATATTTTCTCAGAATTGAAAAGAATCTGTGATTTCAAGTATGATCTTTATATTCTTGACAGGTCAGTGGATGAGTTGAACACATTGATGGGTCGTGATAATTCAAAGACCAGCAGATTGGCAAAAATGGCATTGCAATTGAAAAAAGATAAGGATATAAAGATGATAAAAACAATAGAAAAAAAGCACACAGATGACCTTATTCTTGACAAAAAGGGTTTTATTGTTGCTACAAGAGATATGAATCTCATTAGGAAACTTAAGGAAAATTCAATAGGATATATCACATTAAGGCAAAAAAAGTATTTGATTATGAATAATAGCCAATCTTCATTATCAATAGACCCGCCGGATCGAATCAGAACATAAATACTTTGGCAAAAAGATTATAATGATGAAAAACCAGCACTAGTGCTTATTCAAACCAGAGCCTAATAATATCAATATCTTTTTGATATGTTCTAAATTAGAAACCTTTAAAAACCCCTTATTACTTCCATATACTAAAATGTTCTACAAAGTGCAGATAAAGGATCATATAAGGCTTCCTCCAAAACTCTTTGATATTCCTTTGGATGAGGCGATCACAGATAGAATAAGAAAAAAATATGAAGGATATATCTCTGAAGAGCTGGGCATCAGCATTGACATCGCAAACATTAGTAATATTGGTGAGGGAACTATAATATCAGGTGATGGAGCTCCTTATTATGATACTGAGTTTGAGCTTTTGACATTCAAGCCAGAACTCCAGGAAGTTACCCTTGGAAAGATCAAGGATGTTGCTGATTTTGGTGTGTTTATCACTCTTGGCCCGATTGAGGGTATGATTCATATTTCACAGACAATGGATGATTTTGTCAGCTTTTCAAAGGATAAGATTTTGGCTGGAAAAGAGTCTAAGAAGACTCTTAAGGTTGAGGACATGTGCAGGGCGCGCATAATTGCTGTTTCATTCAAGGATCTCTCAAACCCAAAGATTGGATTGACAATGAGGCAGCCAAATCTTGGAAGGCTTGACTGGATTGAAGAGGAACAATCTCCTAATAAAGGAAAAAAGGATGATAAGGATATTAAGGATATTAAGGATAAGAAGGAATCAAAAGACAAAAAGGAATCAAAAGACAAAAAGGAAACAAAGGATAAGAAAAAATGAAAAAAAAAGTTTGCAAGGAATGCCAGATATTTGTTGAAGGGCCTGCGTGTCCTATTTGCAAGAAGTCCCACTTTTCAACTAATTGGCAGGGTAGGCTTTTCATTATTGATCCTAAAAAATCTGTTGTTGCCGGAAAAGTAGGTCATAATGTTAAGGGAGAGTATGCGATTAAGGTTAGATAAGGGGATATTCTATGGTAAATATTATTGAAGAAAAGGACTCATCTTTATTGAATAGGAAAGAATTGATTATAGATATTGATTTTGAGGTTGTGCCTTTGTCAAAGAAGGATGCAGTCAAAAAAGTTGCTGGTTTAAAAAAAGTTGATCCATCATTGGTTGTGATAAAGAAGATTGCACCAAAATATGGTATAAAAAAAGCTATAATCACTGCATTTATTTATGATAATGTTGACAATCTCAAAAAGATTGAGCCAAAAATAAAAGGGAAAAAAGGGGATAAGGAATCTAATAAAGATAGTGCTCCAGAATCTGAGGCAAAGCCTGATGATAAGCCTGAATGAAATGATGAGGCTATAGAGAGAAAAAAACAGAATAGGTCATGATTGATCGAGATGATGATGATGGCAGACAATAAAGACAAGGGAAAAGAAGCAAAAGGCGGAAAGTCTAATTCAAATAAATCAACAACCCAATCATGGAAAAAGTATGTAGTTTCTGGTGATTCAATCAAATTGAAAAACAAGACATGCCCTAAATGCGGCTCTTCTTTTTTAATGGCTCAGCACAAAGACAGGATTACCTGCGGCAAATGCCATTATACTGAATTTAGCGCCAAGGATGTTGAGAAAGAGTTGAAGGAAGCTGATAAATCTGTTAAATGAATCAAAAAGGATTCTAAATAACCTGTTTTAGAGCTGAAATAATCTATTCTAAGGAATAACATATTCTAAGGAAGATATAATTTTATTATTAATTATATAAGATTTTTACCTATTTTTTTAATTTAAATATTAAAGGATTAGAATCAGGATTATTTCTCTTCTTTGCTCTGGAACACCAACAGGTCTTCTGTTGTCAATTTCTGTCTTTTCTTGATCTTCTCTTCAACAATCTTTTCTTTGGTTTTCAAGTCACTGTCTCTCTTTTCCTCTCTATGCTCATTGATTTCTACCTTATGTTTTTTTGCCTCTTGATCAAGTTCATTCAGCAGTCTCAGTTTCTCCTTTAGTTTTTCACTGACTTCATTGAACTTGTTTTTCTGTTCAATAAAATTCTTGAAAGTTTCTTCTTCTTTTTTCTTGAGTTCATCTATCTTTTTTGATGTGCTTATCATCTCTTCATGCTTTTCTTGGCTTTCCTTTGCATGATCCTGGACCTTTCTATGCTCATGATTGGCTTCTTTCTTTAGCTCATCGATTTCTTTTGAGAATCTGTTCTTTTCCTTGATGACTTCTAAAACCTCTTTTGCCTGGTTATATTTTCCTTTCAGGTCTTTGATCTTTTTCATCATATCCTTTTCTTTCTGAAAGCTCATTACTTCTGTTTCAATCTTGCTTTCTAGGAATTCAATCTCTCTCTTTATTTTGAAGGGGTCATCCTTGATTTTAAGCTTTTTCTGCATGTCAGATATCTTCTGGTTGCACTCCTTGACTTTTTTTATCCTGTCAGAAATCTTGTCTTGCAGTCCCTTTCTGCTGTCTTTTCCGGTTTTAACAGAACTAGTGAGGTCATTTCTCTTGTTTTTCAGTGATTTGACATCAGTTATGATCTCTCTTATTTCTTTCCCTATCTCTTCTTTTTTCTTGAACTCTATCTCTTTCTTTTCATCGATTGAATTGAGTTCATCTCTCAATGTTTTTATCTCTTTCCTAACTTCAGAAATCTTCTTAAATAATTTATTTTTATCTTCTATTGTCAACATATCCGCTCACGTTCTCTTAATTAGTAATCTTGGTTTGCAAAAGCAAAAAAATATTGAAAAAATAAAAAAATTCAGCCAAATAGTGCTCCTAATCCGGCAGCAGCTGATTCTTCTGATTTTTTCTGTTCTTCTTTTTTCTGTGCTTTATTTTCCACTTCATGTTTTGCATTTCCGCCTTCAGCTTGTGCAGGTGCAGCAGCTGCTTGTGCAGCAGCAGCCTTTTCAATAGCTTCGTCTATATTTATTCCTTCAAGTGCCGCAACCAGAGCTTTGATTCTTGCATCATTAGCTTTGGCTCCTGCAGCCTCAAGTACTTTCTTGACTGTTGCTTCGTCTACTTTACCGCCAGCTTTGTGGATTAGCATTGCCGCATATACATATTCCATCTTATTTACCTCCTAAAATAAGAGACATGAAAATCATATCCCTTTCTTCTTTAATTTTGATCTCTCACCCTTTAATTGAATTATAATAATTTTAATCTTTTAATAAATCATCAGCACTTGGTATCTTTTTTTCAGCAAAATCTTTTGCCTTTTTCACCATGTCCTTGACTTTGTCATCAGTGCTCTTTTCTTCTGGTTTCTTCTCTTCTTCAATATCTTCTTCTGGTTCTTCTTCAGTCTTTTTTTCTTCCTCAGCCTTTGGTTCCTCAATTTTCTCCTCTTTCTTAGGAGCTTCTGTTGGTTTTTCCTCTTCTGGTCTTTCAATTTCAGCTGGTCTTTCTTCTTTCTTCTCTTCTGCATCTGGTATATTTGCATCTGCTTTTAAACTCTTTGCCTGTGCTTCTGCTTTTCCTAGCATTATCCCCACAGTTTCATCAGTCAATATGTCAAGGTCAATTGCAATTGCTTTGCTCTCTCTGAATGCTTTTTGTATCATGAACTCAGCTGTCCTTTTGTTGTGGATTCCTGCCTCAACAGCAAGGTTAAATGCCCACTGGTCTGCTTGAGCAAGATCTTTCATGAATTGCTCTTCATCAATATTAAGTGTTTTCTTGTCATAGATTATTCCGTCTTCAAATACAGCTGTGACATCAAGACCTACTTCCATTGGTTCTATTCCAAGTCTCAGGAGCATGCTTGCAGCATTGTTATTTATTTTCTCCCCTTCTTTTACGACAATTGCATCTGCTTTGATGACTACCTTGCCTTCTTCCACTCCAGTCTTGAGTCCTAGGGAGCTAAGCTCGCTTATGATTGGTCCAGGTGCAAATTGTGTTGGGCCTGCTTTGATCTCAATGTCATGTGGAGCAGTCTGTCCTGGCTTGGCAGGTGCTTTTGATTTGCTCTTTTTGATTATTTTGAATAATGAGAATGGATTTTCTTTTGTAAAAAGTAAAGCCGGCATTCCTACTAGGTATTTTTCAAGTCCTTCAATTCCTTTTTTATCATCTTTTGCTTGTTTAATTATTAGTTTCATCAGTCTTCTTTTTGTCATCCTTAGCTCAACTTTTCCTCTGAGCTGTTTTCTCATCTTTTGAAGTTGAGGTGCTGGCATGTTTTCCAGGTTTACAGCTCCGATTATAGGATACTTATTCATCAGATCAACAAACTCTTTCACTATCCTTTTCTTGTATTCTGCAACATGTGCCATTTTATTTCTTCTCATCCTCTGCTTTTTCCTTTTTCCCAACTAAAACAGGTTTTCCCATAGTAGTCTTAATGAATACATTCTTGATATTGCTCTCTTCTTTTGGAAGTGAATGTACTAGATGATTGTAAATGCTCATTATATTGTCAATGATCTCTTCTTCTTTAGTCTCTTCTTTTCCGACCATTAGCTGGACCATTGGTACTGATTTAACAGATATTCTTACAAGATGATGAAGTCTTTTTCCTAATTGTTCAAGATTTGCATTTGGAGGTACTACGCATCCTGCTTTTGGATTTGGCATTTTTCCTCTTGGTCCAAATGCTTTTCCAAATGTTTGTGCAATCTTTGGCATTATGGTTGCTTGTGCTACAAAATAATCATATTCTTTTGCAAGCTTTTTTGCTGATTTAGGGTTTTTTTGATATTTTTCAAACTCATCTACAGATATTGTGGTGTCAAAGAATTCTTTGGACTGTTCAAGAAGCTCTCCTCCTACTAGTCCGCATACTTTGACTTTTTTCCCTTTAGAATAATGAAGCTGTGTAAATGTTTCAACTTGGTTCTCAACTTTCTTTAGATCAAGGTCTTTTATAGTTATGATTAGGTCGATGCTTTGGTTAAAATTTCTTTTTTTAGAAATCTTTTTAGCTTCTGTTAATGCTTGTATTATTTGTTTCTTGTCCATCTTCCCTCCTATCATATAGATAGTATGCGGGTTTATGTTGCTTGTTAATTATATTGCGTTTATAAATCTTACTGTTTTTTATATGTCAGAAATATACCGCTGGCCTGCATGACCAGTGGACATAGTCCACAATCCATTTTTGGAAGGTGGTATATTTCTGAGCATGCTCAAAGTCGGCAGGGTGAGCGAAGCGAACATGCCACCAGTCTCTTTGAAATCCTTTGGATTTCTAAGACCCTAATCAATCCTAGATTGATTGGGCACAAAAAACCTTTGGTTTTTTAGTGTGCCAAAAATTGCAAAGCAATCTAAAGAACCACCAGTCATAGGCTAATGGGATTCACTAAATCTGCAATTACCTTATGATAAGACTGGTGGTTCTTAGTGCTCAGAATGCTCAGAAATTTTTTTTAGAAATTTCTGGCATGCCAAAAATGCCCTGCATTTTTGCGCATTTTCCAGCTTTTGAAGTTAAAAGCAGGCAAAGTTTCCACCAGCCAGAGACTGGATGGAAATGCTCAGAAAAGATTTGCTTTTCTGGCACACTTAGAAATGCTAAATGCATTTCTTGTGCCCAAAAAACACAAGGTGTTTTTTAGGGTGTTAAAAATCTGAAAGATTTTTATACAATTCTGACATTTTAAGCATATTGACTGGTGGTCCCTGTCGACTTTGACAATACTATTTCTTTTCTTTTTGTGGTTCAGCAGGTTTCTCTCCACCAGCAGCTGGTTTCTCTCCTTCACCTGCTGGTGCAGCTCCTTCAACTGGAAGCAGCTCCTTGATAATCTCATCTGGAATATTTGCTTCTATCATCTTTGCTTTTATTGCCCCTCTTTCTTTTCCTTTCATCTCTCCAATTATTTTTTTGGCTAATGCCTCAAACTCAGATCTCCTTTCTTCCATCTCTTTTTGCAGCTTTTTCTTCTCTTCTTCCATCTCTTTTTGTTCTGCTGCTGATAATTCTGTTTTTTCTTCAGCGATCTCTTTGTCAAATTTGCCTTCATTCACCAATTGTATTGCTTCTTTTCCAGAGACTCCTTCTACCATGACTCCCATTGAGTTGCATGTTCCTATTATCTCTTTTACTTTCTGTTTTAATGTTTTGCCGCCTAGGCTGTCTTCTTTCATCTTTGATATCTTGATGATATTCTCTATCCTTAGGTCTGCTACCTTGTCAGAAAGGGGATTTCCTGATCCTTTCTCTATTTTTGCCTCTTTCTTTATAAGGGCAGATGCAGGTGGTGTTCCTATCTCTATCTCAAATTTTTTTGAGTCTGTGTCAACCTTGACTTTGACAGGGACTTGCATGCCTTGGAATGATGCTGTCTTTTGGTTGATTGTTTTTATGACCTCTCCAATATTGACTCCTAATGGCCCTAGGGCAGGTCCTAATGGAGGCGCAGCTGATGCTTTCCCCCCTTCAATCAATGCTTCAACTGTTTTGGTTGCCATTCTCAAATTCTGATTATTGTCTGAAAATTATTGTTTAATATAAAGGGTTAAAATTTGATTTATAAACATTACGGTTTTTAGCCTTAATAAAAAATCATACAGGGTATGCTTTATATAAAAAAAGTAAAATGTCAGAAATTATCATTCCTTTGACATAAACTCTGATATTGCATCCTCGCTTTCTTTTCCCTTCTTTCCTTCATCATCCTCATCTGCTGTGTCCCTTCTGATTACCTTTACAGCATCAAGTTTTACTGTTATTGGGATTGGTACTGCTGCTTCTAATAGCTCAACCACTACGTCTTCTTTTGTCTTGTCTATTCTTGTGACTTTTGCCTTCTCACGTTTAAAAGGTCCAGATATGATCTCAACTATGTCACCCTTTTGTATATTTACGTCTTTTTTTACCTGTTCAAGTGTGTGGTCAATCTCTTCAAATCTTATCTCATTTGGAAGGATTCCTCTTGCATAAGGGACATTGTAGGCTGCTTGTTCTGCATCTGTCCTTGTCATTGCTTCTACAAATATGTATCCTCTCATTCCATGGGCTTTGATTACAGAAAGAACTTCAAGTTTTTTCTTGACTGCATTGCTTGTGATAAAATCCATGACCTGATCTTCTCTGTTTGCAGTTGTCCTTAATGCATATAAGTGTGCTTTGCCGTCTCCAATATCAGAGCCAGTATCTTTTTCTTTTTTCTTTTTCCCTTTCACAGGTTTTGATTTTGCTTTTTCAGCTTCTTCTGCTGGTTCTTCTTCAGGATTTTCTTCTTCATCAGCTTGGGTTTCTTCAATATTTTCTCCCTCTTCAACTTTCTCTTTTATTTCTTCATCTGCCATATTGTTTATATTCCTCCTCTTATTAGCTGATTGATTAGATAGATGACAAATCCCATTGCTCCGATTATCAGGACTCCTGCTCCAGTAACTTTTACTATAGTCTTGAATTCTATCTTGTCAGGTTTCTTTGTGATCTTCAATACCCTTTTGCATTCTATGGTAAATCTTTTTAATTTGAACCACAAAGAAGGTTTTTGGATTGTTTCTTCCATTTTGATTGTCATCCCGCTTACGCTAGGTTATTATTAATATAATATATGAAAATTAGAAATGGTTTATAAAGGTTTTGATATCAAAAGTTGTGTGTAAGAATTATCCCTTTTTTTCTTGGAACTTTTTGAGGATGTTTTCGGCGGTGCCTAGGTATTTTAGTATTTTGTTTCTTGGTTTACCTTTGGTATATACTGTTTCAATGACGTAATGGTATGTTCTTATGCCTTTTGCTTTTTTGAATTTTCTTTTCAGTATGAACATATTATTGGTAGTTGCTTAATACTATTTAAGCATTTGTATTCTATAGTATAGAAAAAAGCAAATAGTAGTGACTATATTAGTAGTTGCTTAAATTGAAGTCGAGAAATGAGGCGTTATATAATCTTGGTCAGGAGAATGAGGTTTTTGTATTTTTTGAATATTTACCAAGGGTTGCTTATTTTGTGTGTAAGAATGATTCGTTGTGGAAAGGAAGAGGCGCTCCTCCTGTCAGTCTTTATGATGTATTGATGAATTTGAGCATTAAGCAGTATTTTGGGAGAAGTTTAAGAAGGAGTATTGGCTTGATAAAGGTCATGAAAAGAATAGTTAGAGAATTTAACAAAAGCAAGGATAAAAAGAAGATAAAGAAAAATATTGAGAAAGCTAAAGGTGAACTTGACAAATATTCTCTCAAAAAAGTGTCAATTTCAGATCCTGAAGCAAGAGCTTTACTAAAGAAGAGATAGATTTTCTCTCTGATTTTGAAGAAATTCTTTGCTGAGAAGAAGCACATAAAGGTTGAAGATTTTGCAGATACACCATTAAGTGAACAAGATCCAATCTATCTATTTGATGTGCCTGAGATGGAAGCTATTGTTG
>JAZDHV010000049.1:0-32945 GCA_043805595.1 Candidatus Woesearchaeota archaeon
TCTTGTGCCCAAAAAACACAAGGTGTTTTTTAGGGTGTTAAAAATCTGAAAGATTTTTATACAATTCTGGCATTTTAATCTGATTTTCCAAAAAATTCATTGAATCCTTCTATAATTATGCCTGATATCTTTCCAGGATCGTTCAATAATGGATTATTGTCAATATTTTTGTTTCCAAGACTAATAAACACAGTTGTTCTGTCAGTTAAAAATGGTTCAATATCAATATTTTCCCTTTCTATCTGATCAGGATCAATGACAACAATGTTTGCATGGCTGACGCTGAATTCTTCTGATAGCTTATTGGCCAATATGCATGCCAGTTTTCTTGATTTTAGATAATTCTGTGATCTTATGTTGACATAAGCCCTTACTCCATTATTCTCCATATCACTCGACTCATATGTATGTAATCCAAATACATACTTTTGTATGTCAGGATCATAATTGTCTGAAAACCCTCTTGATCTAGCTCTAAGATCTGGAAAGATCCTGTCTTTAATATCATCTGACAAGCTTATGTAAACCCCTTCTGATTCCCAGTTCAGGTTTGCTGTTTCAATTTCTGGGCATTCCAATGTTTTCATATTCGGTTCTAATAGGGAATCTACAATCAGTTTATTCCCTTTTTTATTCAAGAATAACATGCCAAGTTTGTCTTCTCCAAACCCTGTAAAATCAATCAAGGTGTCCATTCCATAATGATATGACGCCCAATTTATCCCTTCTTCGTCTCTTACCCTGACATTTCCATTCCCTATGTCAAAATAAAAATTTTTTTCAGAAAAATCATTTGGATAATTGAAGAATAAGTTGCCTGGAGCTCCCATTGACACTGTCAACAATAATGAGAAATCCCTGACAAGATAGCTTTTGTCAAGCAATGTCTTTTCCACATATCCTTTTACAAATAATAGGGATGCGACCAAGATGATGATAATCAGAAATACTTGTGCAATAGCCCATAATTGATCAAAGGTCATTGTCGCCTTCTTTGATATTATCATTTTAGATTGGTTGTACTTCAAACTCAACTAATTCATCGCATAGTTTTATTCCAGTCAAGTCTTTGGAATAATAGACAGAAATAGTATCTCCTGTTTTTTCAATCACAGCTGAATTAACCTTTTCATTCCCTCCGCTCCAGCAGGCTTCTGAATATAATACAAGGTCATAGGTGTTTCCTTCATCATCCTTTGTCTTTAATCCTGATATATCATCAAGATTATAGCATACCTCGGGATTTAGGCAGTCATCCTCCCCAAGGTCGAATTTTCCCCCGTCACAGAGGCAGAAGCATGCCAATACGCCGCATTTGTCTGTTGGCTTGTTTATCTCTTCATTCACACCGCAATATTCCATTGTGTTTCTGTCGCCTGTCTCAAATCCTACTATTGCAAGATTTGGTTGTAAATAGATAGGTATAAAACATTTGTCTTGTGAAGAACCTTTTAAGGCAATAATAGCCTCATTAAGATGGGATGCGCTTTCAAGTGTCCCTTGTTCTACTCCTCCTGTCAGCATGCTCAGGACCCCTACAATAAGTGGCAATAGGATAAGGATTCCCATGATTGCTAATACTATTCCTATTATTGCTTTTATTGTTTCAGTCACTCCTTTTTTTCCGATAAAAACCATACTTATTGTCGTGGAGAATTTGATATATAAAACTTGCTATTTTATGTAGATGATGGTTTTGTTGTAGTTGGTTAAGTTGTAGTTGGTTGAGTTGTAGTTAATTGAGTTGTTGCCGGTTGTGGGGTAGTAGGTCTCGTTGTTGTTGTAATCTGTGCTGTTGATTGTGTTGTGCCAGTCAATCTTCCTGTATCCGGAGCATTTCTTTTCTTTTCTGTTGGGCATCTGCTTGCCATATCTAAAGGAATGCAGCAGCCTAGAAAATTCTCTTCACCAACTTCATGCCTGTCATCTGGATCCATATCACAACATATTGGAAGGTCAGGATCTTTTTCAACGCAATCCACTTCTGATGCGCATGGGACTGCATTTAGTCTGCCAGCAACATTATTATTGATATAGAAGATTCTGCAGCTGTTTTTTATTTGTTGCTCATTGATTATAGGTACATTATCTACCACAAATATCTTGATAACCAGGAGGGAAATCACGACAATTATCACAAACATCACCCCTCCTTGTAACCAATTCCAGTTTTCTCCTTTTTTTCTTGATTTTGTCATTTTAACCAGCAGCATTCCATTCCTTCATCACAGGTTAATGCAGGAATCTTGCTTCCCTGTCCTTTGCAGCTGCCTTCTGATACACAATTATATCCCCTGTCTTCACACAATGTCCCTTCTCTTGCGCCTGATGCTATTTTCACGACAAAATATATCATCACTGCCAATACTATCAATACTAATATTGCCATTATCATTGTGTTCAATGTCAGTTCAACACCTTTTTTTGATTTCATTTTCCTCTTTTTTCCATTCTTTGTTTTTATTAAATGTATTATTATAAAATCTTTTCTATATCATCTATACCATGATATTATGTCCAGATTAGGTTTCAAACTTGATGACAACAGTGGCTGGATTCATCGACCTTTCTCCATCAAGGTACTTGCAATTGTCCTGGCATTGGCCTGCTATGTATTCTTTCTTAAACCTGATTATATAGTCCTGTCCTGCTGACAACACTCCTGAATCTCCTGGTAGTATTATTGAGAGGTATGTGTGGTCATCTATTGATACCCAGTTTGCATCATATGTATTTGAGCTCAATAGTGCATAATCATCTCTTGCACTTGTTCCTCCGCATCCTAGTAAGACTGTGTTCCATGCTCCTGTGCAGTCTTCTATGTACACTTCTATCGCTTTCTGGAATTCCTCCTCAAGAATGGGTTTGTCAAGTGTTAGGAATAATATTGTGACTCCGTCTGTCGGCTCTACTTTCTCATCTCCATCAACCCAGGATTCATAATGAAGATTGTAATTAAGGATTTCTCCTGCAGGCTCTACTTTTTTTAGTGTGATAAGATTTGGATGGGATCCTGCAGCCTCATCCCCTTTCTCCCCTACCCATTTATTGATAAAATCTCTGAAAATTTCAGAATTATTGATTAAAAATGGTATTACAATATAGCCTAAGATTGCTATGCCTATGATTCCTATCAACATATATTTTAAAAAATCCCATTCCATTATTTATCCTCTCAGGCTTACAATGCTTGCAAAATATTCTCTTAATGACTCAAGCTGAGGAGCCCAGACAAGAGCTACCAACAATAATAGCAACCCTAATGTGATGACTGCATACCATATAAACTTGAAAATATCAATTCCTCCTCTTTTTTCTTTGCCTAATTCCATTTTATTTTTCATTGAAATTTCTTATGTTATGCTAAACTTCTTGTTTTATTATTTTTTCTTTTGATAACATATGTCTTAAATTTTCAATTATAAAAACTTATTTATTCTTTGATCTCCATTCCATGTGATCTTCCTTCCAGATAATCACAGTCAAGTTCACCAATATTGTCATAAGAGTATAATAGTACTGTGCTGTCAAAGTCTGAGCTGTGGTCTGACCCTGCCATGTATCCTGCTGCTCCTCCTGCTGCAATTGCTCCTGCTCCTGCGATTGCCACTGATGTCACGCCTAATGATGCTGCTGTCAATGGCAATCCTACCCATGAAAGCACACCTGTTGCTGTCAAAATAACTCCTACTGTCACTCCAACTGCTCCAGCTGCAACTCCAATCGCTGTTGAATAAGTTTTTCCTAGATGTGCATCTTTGGTCATGTAAAAGATTACTGCGATAGGATTATCAGTGTTTATTGTGTCAATATTCTTTTGTTCCTCGCTTAAGCCTTCATAATTGAAATCTTTTGGAGGGTCTGTTCCATATAAGAATCGATATATTGATTCTCCATCTTTCCATTCCATTGTGTTCAGGTGATTGCTGAATCCTGTCAATTGTTTAGGTTTCTTATACTCAAGTCTTGAACAAACAAGGCAGTAATTCTTGTCTTTTGTTTCAAATAATTCTGGATTCCTGCCATTTTCATCTACTCCATAATAATCCCAGCAAGATGCCATTGCCTCTCCTAATGTGTCTTTCATTATTGTTTCATCATCTGATTCAACTGTGATATAATTTGTTGCACATGGTATCTGTATTATATTTCCATAATAATCTGTTAAGTCAGATCCAAGGATTTTTATCCTTGCATCTGCATTTGCTCGGATAAATTGCTTGCACTTTTGCTCGTCAATGAATGTATCATTATCATTAAAAAAAAACATTCCTACTGTTGATATAACCGATAGAATTGTTATTGCTATTATTACATATGTTAATATCTCAGGCCATTCTCCCTGGCCTTTTATATTCTTTTTCAATATCATTTTATGTTTTCTTAATAATTAAAAAATTGCCAATCATTTTATAGACTCGCTGTATCCCCAACCTAAAGGTGGGGGTATTAAACCCGATAGAAAATTCCGACAGCAAAGTCGGAATTTTCAATAAAACTGGTCGCATCTGGCAACTTCTTCTGATGGCGCTATCTCAATCCCATACAGGCTCGCCTCTTCTTCTGTATAAAGGTCATAAACTAATAATGCAACTGTCGCAACCCATGCTGCCTTGCCAATTGCCCTTCCTGCAAAACTGATTACTTTTCCTGCTTTTGTTGTTAAAGAAATGCCTGTTGCGCCTTTGCCTGCCAGCCAAGCAGCTGCTTTTTCTGGTGATGTAACCATAACAGTTCCTCCAGGACCTCCAAACTTTGTGTAAGAGCTTGCACCTGTCTTGACAAAAGATACAGCTTCGCTTCCAATTGTCCCTCCAATTTTCTCAATAGCAACTAATCCTGACAATCCAGCAGACCTTGATACAACACTGGATCCTTTGTTTATCAATGCTCCAGCCAAAGCCTGCCCTGGTCCAATCCTTGCCCCTCCTAATAATCCAAGTGTAGCAGCTTCAATAAAGTTATTGTCTTTTGATGTATAGAATACTAAAGAAAAAGGCACTTCTGTCAGCAGGTTTACATCTTCTTCAAAATTAAAGTCATCCCCTATTCTTCCATTTGATAGGTAGTTTAAGTAAGATGTGCCATCATTGTCCTTATATAATGCTAGATGCCCCCAGAAATTTGGAAGATATTCTACTTTCTCCTGATATTTTTCATCAAATGTTATATGAGCGCACACTATGCACCTGAGGTTGGCATTATACTGCCCGAATGGATCTGCTTCCCTGAATTGATACCAGCAGTCATACATCTGGTCTGCAATGACTTTTATTGTCTTGTCTTGTACATCTGCCAGCTCTGCCTCATTATCAACAGAATTGACATTGAATGATTCTATTCTTTTGCCATTTTTGGATATTCCATTCTCTTTTACCTGTATATTGTGTGTCTTGCACTTTAATTTCTTGAAAATTGGGCTTTCCCCCCCAAATACTGTTTTTGTTGAAGTCTTTCCTATCACACTTAGCCTGCACACCTCCCTGTCCCCTGTATTCTTGAAGTCATCATATAGTTTTGCTCCTACTGCAAGAAGTATCAACCCTATGAATATTGCTAATGCAATATCTCTTAAGTATTCTTGGCCTCTTTTTCCGTTCATTTTTATCCAGTTTATTTATAATTTACTTATACATTTGAAGAATTTTTATTACTATATATGTTGCTGAGAATATGAATAAAAGGGCTAATGTAATGATTACTATATGCATAAATGCTATGGCTTTTTTATTCTTTATTTTAAAATTAATCATATTTAAAAAATAAGAAATAGATTATATAAATCTTTTCACTCAGGCGCATTTTTTGGACAGCAGTAGTCTCCTCCTTCTCCTCCTACTCCGCTGCAATCCTTCAAGTAATACCCTATCTTGCCGTTTGAGCATCCTGTTGCTGTCTGCATGCATTCTCCTGCGCAATCCTTTAGCCCGCCTCTGAACAGGTTTATCCTGCCTGTAAATATCAATACTAGGGCTACTAGCACAATAAGCACCAGTAATGCAATGATTATTGTGTTTAATGAAAGCCCTTGCCCTTTTTTCATTTTATCTGTCTCCTAGTATGCAGCATACATCGCTATCATCATCGCATGTGTACAATCTTGATTGCACTTCACCTGATGCGTCATCGCATACAAGCTTGCACTGGCCTGCATTGTTTTCGCAATTGCCTGATTCAGCTCTGAAGAAAGTGATCTTTCCTGTAAATATCAGTGCTAACAGAACTAATACCAATAATGCTAGTGCAGCAATTATTATGACATTGATTGATATTCCTTGGCCTTTTTTCCTCATTTAATTCACCTCTTGTCTTATTAGTTTGATTTCTTATTAGTTTGATTAATGTGCTTTAATATGTATAATAACCTATTTTTACACTAATTAATATTTAAAGTTTGCTATAGCATCAATGATTTTCATGCATTCAACCTTCTTTTGCCTCATTTTCCTGTTTAATATGTTTATACTGAGCATACATTGATCTCTACAAATATGTTTGGCCCAGGCCCTAATGGAATAGGCTTAACATCACTCTCTAATTTGATATAAGGCGCATCTTCTGAGCCTCCAACATTCTCATTTGAGCATTCTGGAACATCTGCCCTAGCTAGTGTGATAATATCATCACCTCCATCAAGAAAGAATCTTATCCTGTAATTCACATTCCATGTGTCTAATGTGTCTGCCAGGAATTTATCTTTTATAAATGACTCAAAACTGCCTGGCCCTGTACATCCTCTAATTACAGACGAATCACAATTAATGCTAAGACTTCTATCTGCACAATCAACCAATAAGTGTTCTATTGATGCATAATTGCATTCTTCTATTGTTGTTAATCTAAATGCATTCACAAAATTTGCTATCTCCTGCTTTGCCTTGAATGGTTTTTTTATAGATTCTTTTTCATCAAGTATTGTGAATTTGACTACAAAAAGCATGCCTAAAGAAAGCAAGACTATGATTATGACTAATCCCATTATTTCCATCTGCCCTTTTCTCCTTTTATTTCCTTTTTTCATTTTAATTGTCAATAGTTATCAGCTTTCCTCGCTCATGTAATAGCTGTACACGACCAGATACCCAAACTTATACTCTCCTGAAATAGGATTCTTCATTGCTATTGGCATCTGGAATGTCTCATAAGAATCCATTGACTGATTTGTTGCCAGTCCAGTCATATCATATATTGTATAAAGAGGTATACTTGTATTGACATCATCAGGTGTTACAAAACCTGGAAATGCTGTTGTATCGATAATCTCCTTTTTTCTTGGATATACCTGATGGAAATCAATCTTGCTTATCCCTATTGCTTCTTTATAGAATAGTTCTCTTAGGTTTGAATTTCCATTCATCATCTTGATAAATCCCTCGATCTTCATCTGGTCATAGCAGCTTTCTCTCACAAACCTTACTCCGCTTGAGCACTGCAGTTCTGGCAGGAAATAAATCTTCTGCGCAACCTGCACAGCAATGTTTTCAGAGCTCTCTTTCAGGTCTCTTGCAAACTGCTGTTTCTGGATGTTAATGTAAAATGAATACCCAAACATGAGCAGGAAAAAGAACACTATCATCACTGCCATTGATTCTCCAATCCTTATCTGCCCTTTTCTTGTTCTCATTTTCATTTAAGATTATCCTGCAATATTTTCCGTAAGATTATTCTTGCATTTTGCCTAAAATATCTCTGGGCATGAAAAAAGTATTATCCTGTCATTCAAGTCTTCTAATTTTCCTACTGAGAATGCTCTTTCATAAATATAAGACATAGCAGAATCATTTGGACCAAATGACCTAAAAAATGATTGTGATTTTGTCTCAATTTCATTGATAAATTGTATTGCATCCTCATATGTAGCCTCGCATTTTTGATTTCCTGCAATCTGAGTAGATAAATCAATAGTCCTCCCCCTGTATACAGCAGATACATAATTTAATCTTTGGAATGCTGATTCCATTGGACAGACATATGCATCATAATTATCGACCAATATTGCCCCAATCAGGGATGTGTCTCCTAGATAATGTGTCTTGCTCTCTCCATCTTCAACAAATTGGCCATCCTCAACTTTGTAAAAATCAATTTTTCCAACATATGACAGCCTTCCTGGAGTGGCTGATGGCTCTGGATCAACCCTTATCAGGGAGATCCTCCATTCTTCTACATCTTTTAATTGATTATTCAATAAGGATCCTAAAGCAGTATTAACCTCTGATTGAGTACTATAATCTCCAATATTATCATATAATATTATCTTCACCAGATACTCATTTTGATATTCAAAATCATTTATATAATTCAATACTCCTCCTCTCCCTCCCCCTTCATTTCCAACATTGATTTGTTCAGGCAGCTTGTCCATGATTTCTTGCAGTTCATCAGGAATTGGGGGACTGCCATAAATAAACACATACCTGATCTCAGGGCTTGTTATGAACAGGAAATTAGACACTTTGTATGGCATGTTCCAATCTAATGCCCACGTGAGTATCTTTTCTCCTTCAACTATTGAGGGAGCAAACAGTGCTCTTTTGTTTATGTATTCAAAATCCTTCTCCCCGAGATTCCTTACATAATACCTGCAGTTGCATTCATCACACTCAAAGCCTATTGAGTTTCTTGAAAGGTCAATTTCTGATGCAGTTGATGTAGCTACTTCTGCTCCAGTTGATAATAGTGTTAATTGGTCCAATATCTCTACAGAGAGCTTTCTGTCAGCAATGACCTTCTGGTTATAGATGACTTTTGTGAAGAATAATATGATGAGTGCTCCTACAAACAGTATGAATATCCAGTTGAACTGGACTTCCATCATCCCTCTTTTTTTCATTATACATAAACCTATATATTCTGGTTTATAATATTTTCTATTAATAACAAAAATTTGCCAATCCATTAATATGCTCGCCTATCCCCAACCTAAAGGTTGGGGTACGAAAAAATCCCTGTAGGATTTTTTCGTATTACGGCTCGCTAATATAGCTGGCAAATTTTTGGGATTGAAAATGCTCAAAAATGCAAAAAGCATTTTTGGCACGCCAAAAACTGAAAGTTTTTGAGCGTCTCGCACTAAATTGCGGGGTATTCACCATCCCAAACAAAATCTCGCGATACGAGATTTTCAATAATCTTATTCTAAATATGGCCACAGATAATAGGATATTTAGACCAAAATATTATGGATTAATAGAAATATTATGGATTTAATGATACTTGTACAAGCTTTACCCTGTCTCCTTTTCCTTCAAACCTGATCTTTACTTTTGAATCAACTATTTCCATGCAATTATATTTTTTATAATAGCTTCCAGGGATTTCTAAATCATGCTCTATCTCAAGATCGCCTATAAACTCATTATCATCTCCTCTTGGAAACAGGAATGCATTGCTGTCAGAGAAATCAACTAACAGATCCTTTATTTTATCATGGTCATAGCATTCTGTTTTAACAATTCCAAATAAGCATTTATTAGGGTTTAATGGATCTATATCCCTTTCATCAAAATTTATTGTGTTTGGATCAGGATTAGGTGGATTCTCATAAACACCTCTGTCAATAAAGCATATCTCTTTAAAATATGCAGGGATATTGATGACTTTTACTTCTGTTGTCCCATAATGGATATTGCTGTCAATAAGTCTTTTCAGGTCTAATTTGAATTTGTTGATCTCAATATCCTCTCCTCTGTCAATCAATTTTTTCACAGAGACAAATCCAAACATCAGGATTGCAGCAAACACGACTAGCATGAGAATATACACAAATATCTGTCCGACAAATTGGCCTTTTCTCATTTTCTTTTGCTATTGGATTGATTGTAATTGATCAGCTGTTGCAGACAGAACAAGGTTTGTATCCTTTCTTCATGGCTTCATTCCTGTCAGAAAAGGATGTCATCTTCTCTTTATTGATCTTTTTTACTGATATGCAATGAGGCTTATGGAATTTATTTCCAGTCTTGCTTGCCATCACTCTTCCACCTGCCCCTCCTAGGTGGGATTCAACCCTGCTTATCTGGTTTTTCAATTGTTTATGGCTCTCTGTCAGCCTGTTCAGATGTTTTCTTATCTCATTGCTCACATTGTCATTTAGCTTTTTGTCAGCCAATATTCCAAAGGATTTAAGGAGATCTTTTTTATTAGTCTCTTTTGATTCTGCAATCTTCTCTATATGCGTCGGCTTTATGTCTTCTCCTGCAAGAGTCTTTAGTCTTTCAAAAACATTGCTTTTCTCACTAGATCTGATTTTGTTTAAGCTTGATAAAGTGCTGAATATGTCAGATGCATCAACTTTCTCTTCTTTTGGCTCCTCCTTGTGTTTCTTGCCTGATCCAATTTCCACATACTCTTCCTTATTCTCTTCTTTAATTTCCTTCCCTTCTCCTTTCCCTTCTTCTTTTCCTTTCTCTTTCTCTGTATCAAATGATGAGAATAATGATTTCCTCTTATTTTTCTCTTCCTCTCTTTTCTTAGACATCCGGCTTTGGAATGGCATCATTGGAGGTCTAAATGGCATTGGCCTCCTTATAGGCATCGGTCTTCTTATTGGTTCAATTGGTTTTGGTTTCTTCGGCATGCTCTGTATATTATCATAAACCTTTAGCCCTATTATCAACAATACTATTAGGATGATTATGATTACCAGTATTAGCAATATTATCAGCCATGTTGACATTGGATGGTCTGAGGCATCATTTGGATCTGTATTTTTGTCTATCTCTTCCTTGTCTGTCCAGCCATCTCCATCAGAATCTCTTTTGTTTGGATTTGTCTTGTATCTGTACTCTTCAGCATTTGTCAGCCCATCCCCATCATTGTCATCTGCTCCATCACTAATGTCATTTGGATTCAATCCATTCCTCCTTTCCCAGTCATCATCCATTCCGTCGCCATCTCCGTCAGTCGGTTCAAGGCATTTCTTATTGTCTCCGCATAGGTTTGATTTGCAATCAGTATTTGTCATGCAATTTCTTCCAATATCGCATTTTAGGCATAATGCCCCTCCGCAGTCAATATCCGTCTCTTGGCCGTTCTTTTTAGTGTCTGTGCATGTTGGTGACTGGCATCTTACATTGCATACATCGCTTTTGCAGTCACTGCCATCATCGCATGTTTCTCCTGTGTCGCATTTTTCGCATAATGGGCCTCCGCAGTCAATGTCTGTTTCTCCTTTATCCCTATCAATCTTATTGTTGCTGCAGGTGTCCTCTTCTTCTGCGCATACTAATCCTTCGCAATTGTCACTTAAGCAATCTTTATCTACTTTGCACTTGTCACCAATATCACACCCATCACAGTCAACTCCTCCGCAGTCTTCATCTGTCTCATCGCCATTTTCTTCATCATCATCGCATGTTGGTTCTTGACAAACCATTACTTCATCATCATTTTCCTCACATACATAACTGTCGCAGTCTTCATCATCCTCGCATTCTTCATCAGGTGGGCATCTGTTGCATACTGGGCCTCCGCAATCCTCTCCTGTCTCATCTCCGTCTTTCTTATTGTTGCTGCATGAGCTTGGTTCAAGTGATGGGTCTACTGTTATGCTTGTGTTTGATGGAATTGTCCTAGAAACAAGTCCTGAAGCATCTGTTGCATTTGCATAGATCATATATGTCTCATTATTCAGGTCGTCTGTCCTTATGCATCCGTCAAATATGTAATAATTGTTTGCCAAGCTTCTTATTCTGTTTGAGCTGATTATTCCTGAATCTATGACCTCGCTGTATGAGCCGAATGTTTCTTCTTGGATAAGATAATTGAATTGCACTATGCCTGACTCACTGTCATTTGCAACAATCTTAAAGCACAATTCATCATTGAAATAAGTGTATTTTTGGTTTCCTCCATCCCCTCTTATGGCTTCTGGCTCAATAAACTCAATAAAGCTCATTTCAGGAGGATTTGGATCATGCACAATGGATATTGTTGTTGTTGCAGAATTTGAAGAATCCGAATCAACACAGTAGATATAAACTGTATGGGATCCTCTTCCACCTAGATTGTAATTATTTTTTACATAATGAGGTTCTTGTTCCTGAGTTGGTGGTGTCAGTAAATATAGCAATGTATCAAAGTTGTTTACCCAATTGTAATAGCAGTCTGCCTGATATTTATTCAATGTTACATTAAGTTTTGCTGTTGAACCTGATGTATATACCGGAGATACCCTGCTTACTATTATCAGCTGAGTGTCTGGATCATATGTGATTTGTATTTCAAGCTGGTCAGTCAGCAGATGTGCCCTGTCTCTGCATTTCACATAAAATGATTTTGTATCTCCAGACTGTATTCCTGCTGTGACAATATAATTAGGGATCTGTGTTTGTGGTGTCGCAGAGAATTCTGTTGAAGTTGGATTGAATGCTGTTCCGAACAAGAGGTCAAAACCCTCCTGCTCGCTGTACCAGCATTGTGTTGGCTCGTCTGTCGTTGCCTTTAATATGAGGTTGAAGTTCTCGTCTGTGATGATGTTGTTGCCATAGTTTGTCTGAAGGCCTAATAAGGTTGGCTCCTGGTCATCAAGGTCTATTCTGAATGAAGCATATTCTTCCTGATTATTGATAGTGTCATTGCACCATACATATATGTCATCAGCTGATCCATCTAAGTTGTATCCATTGGATTTATGAGTGAATCCTGGGCTTGTTGATCCATTGAATGGTTTGGCATTTGGCTCCCTATATCTGTCAAGCCATCTGCAGTTGGAGAGCTTTAATGTGCTTACTTCAAAATCAAATGTCCTGTTTGCAGTCTTCTGGTTTGGAGGGCTTACCCAAGTTATTTCATTTGGAGAAAGTGGAAGCTCATACACAACTCTTATGTCTGTTGATGCCTCATTGCTCCCCCCATACAAACACTTGACATAGAAATATCTTTCTCCCTCTTCTGATAATGTCCATAGTTTTGTGTATTCAGGCAGATCACCTTGTACTTGGAATGTGCCTAGATTTATTAGGTAATTGCTGTCATTATATAATGTGCATGTTGTTCCGCGTATCTTGTTTAGTATCAGGCTGAACGTGATTTCTGGCTCATCAGTCAATATTGGGCTTTGTTTTGAGATTATACGCAATGGTGTGTCATACTTATAGGTTATCAATACTGGCATTTCATTTGATTCCAGACCAGCTCTGTCTTCGCATTTGACATAGAATGTTCTTGAATCGCCATAATTTGATCCTGCCATCTCGCTTGTGATGTCAACCTGTGGCTTTTGCAGGAATTCTTCATCAAACAAGGTCCCTGACTGCATGATGAATCCTGGTGTCTGGCTGTAGTAGCATTTTGTATCCTCATCTGTATCTGCATATAATATCAATGTGAATGGCTCGTCATTTATTTCATTATTATTATCAACATAGTTTGAATAGACTGATGTCAATGATGGAGCTGTGTTGTCTAATGAAAGATGGAATGAATCACTGTATGTCTGTCTTTTAAGGTCATCCTTGCACCAAACATAGATATTGTCCCCATTTGTTGTATCAGATATTGTGAACCCGCTGTAAGCGTGGGTTGTTGCATGGAATTCTCCAAAATGTGTTGATTGGTTAAATCCAGTGTTTGAGTTTCTTGACCATGCGCATTCTGCATTCCGGTCTGTTGTGATAATTATATCAAATGTTCTGATAGGTGATACTCCATTTAGTGGTTGTGCAAGGCTTATATCAAGAGATGGATATGATACAATTATGTCCAAGGACCTTTCCTGCCCTTCTAATCCAAATTTGTTGTCTGCTTTGATGCTGAACCTGTATGTTCTTTCAAATAATTCTTCAACAGGCCTGTATACAAAGATATGGTCTCCTGTTCTTGAAACCTGTTCTAAACCAACTGGCCTATTATCGCTTTGATTTTTCAGGCTCACTTCAATTGAATCATATTCCACATCTTCTGTAAAAGTCACTTTAATATTAGGTCTTGGATTTGAAGTAGTGGCTGTTGGAATAGCTGCAGCTCCAGCTATGCTTATCAATATTATTGTCAATATTGCAGCTGCAAAAAATGCCAGTATTATCTTATTTATTTTTTCCATTTTTTATCATATAATCTCAATAAATGGTATTGGTCCAGGTGCATTCACAACTAATGTTGTCATGTTCTGGTTAATGTAATTGTCATCAAGATACTCTTTTGCATACACTTTGAGTGTGCTGTCTTGATGAATGTCTACAGGTAATATGAAATCATTATTCTGGTCTGTTGTTGTGTTGGACAACTGCACTTCAGCCCTGCCCACACTTACAAACACTCCTGATGCATCTGAATATCCTGTAATATTAAAGTTAGGATCAGTTATATTATATGGTGACACTGATGGATGTGTTATCACAAGTGCAGGTGCCACATAGTCTGTTGTGAATGATATTGCAGTTGTTGCATCAATCAATAATATGCTTGGATTATTCTCAGCATTTTTGCAGGTTACACTGAACTCATATGTCTTGTTATGCTCAAGTTCCTGTAATCCAGTGCCAGCACTTGACACTCCTATTGTATGGATATGTTTGCCTACTTCTGGGTGCATTAAGGCAATCACATGTGTAATCCGATCCCATAGCCAGGCAAACACATTTTGTCCTGCAGTTACTGTAGCATAGCAATCTGCAGCTGTAAAAGTGTGAACTTCAAGCTGAGGGCTTCTCTGCCCTATTGTTCCAAATGGTTTTGCAAGAGTAATGTTAACTATTGCTGATTTGTTTACTATCAGATGTATGTTCTTTCTCTGTGTCTCAAACCCTACATAATCCAGGCAGAATATGTTATAATCATATATTGTTTTATCATCATAATAGACCACCTTGTCATGTGTGTCTCCAAAGCTTGTTGAGAGATTTGCTGTCCAGACAAATGCTCCGTCTACTGACAGGTTATACCAGCAGAATACAGATTCATCTGCCTTTACATGGATTGTCGCAAAATTTTCCAGTGGTTCAAATGCCGTTATCAGATAATTATAGTTTAGTGAGTCATTTCCAAGGAACAGTCCATTGTTCATTAATGATACTTCAATTAATTCAGGTGTATGATTGTCTACAATAATCTCAAATGTCTTTGACTTCCTTACATCATATTCATCCATGCATTCAACTGTGATTGGGGTTATCGAGTCAGCGTCTTCCGTATACCTGAACTGTCTCTCTATCTGGAAATCATAGTTTATGTGGTCGCTTGTGCTTCCAAGTATGCTTACAATCTCCCCAGAAGAGTTTTGCACTCTAGGTGAATAAGAAAGATTGCACCATTGTGTTATGTCATTTGGTGTCCTGATTTGTATCAGGGGTCTTGGTGTTGTTGTCCTGTTATTTGGTGGTGATATTAATTGTATAACTGTAGGCCTGTTTAGGATTGTTTGTTTAATGACAGTATCATTCACATTTCCTGCAGCATCATATGCCTTTACACTTATTGTCTTTGTGCCGTCTATTCCTGTCAATGTCAAGGTTTGTTGTATTGATGTCTGTCCAGGCAGGAAGCTTGTGAAATTGCCCACTGCTGAAATGTTCCCTCCAAATGAAATCTTTTCCATTGGAGAATTCTCAGCATAGCCTACAATCAAGTTTATAGTCTCATTATCGACTATTCCTGATTCTTCTTCTGATATGCTTAATGTGATTTTTGGAGGGGTTCTGTCAAATGCCATTGATAATAGGTCATATGATTCATTGCTTATATCCCCTCCTGTTAATAGTTTGACTCCGCTTATCTCAAAATTATAATTCCCATCACCTATGAATCTGCTTCCGATTGGTATTGTAAAATTGAAAATCTGATTTGCTTGATCATAGGAGCTTAGTATTCCATCACCTAATAAGTCCAGGTTATATCCTCCTGGTCCAGTTATTTCCAGCTTTGTGATTGTATGGTTATAGTTTGTGTCTTCAAAATCCACTTGAACCTCTGTCACTGGATCATTTGTATATATCATTTTTGTGTGATTCAAGCTCATTCCATCAGCATAAAGTTTGGGATTTGGCACACTTGAGTCAATTGTGAAATTCCATCTTATTGATTCAGATCTTGCTGGAACATGAGTGTCGCTTATTCTTGCATATGCTGAATATTCTCCATTTGGCAGTTCTGATATGCTGTTTGAGCTTGGGTCATACCATACCTGGCAGCTGTTGGGTATATTGACTGTATTGCAAGTTTTATAAAGATAAATTCCTGTTTTCTGTGATCCATTGAATTCAAAATATAATGTGCTTATGTTCATCGGTGTCAATGACCCATTTATGACCAGGCTTATGTTTGTCCTGTTGAAGTTTGTGATCTGCCTATCTGCTGGCCTTAATTGTGAAAATGTGATATCTGCTGTGTCATATACCACCTTGACTGTGCTTGAAGGTGTTCCGATATTTCCTAGCCAGTCTTTTGGCCAGGCTCTGAAATAATTGTTTCCAGAAGTCAATTGAGTGATATCAAACCTGAATTTTCCATTAGGCTCCCTGCTTGGATATACAGTTATCTTTTGGGTTGGGCTTGATAATGGGATATGTGCTAATTCTGTTCCAAGGTTGAGTGTATAATATACATACGCAGGGTCCTCAATTGTGCTTACACTCCCAATATGATAATATGTTGCATCTTGAGGATTGTCCTGGTTGTTTTCAAATTTTAGATAGTGTGTTGCAAAATCAAATCCTCCTGCAGCTACAACAATGCCTTGAGCTAATTTGAGTCTTATTGTGTCATTGTCAATTATAGTTATTGATCCTGAAGGAGTAATATTAAATAAGGGATTATTATTGTTCGGTATTGTTGATGATTCTACAAGAGTCCAGTCATTAATATTAATTGAATTGTTGTTTGCATTGATATTTGTCCAATAAAGCTCAACTGATTCTGTGAGCTCTGCAAATCCAATTGCGTATGTATAAGGATCAAGCACATACCTCAGTCTTGCTCCGCTTTCTGCTGGATCAAACCATATTGGAGCATTTGGTCCCACAGAATCTATGGCTATATACTTATATGGGTCTTGAATAATTGCCGGAACCCCATTTATATTCTTTCCATTTATTCCAAACATTGCCCTTGGATTTTCTATTCCAGTATATTGTTCTTTTTCTAGGTCAAGTGTAAACATAAAACTCATATTATTGGCATTTCCAAATGGAGGTGAAAAGAAATCCTTTTTTGTTCCAGATTGAGTCGTGAGATTCAATACAAGCTCACTAGGATTGATTATTGGCTCGCTGAAATTGACAACAGCAATATATGATTTTTTTGTGACAGTTGTCACATTTGTCCATGGTGTTGTGTCATAGTCATATACAGTTATGGTTGCCTCTGGTCCATCTGAGTCAATGACTGTGAAATTGATTGCAGTGTCATTATAATTGCTTAAAGAATCATATGCAACAAGTCTGGCAGTATAGTTTCCAACTGTCATTGATGGATCTGCAGGTATCCTTTTAAAGAATTCTGTGCTGTTATTTGAGACATTGCTAAGAGTGTAGGTTTTCAGATATGTGTGATTATAATGAGGTATTAAGAAAAGAATTGCGTTAGCCACTAATTGAGCATCTGATGCTGTTACTGTTCCGCTTCTATCAACATCACATGCTCCAGTTGTTGGTGAAGCGCATGGTGATCCTCCATCTGCATCTGACACAATTTGATAATCAATTTCATCCACATCACCATCTTTATCCATGTCATAAATGCTGTAATTTGCATTGTCAGTTGTTTCATGGCTTGTTATCCATAATATAACTCTGTTATTTTGTCCTAATGCGCTTATAGCAGTGTAATTTGTGTCATTTATTGTGACATTTGCAGTCAGGTTCTGGTTATATTCATATTCAAGGTCCATTTGTCCTTCTTCATCAACAATTGAATAACTTAATAGCTTAGGGGCATCTTGGTCCTTATAAACAGTGACACTGCTCATATTCATTTGCCCTATTTTATTCCCTGCCTTTACTCTGATTGTATTCATGCCTTTTGATGGGATTGGTGCATAAATGCTAAAATCATGCCTTCCAATATTCTGGCCTAATCCTGTGATATAAAATGAAGATGAATTGCCTGATCCATTTGTTACAGTTACTAGTGCATAATCTATTGGAGATTCTTCATCCTCGATAAATCCGATTAAGGGAATAATATCATCTTTGAATATATATCTGTTAGTGGGAGATGTGATAGTTATCCTAGGGCTGCTTGAGTCAGTCCTGAGTGTCTTGCATCTTAATGGCTCTAGATTTCCTTTCACATCTCTTGACTGATAGCAGAACTTATGACTGTATCCTGGCAATATGAAAACTTCAATAATGCCATTGCTTATCACTTCTTTATTAGGGGTGCATGTTCCTGGAACAGATGCACTCATATTGCAATAAAATGTCTTGTTGCAGTCATTTGCACTTGCATGGTCAAAATTTGAGAAATCCTGGCCTTCACAGCCTAAACTTACTCTTGTGCCTGGTTGCAGGTAAAACTCATCTTCTTCTGCAACTATTCCATTAAGATAGAATATTGTGTTTGGAGTTGTATTGTCTAGTGCAAAATTAAACTCTCCTGCATCAAGGAATGCTCCTGTCCCAGCATTCTGGCATGATATATTTAGAAGATATTCTCCTTCAGGTAGTTGGGGTGAAGCAGAGGGTGTTAAATAGACGCTGGAGTTATAATAAGGATGGCTTGCAATAAATGGGCCGCGTAACCCTCCTGTTCCAGAGAAATTGCATTGATAATTTTCATTTTCTGTTTCATTAAGTATTAATCCTAAAGGGACTGTTTCTCTATAATTGTATATGGGTGCTGGATTTGTCTCATATGTTGGAGATATATCCTGAATTCCAAGAATCCTTTCAAGTTTTATCCTGATTTTTGTATCATCATCCCCAATTATATTTGCCAGATTGTCTACATCATCCTTGCACTCAAGCGTATAGTAATAGGTTCCATCAATTAAGTTTGTGAAATTCACACTTACTTGGGTTCCTGCTATTACCCTCACGCTTGTTAGCTTGTTCAGGTCTTGTGCTAATTTTGTGCTGTTCAGTTTATCTGTGCACACCACATCCTCATCTGTTGTGAATGTTATCAGTATGTCTGATGTGTCCTGTGTATAAAGGTTGTCAACAACATCTGCATTTAAGGTGATGTTTGGCCTTATCACATCTGTGTATATCTTGAGTGTCTTTGTGCTGTCCCAATTTTTGTGTGAATCAATTGACCTGTATCTTAAGTATGTGTAGCCGTCTGCTTCAATGCTCTGCAATAACCCAGTTGTGTTCTCATTGACAATGAGATTTGCATGAGTCCCGCTCATGTTTTCTCCTTCACCAGGATTGCAGTTATAGCCAAAACAATAGAATAATTTGACACTTGTGTCTCCATCAGGATCTGTTGTTGTGAAATTAAACCAATTTGGCTGAAGGCTTATGTATTGTGGCGCAACTAAAGTCGTCAATGGCCTGTTATTGTCTTCTTGGCAATCCTGATCATTATAATCATTACAGTCATCTGCTCCATCCAGGTTTCCGTCCTTGAAGCAACTTGAGCTTGCTGGATTCCAGCCGCATGTGTCTAGACCGCAGCTGTCTTCCTGCAACTTGAATGGTAAAAACGGATCCTTCAACAATGTTCCGTCATAATACCAGTCTCTTAAATAAGTGATCATTTCTGATAGGCTTACTGTTCCATCTCCATTTAAATCAGCTCTATATGGATTATTGACATCATTTTGATAAATGTCATGATGGTTTATTATTAATGATCCTCTTAAAAGCTCTAATTCAAAGTCCAATGCATAAATGCCCTTGCATGCAATCTCATCTTTATAATCATAGCATGTTGCCTGTTGTGCTCCAAAGCATGATGCGCACCCTGTATTTTCTGCAAAGCATGCCCCAAGATTTCTGCAAAGTTCTGCAGAGCATCCTGTTTTCTGGAATATGTTTGGATTTCCGCTTCCGCATTCTCCGCAATAATCATCACTTGTCTCTCCAGTATCAACACAATATCCTTTTCCTAATCCTTGGAAATTATCTGTTGTTGTATACCACTCGCATTCTCCTTTTGCAACTCCGCAATAATCTCCGATGATTCCGGCTCCCCCTTCGCATGCTCCTCTTGAATTGTAATCCAGGCAGCTTGTCACATTAGTGCATGATATGCATGCATCTGTCGAAGTCATTGAAACCTTTGGATTTAGTGCATCATCATAATTATAGATGTCATAATAGCAATAGTTAGGTGTTGTTTGAGATCCTGTCATGCTATTATAGCATGCATTCTGCCTGTATTGCGGATTGATATAATAATAGAAACCGAACAGATTTGGTGTAGGCACACCATTTACAGGATATGGATTTACAATAGGATTGTTGTTTAGATAGAGGTTCTTGCAGTCTCTTGGTTCTACACAGACAGATTCTGGAGGATTACCATATTCAATGCACATTGCTCCAGTTTCAGTGCATGCAGCTGGTTCAATAAAATTGTTTTGTGTACACCTTACCTTATCCTTATCATCACAGAATTGTCTATTGCACATTGATGGATCATAGCATTCATCTGGCCCAGTTTCTGCCTCTGTCTCAGCATAATTATGTGTGCTTAATCCAAGCACTTGAACAGAATAATTGTATTCTGTGTCTGTCAATAGCTGTGATCTGTCAATCATCCATGCTGGGTCATTTTTTGAAAAATACCATTGTTTTATTGTCGGATCAGTGCTTGATGTTCTCCTTATAAGATATGCCTGCCCGCTTGATAATTTGTTCTGGCATTGGAATGTCCAGCTCACATTGAATTCTTTTTCACATTTTGAATTTGTTGCAGTTATTGTAGGTGTAGTCCATTCATCTTGGCATAATATTGGTCCAGGCATATTCCCTACTAAAGTCAGGTCTTGTGTCAGGAAATTATTGGTTGTTGTCGCATCATTCAATGTTATTGCCGCTTCAGCTGATCCCCAATTCAAGACTTGCCATATTCTATAATTATATTTTACAGTAACATTTAGTATGTATGATCCTTCATTTATTATAGGATTATAAGAATAATATCTGTTTTCTGTATTATAAAAATTAGGGTTGATGTTAACAGGATCCCTGTTTGGATTATTCCTGAATAGCTTGAAATCTAGTTCAGGATATGTGTCTGCGCTAATTGCAGTATTAGTCCTGCCATCTATAAAATGTATATGCCCATTTAGGCCATATTGTTCACAAGTGACACTCTGATTATATCCATTGCAGCAATATTGCTCATTCACATTTGTGTCAGTTTTGCTTAGGGCATATCCGCCGCACCTGCAATAATTTCCTAGACTGCTTGCAGTATCCTTTATTTTAGATCCATCTGTGCAATCAGGTATAGTGCTGGTTCCTTTATCACAGCAGTCCTTATACGAATTTCCATTATAGTCATATGTGTTTCTTGGAATCACACTTCCTCCATTTTGAGTGCATTCTGCATTATTATATATTATCCTTTGTCCTGATGGACATGGACAATCATTAATATTTCCATCATCTTTATCCTCAAAATTAGACGACAAACAACATATGTCAGGCAGTTTTGGTGGAGTCCCTGGAGCTCCATCCCAGTCAATATATCCATCTCCATCCTCGTCAAAATCATTTGAGCATTCTTGTGACACTACAATATTGTCGCAGACTCCATCATTGTTTCCATCAAGAGTATTTCCTGTGCAGATGCTGCAGGTTGACATGCAATCGCCTGAATCCATGCAATATTTGCAGTCTACCCTGCATGATGCCATATCATCATCATATTGCCTGCAATCCTCTCCTGGAGGGATGTCATTTATACAAGTGTCTGGATAAGCAGAGCAATCGCTTGTCCTAAAATCATTTTTTCCAGAAGCATTGTTTATTTCACATTCTGATTTTGTGACATCTGAGCATTCATACCTTTTTGTTGATCCCTCTCCTTTGTCTTCAATACAGCACTTGATTTCACAATTATCCACTAACTCTTCGCAATTGCCTGAATCAGATGAATAATATAGAATGCTTTTACACTGATCAGCACTGTCTGGATAGCCTTGCTGGCCATAATTAGCGCCAGGTGTTCCAAGAGGAGGACAGCACAAATAATTAGCTAGTTGGCCTTGATCTTCACAATACCAGTCTGGGCCTAAATCACCTATTATGAAATAATTGGCACAGCAAGCTCCTGCAGGGCCTAGCAAAGGCTGCTTTTCTTCTTTTGTGTATATCTCATCCTGTGTTACAGGGATTATCTTAGAAAAGATTCCATTGACACTGTTTTCTCCAGTTTTTACAACTTCGCTTACATTTTTTGTTTCATATGCAAAGCTGGCAGGAGAGAACATTAGTGTTATAATGACAATGAACAATAATGTATAATAACTACTTTTAACTTGCTTTTGCCTAATCAATTGTTCCACACTCTCTTTTTTGCCATATTAGGCTATTTTACACTGATATCTACTACGATATGTGTTTTTTTAATTTTAGTATTTAAAAATTTTTCTATGTTATTCATTTTTATTTAATATATACAGGTATAATCCATTTTATGGTTAATGCCACAACATTTTCCTTCATTGTTACATGCCCCTGGATATTGTATACCTCCAAAATATTCGAGCTGACAAATATCATTTAGTGGTCTATAATGATAATCATTATTTGATCCTCCGCAACATTCATGTAAAGTATTGCATCTGACTTGGATAAAGACATCCTGATAATCTTTTAGGTAAGGCTCATCCTTGTCTTCAACTATGACTCTTACATAATGATATCCTACATCATCCCAAGTGGGTGCATAATTTGCATCTTTTCCAACAAATTTATCACTTGGATGCCCTGTCCATGGTGTTGGGTTATTTTCATAAGTGCCATTATAATATCCAGATTCTTCCCACACACTAGAATTGAATCCTTTACTGATGACATGAGCAGGTAAACTTCCTCCACTTACATGAATTCCTGTTCCAGAGCTTAATGTCCCTGCCAACTCAGTATATTCTTCTGGTGGACTGCTAGTCTCATTTTTAATGTTTACATTTGTCAGCCATCCTTCATACCTATAATTCACTTCTTCATCATCTGGATCAATTGCTCTTGGCAATAATCTTATTTTAGGAGGAATTGGCCAATCTGGCGCAGGAGTTATAATGATATGTTTTGGATAGTCTATGCTTCCAGGAGTGTTATTAACTGCACCAATTTTGTAAGGTTCATAGACTGATATTGGATTTTCATTTGTACTAGGATTATATGTTTTTTCAATATAATCATCATAAGTGATATTATCATCTGGATCATCTGGAACTTTTCTGTCAATCAAGTCTAATGCAGGCGCCCTGTTCTCTATTGAGAAAATGTATTCAAATGGCTTTTCATTGACTGTTGAATTATAGTCAGTGATTGTGATTACTGATGCAGATTTGCAATGCAATGTTTCACTTTGATTTGGCTTGCTATTTGTTGGATAACTTATGTTATCATAAAATGAAGTATTGCAATAATAATTTGAATGTCTATCCTCATACTGCACTTCTCTCACATCAATCCGCATCCCTGGTTTAAAGCATTCTGATATTTTATTTCTGGAATAATTGCCATCTGGAAGATTCACAAATTCCTGGCATGATTGGTTTAATCCAGTCGCTATTGATCCCTGGTCTAGCCTGAAGAATATGTCTCTTGTTTCTTTTTCAACCAATGCCAGGACTAGGTCAAATATTTGTTTTAGCCTTGTTTTTTGCTTTATCTTGAATTCAAGTATTTTTGTTACTGGTGTTCCTCCCTTGACTTTTACAGTCAAAGGGAAATAGTATAGCACAGTAATATCTTCCTCTCCTATAAAAACTTCTGGAGGTAATTCATCCATTATTGTAAAATTTGGTTGAATGTCAAGGCTTAGATTAAGTAAAAAGAATGAGGAATTCAGGTTATCTGTAAAGCATTTGTATACATTTTTATTCAAAAATGATTCAAGCTTTGATTCCATTGAATAAGTATTTTGATTTAAGAATATGCCTGGTCCTGATATTGATTTGTATGGGCAATGTTCTTTGATTCCAAGATCCTTGTACAGTTCTTGATCCCTGCTGTAACATAAGGCATTCATAGTACCTTTAAATTTGCCTAAATGTCTTTCAGGACTTGTAAGAACCCCTGTATAATTTGTTCTGAATGATCCTTCATAGGGCCAATTGATAATATCATAATTCGGTTTTGTTATTGCATATTGGGATGTTAATATTAATTGGCTAAAAATATGTTTGGAACTGTTGGTATTAAGATTAAAATAATCAGGGTAGGAATAAGGTACTGTCTGTTCTCCAAATTTATTACATATACTAGACGGACAATTATTATTATAATTAGGCCCTTTAAACTTATCCCCTTTTTCTGAATCATTCAATTGAGGATGATTAACACTATAAATTCCCCATCTATAATTCAATGCTAAATAATCATTGGGATAATCATAATATAATCTTCCTCCCTGCAATCCAAGAAGCTCAATTCCATCGCTTGTCACCTTTTCAATGCAATTCTGCATTAAGACTCTAACTTTTGAGCTTTCTAAAAAATCATCAAGCTTCATGTTAGCTTCTCTTTCGACTTCGCCGGATTTCATCTTATTTGTGTAATAGAAGAGCATCATGAATACTGCGGCAATTACTATAAAAACAATTATGAACAAAGTCACTTGTGATTTTTTATTTTTCCTGACATAAAAGCCAGCCAGGAGTATAAATACCAGATATATTAAGAAAAAAATATTAAAAAAAGAGATGGTTTTATCTTCAATCTGGATTCCATTGTCTTTTGCCTTTAGAGGGATGATTTTTGAAAATTCTCCGTTAATATTTATTTTATCCTCTAGGATATCCTCAGAAAAGATTGATTTCTTAAGTATTTCTTCTGCATTTGCAGAATAAACAGGGAATAATATTATGTTCGTGGCTATCCAAATCATAATAGCAATATTCACTGATTTTATGATATTATTTTTTCCCATTTTTTTTCCTTGCAATCTTCAGGAATTCCTTCTCTTTTTTTCCGCTTATCATCAAAGCCTCGTCTAAAGAGATCATTTTCTCCTTGAACAGATATACAGAACCAGCTATCTTTAATTGAGGATTCACCTCTAACAATGTCCTGAATGCATCTTTGATAACATCAGATCTTGAAGAATAATAGCCTGCCTCAATCAGAGAGGTTATCTGTTTTCTCATGATCTCAGGCAGTGAGAATGCCTCAACATTTCTTTTCATCTTACCACTAAAAAATTAAAAAGGGCGCGGAAAACAGAAATCACCTAAAATGCCGCACCCCCCACACATAAGTTGTTGAGTGATGATTTCTGCAAAACTGAGGTGATATATATGTAAGTATAAACTATTTATAATATATTATAATTATTTATACAGATATATTTAAGCTTTTCTATTTGAGAGAAAATCATCATCCAAGACTTAAAAGAAATCATACTTTAAAAAAAGAAATGAGTGTATCAGTCACAACTTTGATGTCCTCTTTCATTATCAGCCTAAAATAGAACATCAGAGGGATGATGACAGCCAATAATAATATTCCGTAATATTTCAAGAAAAATGCCAAGGGTATGGATAATGCCAATACATAGACCATCCAGAACTCTTTCAATAATCCCACTTTGTTCATCAGTAAGGTATATGCAGACAGATGCGCCAATAGGGTTGCAAAAACAATGCCAAATACTCCAAATTTAGGTATCAAAAAGATGTCCAGGGCAATGTTTATCATCATTGCAAACAAGATTGGGATAAATGCTTTTCTGATTTCAAATCTTCCGGCATAATATGTATAGATTAGGTGATAGATGGCAAATAACTGTGCCCCGATCAGCAAAATGATGAAATACACTTCCACATTATTGAAATAATTTGAAAAGAATATTCTTGTGATTAAGAAAATAAATGATGAAAGCATGATTGAGATGATTATGGAGAAAAATAATGAGATCCTTATTGATCTTTTCAATATTGAGTAGGAAAGTTTTTCACTCTTAAAGACTGAAGATATTCTTGTCAATAAAAACATTGAGATTGTGAATGGGATCAGGTTGGTAATATTTGATAATGGCAGGGCAATATTATATATTGCAACATTTCTGAAATTTGAAAGCCATCCCAATATTGATGAATCCACCCACCCGATAAATAGGTAAGAATATGTTATTGCACCGGCAAAAACAGCATATCTTAGATATTTTGAAAAAAAAATAATATTAATCTTTGGCTTAAGAAAAGACATTGTTTCCTTATAGTTCAGGAGAATGATGATTATGCCTAGTATGATATGGGTGATTGCAAAAGATAATATTATTCCATCAGTGCCAAATCTTAAAAATAAAAAGATAAAGATCAATGGCACAGCCTGCAAAAGGGTCCTAAAAAGCTGATAAAGGTGATGCTTGTGTTTTGCCTGATAAATGCCTATGAAGAATGTCTGGAAATAAAAGAATATTGAGGAGATTATCAATATTAGGATAGGAAAATTATCCAAAAAGATCAATATTCCTATTGTTGAAATGATTAATACAAATAGCAGATAAAAATTGAATACTCCTGCTAGCTTATGTTTGTATCGTATATAGAAAGGGACTATTGAATCAGGCAGCCCAAAACACATGAAAGCAGTGAAAATATAGAATATTGACAGGATAAACTTGGCCTTTCCATACTCATGCTCAGTAAATAGGTTTGCAAAGACAATCAGAAGGATGTATGTTGCAATCTTTGAGATTATGCTGAGGCAGGCATATCCTATTATTTCTTTTTTCCCCCTTGCCATAAGGCAATGGACAATATATTCCTGCTTAAATAAGTTCCTAGTTTAAGAAATATATATTTGTCTCTTACTAAATTAAAGAACCACTGCAAGATACTTGTTAGAAAGACTGTCTATAAATTCACTTATTCTTGACCACAACAGCATTCTAGATTTAAAAAATAGAAAAACTCATAATAATCAAAGATATCATATGAAATATTATCTGTAAAAAATATTATCTGCAAAGAATGTCAGCAATCTCAATAATGTTTATAAACAACTTTGATTTGCACTAAAAGGATGAAAAACAAGATTAGGCTGTTCATTTTGATTGTTGTGTTTTATTATATTTTTGTTTTCCTGGTGTTTTATCCTCATTTCTATGGTTCTCCAGATGCCCATCATTATCTGAGGTCAGCTTTTCTGATCAAGAGTTCTAATTTGGTTGTCAGTGGACCATTGTATAGTTTTGGGAATCATTTCAATGGAATTGGGTTTGTGTCAAAATACAATATTGGTGCTTCATTTCTTTACCTTCCTTTTATATTATTGGGGTGGAAATTTGCATTTCTTAGCAGCCTTTTCCTGCATTTGATAGGGTTCTTTTTCTTTTGGAAAATCATTAAAGAGCTGGATTATCCTGAAATTTATTCTCTTTTCTATCTTCTTTTCCCTCCTCTGACTTATTATAGCAGGGTCTTGTTGTCTGAGATTGCATCAATCACATTTATCATTGCTGCAGCATACTTTTACCTGAAAGATTCTCAAAGATCCAATGTCATTGCAGGACTATTGTTTGGTTTCTCTATCTTGATCAGGTACACAAATGTTTTTATTGCAATCTCATTCTTATTGGTATCATTTTTTATAAAAAGAAGAAAATTTTATTCCCTTGTTTTAGGCATGATTCCTTTTATCATAATACTTTTATTAACAAATGATTATCTGTATGGAGGCATTTTCAGCACTGGTTATAGCCTTTCAGGTGAAACCTTGCTGTTTTTTTCAAAGATTCCTTACAGGATCATTTTGTATTCCATTGCATTGTCAATTCTTTATCCTGGAATGATGCTTGCATTATTATTCTATAGGAATAAGTTAAGACTTGAATTCCTGATCTCATTTGTGACATTGCTTTTATTTTATTCAGCTGTCCATATCAGTGGTTTCCAGTTCAGATTGCTTGATCTGCTGATTGCAACAAGATATTTAGCGCCTCTATTCCCTTTTTTTATCATTGCCTATATCCCATTTTACCGAAAGATGATATCATTGTCAAGATTTAGCTTAAGATGGACCACCATCATTGCTGTACTTGGCTTGATTCTGATTTTGCCTTTCACATTTGCCATCCACAATAATTTCCTTTATGGAAGATTTGAGATCATGGAGTCTCTTGCAGAAAACATCCCTCCTAACTCCACTGTTCTTGGAGTGGATGATGATTATATGTTTTTTATGGAAGATTTCCATTCACTGAAGTTTGTTGATATTGAGAATGCTTCTATTAATGGTGGTATGGTTCATTTTAGCATTAAAGGAAAATATATGTTTGAGGATGATTACCCCATTAACAATGATACATATCTTTTATACATTGAGGGTATGAGGTCAAAGGATATTGAGGATACAAGGTTTGAGAGGGATTATAGTAAAGTGTTTGCTATTCTGGAGATGGGCAATTCTTCCTTGGTTTATTATAAAGACAGCTATTATGATATTTATATTTATAAGATTATATGATTTATCATCATCAGATTAAAGATGAGGTATGTATGCATAGACTATAGAAAACTAATTATATAATATTAAACTTACAGAAATGCATGATACTCATTATCCTAGGCACGCGTGCAGATATTATCAAGCTTTCAACATTGTTAGACAGGTTGAAAGCTAGGAATATTCCCTTTAAGATAATTCACACAGGCCAGCATGACACTCTTGAACTGATGCAAAAGCTGAAACTTCCTAGGCCTGATTATTATCTTGGAAGATCACTCAGGAATATTTGGTCTAAATCAAGATTTCCTTGGTTTTATGCTTTATTCTGGTCATTAGGCGCTTTTCAGAAGATAAGAATGATTATCAGGAGACAGAACCCAGATTTTATTGTTTATCATGGCAATACAATGACATCATCATTAGCTTGTTTTTCAGCAAAATCAATCCTAAATCTAAAATCAAGATTAGTGCATGTAGAGAGTGGAGTCCGTGGCAATACAAAAGATTCGAGAATTCCTGACTTTTTTTATTATATTGGAGAAAAGTGTGGGGATATTCTTTTAGCCCAAAACAATGTGTGCTTTGATTTTTTGAAAAGGAAATATAAAAAAAAGAGAGTTTTATTGGTCGGAGATATTCAAGAAGAGGTTGTCACAAGAATATTAAAATTTTCAGATAAAAAACCCGGAAAAAAAAATTTTATCCTCATCAACGCAGTAAGGTCGCTGAATACAAAACAAAAGATAAGGGAATTTTATAGGACAATAAAAAATATTGATGAAAATCTGATTATTTCACTTAATCCAAAAATCAGAAATAATTTGATAAACGCAAAATACTTTGAAAAAATTATTCAGATCAACAACGTAAAGATAATTAATCCTCCTGACTTCCCTGAATTTATATCTTTGCTGAAAGACTCAAGTATTGTGCTAACAGACAGTAATGGAGTCCAGACAGAGGCTTCTGCACTGAATATTCCATGTATTGTGCTCAATGACTTTTCCCCTTACAAAGAATCAGAGTATAGGGGTATTCGTATGGTCACAGGAGTAAACAAAGCAAGAATATTGAAAGCTTTAGAAAACATCTGTTTCAAAAAAGAGATTAAAAAAAAATATTTAAGCAAAGGCACAAAAGTTACTGATAAGATAATTAATATAATGCATGGCAGTTAAATAACAAAAACCAATGGTTTTTGAGTGTTCCGACCTAAAGGTTGGGGTATTAAACCCAATAGAAAATTCCGACAAGAGAGTCGGAATTTTCAATAAAATGTCGAGATTAAAAAAGTTTCATCCTGTAATTATAGGAAAATTTAAAAAAATATATGGTGTTTATTGAGTATGGACTGCCCTTATTGTGAAAAAGAGATAAATAGAATTTCTGTCTATTGCAGGTTCTGCGGTCATAAGGTGTATTCTAAGAAAGTGCTAGATTTTATTTTTGCAGTTAGCCTTATTATTTTGCTATGTCTTTACCTATCTCTTTCTTTTCAAAACAGGGAAAATTATTTTGTAAACGACAATAGGTATGATGCAGCTAGAAATTTTAATATTGTTCATTCCCTATCAGAAAATCCTTTTTATTATTCTCTTATTGGAAATGCATACTATAAGCATCCTCCAGTTTTGTTTTATTTGCTGCTGATCCCATACGAAATATTTGGGAGTGTTTTTTCAATGAGTGTTTTTATGTCCTTGCTATCATTAATAACAGTGATAATGATTTATTTTTTTATAAAAGAGCTATTTGACGTCAAAACCGCTGTTTTTACTGCTATTTTTGTTGGGTTTAGTCCTCTTTTCTTTATGATGTCCTATCAGTTTATGTTCAGTATATTTACTGTATTCTTTACAGTTATTACTGTTTATGCATATGCTATAGCAATAAAAAAGAATAAATTGAGTTATTTTTGTTTAGCTGGAATTTTAGGGGGCTTTATGCTCTTGACAAAGACTGTGTTAGGGATAGTTTATATTGGTATTGGGATTCATGTTTTGTTAGCCAATCATAAGGATGTTTTTAGATTATTTAAGGGTGATTTATTTGATAATATTATTTCAAAATTCCTGTTTTCTTTCCTTATAGCTCTTCTGCTGTTTTCACCATGGGTGCTCTATCAAAAGATTAATAATGGAGGCTATGATTGGCTGGCAGAACACAATTGTGAATATGGGTTTCTTGATTGCTCTAAATTCCCCCGTACATTATATTTTTCAGAGATGACAAGCCAATTTGGATACGTTCTATCCCTGTTTATCATTTTGGGATTGATCTTTTTTATTCATAATCTCATTAAGAGGAGGGTTAAGAATGAGTTATACTTTTTTTCACCTCTTTCTCAATCTTTCTGTTCTTTTTCATATGGAATGTTAAGACATATAGGTATCTTCTCCCTATATTCCCATTTTATGTATACTTAGGGTACATTGGAATTAATTCATCAATAAAATGGGTCTCCCCATTTCTTAAGATGACTGACAAGGCATTGAGAATAATTTTTATTGTTCTAACCATGATTATTCTAATCGAATTTGGAATAAAAAATTTTGATTATGTTAAAGAAGGCAATCCAATCTCTGGTTATAAGCTTTCTTCTGATTATATTGAGGATAATAAGTTGATGAGTGATTGTTATGTCTCTGATTCTAGGATGGAGTTCACAGCCCATATCAAAAATTGTGTGATCTACCCTAGTTTTAATAATTATGACATTGTCAGAGTGATTGGTTATAATGCGCATTATAGTGTTGTTAAGATTGATGGTGCAGAAATTCCTGATTATTATGCCTTGATTAAGGAATTTGAAGGATTTGAGGGAACAATAGGTTTATTTTCTATTGATACTGAGTATTTGATTAGTGATGTTTTCAACAATTCAGGTAAGGTAAGCGGGACTGTATTAGATGAAAAAGGCATTCCTTTAGAAAATTCTATTATCAGGGTATATCTTGAGAATAAGCTTTCTTTTGAATCAAGAAGTGGCAAAGATGGAAAATTCATTTTTTATATTCCAAAAGATTATGATTCAAACAAGATAGTTTTATCTGTTGAAAAATGGGGTAGAAAACCTATGAATTTAGTTATGAAAGACCATCAAATACCTCTAAAAATAATTATGAAAAGAAACTCTTTCTTAAGAAATGGCGTGTCAGTCAGTTCTTGGTGATATCCTATGAGAGAATGATTATATTTGAGGTGGTTACTGGCTAAGTTTGTATTCAATTTGGAAGAATGTATAGATAGACCACTGCCAGGATTCCAAAAAGCAGCTGCCATCCCCAGACCATATATACAACATCTTTTTCATGAACTTTCCTCTTAAATTTTTTTAGTATGACTATAGCTGCATGAGTAGTGTCAAATATTTTGTCATATTTCAGATCCAATGATCCATCATCATGCACATGAGCAAATGCATCTGCACTTGTGTTTCCTGCTCTAAATAGTAATATGACTTCGATAAAATAAGGTATAAACAGTATCAATGCTACTTTTTCCATATTGCCTATTATGGCCAGCACAGCTATGAGCGCCCCTACTGTGTAAGTCAATGTATCTCCAGGAAATACTTTGCTTGGATACCGGTTAAAGAATAAGAATCCAAGAAGAGCTGCGACCATTATCAATGCTATCATTGTCACAGTTGGATTCCCGATTATCCATGATATATAAGCCATTATTGAGAGGATTATCACTCCTTGCCCAGCCTCAAGTCCATTATATCCTGCCAGCAGGTTAAATCCATTTGCTGCTCCTGTGATAGCTATTGGAATTATGATCAATGGATAAAAGAATCCGAGATTTAGGTCTCCTATTATAGGAATGCTTATTGTTGAGATGCCCGCATTTGTCATCATTAAGGGTAAAGCTGCAAATAAGCCTAGCAGAGGTTTTTGCCATTGCCTTAATCCTAATTTCCATCCTAATATGTCATCAACAATTCCAATGATGCCAATTATAAGGACAGTAGAGATTACTCCTAGGATAGGTATATGAAAATTTGGAGTGTTCTGGATGTATGTCCTATGTCCTGTATAAATCAGCAGGCCAAATAGGAATGCAAAAAGCACTGGCAACCCGCCAACTTCTGCTACTTTTGCCTTATCCAGCTTGTTCATGTCTTTTCCGACCAACCCTACTTTGTTTGCTTTCTTTATCCACCAGTCTACTAAGATTATTGATGCAAAAAATGTTGCTATCAAGGACAATATCAAAAAGATATCTACCATTATTGAACCCATATATTTGCTCAAGAAAAGAATTATTTAAGGATTATTATACCCTATTACCTACAATTAGTTGGTTTTATTGTGATATTTGATTATTACATTTGATTGATACATTTTATTAATACATTTGACTAATACATTTGACTAATACATTTTATTATTATATTTTATTGTTATGGTTGATTGTTTTATT
>JAZDHV010000050.1:0-29301 GCA_043805595.1 Candidatus Woesearchaeota archaeon
AACTTGTCCAGGACAAGCTTCATTATCTCAAATTCTTCTGATGCAGTTAATCTTTTTTTCATAATTATCACCTTTTGCCTTATGTAACAGTCAGGAATATTTCTGTTGAGTCATATATTGTGCAATCACCTAAACTTGTTGCGTCAATACTCATCTCTGTTGTTTGTCCACCTAAAACTTGAACACTTGTTAAATATTGAATTGGAGATGTCACACAATTTATTTGATAACCTCTGACTCTTCCTGGAGATTCTCCAGCTATCCAATAATAAAGTTTTCTGACAGGCCTTGTTAATGAATCTCCTTTTATTGACATAGATGTAGTATCAAATATTAAACTTGGAACAGTTGCGAAACTTGAAAGACCACCAGATGTTACTTGAGCATTATCACCTGTATAAACAATCATTTTCACTAGATACAATCCAGTTGGAGCATCTCCTGGGATCTTGACTTCAACTCTTTTTACAAATTGCTGGCCTCCGCCAATAGTATAAGATTTAGGTCCTTTTACATATGTGAACCATTCATCTATTGTACCTTTATCCCAAGGTTCTAATGCCAAATCTGTTCCAATCTTATATGGTCTGCAATATTTATTTTTGGTAGATTCTGTCTGACCATCACCAGGACAGCTTACAGGATAGAATAATACTCCAAACTTCATCTCTGCATTCTGTATGTTTTTGATTCCAAACCCTTCTAATTTTGATTTGCCTCTTTCTAGATCAAACTGGATGCTGGAAAACAATAGTTTATCTTGTCCTGTGCTCAGCCTTTGGCTGACCTCATCTGAGATCTTTGAGAAAGTTGACTCAGATAATTCAATCACATTCCCAAATAATCCCCTGATAAAGAATAATCCTAGTCCTAAAAGTGTCATTGCCAAGACAATTATGACAATCGCATTAACAGAAAGTTCCAGAGAAGCTTTTCTTGATTTTATCATTTATATACACCTCTTTAGTTTTGATGAAAATTATATTTTTGACTATATACTCTCAATCCTATATTTACTCCTATATAAATGTTATGAAAAATCAGGGATTTTTCAAACATTTATGCTTAAAAACGCTAAAAAATTACTTTGTAATTTTTAGCGTGCTAAAAACTTGTTTTTGTGCATCCTTAGATTTTTATTGTATAAATGTTATGAAAATTCTAAGTTTTTTTATTGCTTTTTCCAATATTCTTTTATACTTAAATATTATGATAACTTCAAACAAATTATGATTGAAACCAATTAAAACCAACCGTAACCTATAAAAAAGGTAAAAGCTTTTTTAAGGTTAGGAAATCAAAGATACATAAAAATCAAAGATTTTTTGTATCTCTTAGAAATTAGTGATTTCAAAGAGATTTCCGTAACCTTTATAAATCAGCCATAACTTACCAAAGATATGGCAAAGCTAAGGAAATTTTGCGCATATAGAAGGTTGGAAAGGCCTTATTCAAGAATATCTAAATTCAGGGAAAAATCTTTTATTAGAATCACTCCTAACTCAAGGATTGTCAAGTATAATAGTGGAGAGAATAACAAGGTTTTCCCTTTCACTGTCAGCCTTGTCTCAAAAAGGAACCTGAATATCAGGGATAATGCGCTTGAGTCTGCAAGGCAGACCAGCAACAGGTATCTTGAGAAGAAGATTGGCCTGGTCGGATTTTCATTCAGCCTCCGCCCTTATCCTCATCAAATTCTTAGGGAAAATCCATTGGCAGCAGGCGCTGGTGCAGACAGGATGAGCACAGGTATGTCTCATAGTTTCGGAAAGCCTATTGGCATTGCTGCCAGGGTTAAGGAAGGCCAGATCATAATGACTGTTGACACTGAAAAGAATAATATACAGCATGCAAAGAATGCATTGAAGAGAGCTGCTTCAAAACTTCCTTGTTCTTGCAGTATATTGGTTTCTGAGAAGTAGTAATAGTATAGAATTCTGATTTCTTTGAAAATTGGAAAAGTATAAATACTATTGATATTTGCATAATTGCATGGCATTAATAGATTTGATAAACACTCATCTGACATTCCTGCCTGAACACAGGCTGTTAAAATCTTTTATTCTACTTGTTGCATTCTATGTCCTATCCCAATTGATTGTCATAATCTTTGAAAAGATATTTCTTAAGATTGCTTCTAGGACAAAGACAGATCTGGATGACCAGATAGTCAAGGTTATCAACAGGCCGCTTTCTTTCATCTTGCTGATGGTTGGCATCTGGCTTGCTGTACTATCTTTTGGTTTTGCTGAGAAGGTTGAGACAGGGTTAGTAAATGTTATTGTCACACTGGTTATGATAAGTATTGCATTTATTATTTCAGGAGTATTGAATGTTATAATCAACAATTGGGGTGAGCATTTTGCATCAAAGACAAAATCAACTTTTGACGATGCCTTATTGCCTATTTTCCATAGGTTTGTAAAGATTGTTGTTTATATTCTTGCATTATTATACATTTTGGATTTTTGGGGTGTTGAGATAGCTCCGCTTCTTGCATCTTTAGGAATTGCAGGTCTGGCTATTGCATTTGCACTGCAGAAAGTCCTGGGGAATATCTTTGGCGGAATCTCAATGATATTGGATAAATCATTGAAGGTTGGAGACACAATCAAGATAAATGACGGACAGCTGACTGGAAAAGTCCTTGATGTAGGTTTGAGATCGACCAAGATCATGACTTTTGACAATGAGGTTGTTGTTGTTCCGAATGGAACTTTGGCAGACTCTCAGATCCAGAACCTTGTTCTTCCTGACCCAAGTGCTAGGGTAACAGTTGATTTTGGTGTAGAATACGGATCAGATCCTGATAAGGTGAAAGTCGTGGCTCTGAAATCATTGAAAGGCATTGAAGGCCTTATCAAGGATGATCCAGAGCCATTTGTAAAATTTATCAATATGGGTGATTTCGCTCTTAATTTCAGGCTGTTTTTCTATGTAGAATCATACACTCAAAGGTTTGCTGCAAAAGACGTCGCTACTACAAACATCTATAACAACCTGAAGAAGGCAAAGATCGGAATACCATTCCCTACCCGCACAATTTATATGAAAAAAGGAAAGTAGTTCTGAAAATTTTTCAATTTTTTCTACATTAATTATATTAAGGAGATTAATAACAACTAATATTAGAAAAATTTAAATAAACCATAAACATATAGGTTTATGGTGAAAGTATATGGTCATGAAAACAACAATATTGCTAAGGGATGATGTATATGAAACTCTTGTAAATAAATTTGGAAAGAGGAAAATCTCTGAAAATGTTAATAAGATTCTTTTTAAAGACTTGATTAAAAAAGAGGATTATTTTGGGATATTGAAAGGGAAAAAATTAAAGCCTTTTGAAAGGGACCGTTATGAGAGGAAACTATGATTGTATTTGACTCATCGGCATGGGTAGAATATCTTATGGGAACAGACAAAGGGCTAAAGGTAAAAAAGATAATTGATAATAATGACTTGATATATACGCCTTCTATATGCCTAGCTGAGATCAAATCATTCCATTCAAAGAATGGTATAGGCTGGAAAGAAAATATTAATTTCATAATGATGAGAAGCAAGATTGTTCCGCTTGACACTGATGATTCATTATTATCTGCTGATATCAAGAAAGATTTCAATCTCCACTTGTCTGATGCAATAATCTATTCAACAAGCATAATCCTAAATTTGCCATTATTAACAAAAGACAGCCATTTTAAAGGTCTTAGAAATATTATTATGATCTAATCATATTTATTGATAGAACCAGAATTTATTATTCTCTGCACCTCTTTTGAATATCTTTGTGGGCCTGGAATAGAGTATAGGTTTGGCCCTCCATTATATGTTGCCAATGCCCTTTCCATCCCATATTTATGGTAATAGTTGGCATAATAAGCTGCTCCTCTGTCAATGGCCTGCTCTGGATCAAAAGGGTTTATTGCAGGGCCAAAATCTTCAGAATCCTTATAAAGCCATCTGCTTAATTGCATTGGCCCGAGGCATTCATGTCTTGAAGTGCTGACTGAATTAGAGGCTCCTCCAGACTCATGGATAAGTATTGCTTCAATATGCTCTGGAGGGACATCATACTTTGCTGCTGCCTCCAGGATCAATGGCTTGTAGCTCTTGATATTCTGCTCCATCTGCTGTCCAAATTTGTCCTGATAGTCTTCAATTCCAAGCTGGGATGCAACTCCCTTTCTGCCCTGAGTTTTTGTCAGTGTATCAAGATAATTAGCAAATTCAGAATAATCTCCATCAGGAGATACATAATTATATTTGAATTCTGTTGTTCCAGCAACAGCTGGCCTTGGGCTTTCTGTTAGAGGGGGTACTTGCTCCTGTCCTGTTGAGGCAGGCCTTGGTGAATTTGGATGATTAAAGCTGCCTTCCTTGTCCTGAACAAGGGCCCTAAACCCGCTGTCACCAGTTCCATAAATATTATTGAAGTAATTTGCCGCCTGATCATAATTCAATCCTTTGGTGACCATAAGATAATTGATGACATCCTGATTTTTAGATCCAACAAACCTGCCAAGCTCATTTGTCGTGATAACCTCTCTTGCATCAACAACACCTACAACATCTCTTGTTATATCTCCTCCAATGATATCGCTATCCCTAAATCCTTGCAGGTATGCCCTGTAATTGTCTTGTTCTGTGATCAGTTGAAATCCATGCTCGTGTGGATTTTGTCCAGTCGGTCCCATTATCATTCCATTCTCAGTATAGATATTGTCGCTTGTGATGCTTATGTCACCGCTTATCAGCCTTATCTCAGGCCCTACTGCAGTGTTGAGTGCAGAAATGGTCTCTCCTCCAAACACTCCATCTGAATGATATTTTGGCAATAATCCAAGCCCTTCCTTATCAAGATCATTCTGTAAATCAGTCACAGCCTGTCTTGTGTTTGGCCCATATATCATTGATTGTGTCTCAAGAGGTCTTCCATTTGCTCCGACATAGCCAAGCTCATTCATCAGGCCGGCAAGCTCGCTAACTTTCTCATTCTGCATCCCGCTCCTTAGAAGTGTCCCATCCAAAAATCTGTAATCAATCTCAGCAGTGGCTGGCCCCCTGTCAAATACGATTTCTATTCCTGTAGGGGTTGTCAGGGTTATGTCCTGAACATTCTCAGCCCTTATCCCTGTATCAAGAATTGTGATTCCGTCACCTTCCCCTCTAAATCTGATAATAAGGTCATCTCCACTATTGTCAAATTCATATCCATTCACACTTACTGGAGAATTTTTATGGACTATCAATGAATTTTCCTTAAAAGTGAATTTTCCACCTGCATCTGCTGGAACCCCTGATTCTGTCAGAAGTGATATTACCCTTCCGCCAGTGTCTATCATGACATTGTCTGATCCAGCTAGTTTCAGCTCAGTTGTGCCTTCATCTGGTGTGTAGACAATGTTCCCGTCCTTATCAACCTCTAATGATCCGCTGTCAATATTTTCTAAAGAAAAAGACATTGTGTCTGTTGACAATATGTTGCCAGCAAGTTTTGCAAACCCTCCTAAACCAGTGAGATCAACTCCAAATTTCGTCTTAAAGGCTTCTTGTACTCCTTCAAAATTATCAACAGAGCTGAGATCGCCTATGCTGTCAAAATTATCAGCTATCTCCTGAGGTGATGCAGTCTCTGGATCAAACCCTTCTCCTCCAGTTTCCTGGGCGATTACTAATCCTATCATGACCATTACTATTCCTATTCCGATTATCAGTTTTTTATATTCCATTTTTATGCGCAAGGCTGAATGTCAATGGAAGCCCGTCTATGCTTGAGGTTAGGTCTGTGATAAAATAGTATATGGCATCATCCCCCACTTTTGTATAATCTATCCTCATGTTGTTCTCTTCAGCGAGTTTGTAAATGCAGCTGTAGCATAATGACTCCTTATGCTCTCCTTGTTCTTTTGCAAGCCTCCAGCTTATCTCCAATATTTTTATTAATCTTAGATTCTCAATCTCTACAACAAACATGCTTTCTTTATGATGATTGTTTCCCATATCCATCTTCAATGGAAACTTTACATCAAACTCTGCTGAATTCTCATTGATTGTTGTCTTTGTCACTGGATCACTATCCTGGCTGACAAGAACATCTTTCTGGACATTATTTGCCTCGTCAATGCATCCGATTAATTTCTCATCCATGAACATGGAGAGTTCTTCACTTACCCTTTCTGGTGAATAAGCCATATTCTCTCCATTCATATAATGATATGCGACTGGAAAGAATGGATGGTCATAATAGTTTTCTGTCAATAGGTATAATCCTCCTTGGTCAGATATCCTCACTAATGCTTCCTTAGCTTTCCTCTCAACACATGAATGTATAAAACTTGTGGCAGTCTGGAAATCATATGCCACTGTGACAACACTGTCATCTGGCTGGAACTGCTGGAACCTCATGAAATAGATTGCTCCGACAGCAATCAGAAGAAATACTCCAATGAGTATAAAGGCTGTGACAAGTCCTTTTTTGTTTAATTCCATTATATATTGCCTCTTTCTAAAGAACCACCAGTCATAGACTAGTGGGATTCAATAATTCCACGTCCATTACATCTAAGGACTGGTGGTTCTTAGTGCTCAGAAATTTTAGTAAAATTTCTGGCATGCCAAAAATGCTTTGCATTTTTGAGCATTTTTCTGATTCCAATATTGGAAACGGCTTTCAGCCACCAGTTAAAAACTGGTGGAAAATTCCTGACATTTTATTAAAACTTTTGCAATTGCTGAAAATTTGTTATAATTTGCTATTTTTAGAGTTTCTATTATAAAAATATTTTGTTAATCAGCATCCTTCAATGCATTTTTCATCTCTTTCTCAAGAACCTTGACATCTTTTATGCAGTTTATCTTTTTGTTGAATTCTTCAACTTTTTCCTTCTCAAGGATGTCAGTCTTGGACAGATAGGCAAATATTTTCTTGTCAAATTTCTTTAGTTCATTGAAGAGTTTGATCTGGTCATCTATAGGATACTCTTCACTCAGGTCAAAAACATAGATAAAAACATCTGAGACATATTTCATTGCAAGATGCGCGATCTTCTCTATGTTATTCATCTTTTCAAACCTGTTCAATGTCCCTGGAGTGTCAATCACCTGTATCCTGTCCTTTTTTGCCTTGTCTCTTCCAATATATCCTATATTGATGCCTTTTGTCGTGAATGAATAGCTGTTTATCTCAGCCTTTGACCCAGTCAGTTTGTACAAGAGAGTTGTCTTTCCGACATTTGGAAACCCTACAATTGAGACAGTCTTGACAGAAGTCTTTATGTTTGGATAGTTTCTCATCACTTTTCTTGCCTCTTCAAGGTATAATAGGGCCTTGCTGGTCTGCTTTACTATTGATGAGACTCTTCCATAGAACTCTCTTCTGTATTGGTTTATCTTCTGCAGGTCTTCTGTCTGGTTTATGAGACTGTTATATTTTATATAGAATTTGTGTATATGCTTGATACCCCATGATAAAATTCCCAAGCTTAATTTAAGCTGGTCATATTCCAATGTGCAGTGCACCAGCTCCAGGTAGAACTTATCCAGCTGGTTTATGTTTGGAAAAGAATCAAGTATTTTCTGAAAACTGTTTGTAAGATAATCCTTTACAACATTTATCCTCAATGACTCCATCTGCCTTGACTTATGCACTCTCTCCCCTTTTAGCTTCTCCTCTTTGACCTGTTCCACTTTTAATTTTGCTTTTCTGAAAGCATGGTCTAGATAAGTGTCATACTTCTCTATCCTGACCAAGTCCTGGAAATTCATATTGGATATTAAGTTAGAATTCAGTATATTAAGGTTTTGGAAAAAGCCATTACATTAACAATTATCAACAACAAAAACCAAAAATTTATTAAGTAAAGATGATAATTTAGAAGAATAACATATCAATAACATATCAAGGGGGGATTTAAATGGTGTTTGGATTAAATGCATTAGGAGTTCTTATAGGAATAGTGGTACTCTTTATTCTTTCAGGATTAAAGGTAGTTAATGAATATGAAAGAGGAGTCAGGTTTACATTAGGAAAATACACTGGTATAATGAATCCAGGTTTGAGAATAGTCATTCCTATCATCCAGGCATGGCAAAGGATTGACTTAAGAGTGAAAGTAGTTGACGTACCTGACCAAGACGCTATCACAAAAGATAATGTCAGCATTCTGGTCAATGCAGTCCTGTTCTATAAGATTTCAGATTCTTCCAAAGCAGTTTTAGAGGTTGAAAATTATAGTTATGCAGTGTCACAGCTGGCACAGACAACAATGAGAGATACTGTTGGAGAAGTCTCTCTTGACGAGCTTTTAGTTAATAGGGATGCAATCTCGCGAAAGATAAGGCTGATAATTGACAAGGCTACTGATCCTTGGGGAATCAAGGTTGATGCTGTCGAATTAAAGCATATTGAGCTTCCAAAAGACATGCAGAGAGTCATGGGAAAGCAGGCAGAGGCAGAGAGAGAAAAGAGATCCACAATCATCAAAGCAGAGGGAGAAGTCATTGCTGCTTCCAACATGGCTAAAGCAGCAAAGATATTGTCAGCTGCAGAAGGTGCCCTTCATCTAAGGACTCTTCAGACCCTTAACGACATAAGCTCTGACCAGAGCAATACAATAGTATTGGGCATCCCTTTGGAGATTTTAAAGGCATATGGGAAAAAATGATTTTTTCCCAATTATAAAATGTATATCCAGCTGATTACTGCATTTATCCTTGGCTTTTTGAGCTTTTTTGGAAAAAGCTATCCTATCATGCCTGATATTGTCAGGAAATCAGGCAAAAGCTTTTTTAATTTTACTGGATATTCTTTTGGATTGCTTATTACAGCCATAATATTTGGAGGCATAATTTATTCAATCATTGATTTCCTGGCATACAGGATCACAGCAGTCATATACATTTTTCTGGCTATTATGACACTCTTATCAGCCTTATTGCTCTTAGGAGTTTTTAAATTAAACCTTAACTTTCCAGAGATTTTATTCCATGATATGCACATCATCTTCATTGGATTATTGGATTCAGTCTTTATCCTTGCATTCTCAATCTTCAATTTTATTGGAATCATTGGATTTATGGCAACTTTTTCTGAAATATATTTTGGAATATTTATTAGTGCTGTTTATATGATAGGATTTATTGCTTCATTATCTTTGTTCGGGATATTGAACAGATCAAATACCCAGAATTATTATTCCATGTTAAAAAAATATCAGGTCATCAGCGGTTTGATCCTTCTCGCTATATTTGCATTTTTAGCCTACTTGGCATTTAAGAACTCATCTTATTATGCATTCTAAAAAATGAGATACATAATCGAACATATGGAGCCCAAGCTTTTCAGATGGTGTATTATTGAATACAAGCACATCTCAAAAGCTGTCGGCAAAAACAATCTGATTTTCACAAACATCAAAAGATCTGACACTAAAAAATTATCAGATTATGGCAAAGTGTTCAATAAAAGCATTTCCTCTGTTCAATCTGGTCTAAAAATTGAGAATGCCTGCCTTCTTGATCAGTCAGCTAAAGATGAATTATCTCCTGATGACTGCAAAAAATTCAAATGCCTCATTTTTGGCGGAATCCTCGGCGATTTCCCAAGGAAAAAAAGGACTAAAAAATTATCAGAAATGGTCAGATGTGAAAAAAGAAACCTCGGAAAAAAGCAGTTCTCGACAGATAATGCTGTTTTAGTCGCAAAACTCATCAAAGAAGGAAAAACCCTGAAGACAATTCCATTTCAGGAAAAGATTGAAATCAGCCTGAAAAAAGGGGAATCAGTGATCTTCCCTTTCAGATATGTCCTGATTAAAGGCAAGCCATTCATTTCTGCTGAATTGATAAGATATTTACAGAAGAAAAAGGGTTTCTAATGTTCATTCTCTTCATTTCTCTTCCTTATCTCATCCAGTGCTGATCCAGCGTCAAACCATTTGATCTGCTCTTCAGAATAAGTATGATTGGTCTTGATATCTTCATTAGTTCCATCTGAATGTCTAATCCCGACAATGACTTGTTTACCAACCTGGATATTGACATAATTTATCGAAATCAGATCATCTTCCCTGATCTTATCATAATCCTCTTCTTTGTCAAACCATAGGGGCAATAGACCCTGCTTTTTCAGATTTGTTTCAGCTATTCTTGCAAAACTCTTTGCGATTATCGCCCTGCATCCAAGATGTCTTGGCTCCATTGCAGCATGCTCTCTGCTGGATCCTTCACCATAATTTGAATCGCCTACTGCTATCCATCCTCTGCCATGATCGTTGTAATGCCTTGAGATCCTGCTGAATTCTATCCCTTGCTCACCTGTCATGATATTCTTTCCAGTCCCTGCCTCATCTGTGAATGCATTGACTGCTCCGCTGTAAAGATTATCAGATATCTTATCAAGATGGCCTCTGAATCTCAGCCATTTTCCTGCAGGGCTGACATGGTCAGTTGTGCATTTTCCTTTTGCCTTTACTAGGACAAGCAAATCCTTGAAATCCTTTTCTTTATTCCAGGGTCCAAATGGCTTGAGAAACGCGAGCCTTTCACTATCAGGATTTATTATGACATTGCCAGATCCAGTTGGTTTATCATAGCCAGTAGTGTCAAAGACAAAGCCTTTTGATGGCAAGCCAGTGGCTGATGGCAGTTCAAGCCTGAATCTTTCTCCAGATTGAGTCTCTAGAAAATCTGTCAGAGGATTGAAATCAAGTCCCCCTGCCAAAGCATATGCTGTTACAATCTCTGGGCTTGCGACAAATGCATGAGTTTCAGGATTTGAATCATTCCTTTTTTTGAAATTCCTGTTGTAGGAAGATATTATGGAGTTCTTGTCACCTAATTTGATATCGTCTCTTTTCCACTGTCCTATACAGGGGCCGCAGGCATTTGCAAGGACAATTCCCCCAATGCCTTCAAACACTTCAAGGAGACCATCCCTTTCTATAGTCCTGTAGATCTGCTCAGAACCTGGAGTTATCATAAAACCGCATTTTACTCTTGCACCTTTTTCAGCAGCTTGTCTTGCGATTGAAGCAGCTCTCTGCATGTCTTCATAGGAAGAATTTGTGCAGCTTCCTATCAATGCATATGACAGTCTGACAGGCCAGCCATTGTTTTTCGCGCTCTCCCCTACATCTGATAATTGATGCGCAAGGTCAGGAGAGTGAGGACCATTTATCATCGGCTTTAGCTCTGACAGGCTTATCTCAATGACCTTGTCAAAATATTTTTCAGGATCTTCAAGAATCTCTTTGTCAGGCTGAAGGTCTTGCTTGATCTTATCTGAATAATCAGAGACATCCGCCCTATAGGTTGATTTCAGGTACTCAGCTGTCTTTTTGTCAAAAGGAAATATAGATGTTGTTGCGCCGATCTCAGCTCCCATATTGGTTATTGTCCCTCTTCCAGTTGCAGATATAGAGCTGATGCCTTCGCCAAAATATTCAAGAATAAAGCCAGTCCCTCCTTTTACAGTCAATAGCTCTGCAACTTTTAGTATCACATCTTTTGGAGCAGTCCATCCATCAAGTTTTCCAGTGAGCTTAATACCTATGATCTTTGGCATTGCAATGTTCCAATTCTCACCAGCCATTGCATCAACAGCATCAGCTCCGCCTACACCTATTGATATCATGCACAGTCCTCCTGCATTTGGGGTGTGTGAATCTGTGCCTATCATCAATGCGCCTGGTATGGCATAGTTCTCAAAAACGACCTGGTGGATTATTCCTGATCCTGGATTCCAGAATCCGATGCCATATTTATTAGAGGCGCTCTTCAGGAAATCATAGACTTCCTGATTCTCCTTGATCGCTGCATTAAGGTCTTGTGAAGATCCTTTATGCGCCTGGATCAGATGATCGCAATGGATTGTCGTAGGTACTGCAACTTTCTCTCTTCCTGTCAGCATGAACTGCAATATTGCCATCTGTGCAGTTGCATCCTGCATTGCTACCCTGTCAACCTTTAATGATACTTCTGTCCTGCCTTTTTCAATATTTTCAGGGATATGTCTTATATGGGAGAAAATGATTTTCTCTGACAGAGTGAGAGGTCTTTTGAGATTTTCCTTCATCCTGCTTAGTTTATCAGAATAATTCTCATAAAACTGCCTGAGATAATTGTTTTCTAAAAACATCTTGATATATCAAAGAAATCAAGCTAATTTTTAAATTTTGTCAAACTCCAGACACCAGGTATGGATTCTTTGCAAAAAGAGCATTTTCCTTTTTTGATATTGATCTCCATGATATTATAAGCAATTCTTTTCACAACAACCTTGCCACATTTTGGGCAGAAAGTGTGCTCCTTGTCTCCTGCATAGATATTGCCTACATAGACATATTTTATTCCAGATTTTTTTGCAATTTCAAAAGCCCTTACCAATATCTTTTCAGAAGTTGGCTTTTTATCTATCAATTTATAGGTTGGATAGAATGCAGTGAAATGCAGTGGCATTTCATCTCCTACATTTTCAATGATCCATCTGCACATCTTCTCAATCTCCACTAGATCATCATTCAATGTTGGGATGATCAAGGTTGTGAGCTCAACCCATTTCTTCTTGCCATGCCAGAACTTTATCATATCAAGTACAGGCTGTAATTTCGCCCCTCCGCTGATCTCTTTATAGAATTTATCATTGAATGCCTTCAAGTCAATGTTCAATCCATCCAGATAAGGTGCTAATTCTTCTGCAGGCTCTTTGTTCATGTAGCCGTTTGTGACCATCACTGTCTTCAGCCCTTTTTTCTTGGCTAATTTGAATATGTCAATCATATATTCAAAAAATATTGTAGGTTCATTGTATGTTGCTGCAATGCTGGCACAATCATTAGCAATTGCTTCCTTAACAATTTTCTCAGGACTTAGATCAAATTCATTATAAGTCCCTTTTAATGCTTGGGATGTATTAAAGTTCTGGCAGTGAAGGCAATGGAGATTGCATCCGATTGTCCCTACACTATAGACTCCTGTGCTTGGCAGAAAATGGAATAATGGCTTTTTCTCAATTGGATCAATTGATGCAGCAACTGCTTTTCCATAGACTAATGAATAGAGTTTTCCTTCAATATTTTTCCTGGCATGGCAGTTTCCAATTCCACCTTCAGGAATCACACAGCAATATGGGCATAGGACACATTGGACAGTCTTCTTATTCCCTTTAAAATCCTTTTTATAGTATTTTGCTTCTTTCAGGTTTTTTTCTTGTTCTGTCATTTTCATTGCATTTCTATCATAAAAGGGAATATCTTTATATATCTTTTTTATTTATACACTTATAATGCCAGAAAAAGCTGATTTTCAGGGAAATAAATGGATAATTCCGGATAATGTGGAAATCGGATACATAGAAGGGGATGGGATTGGCTCAGATATAACTCCTGTTGCGCTTAAAGTGATTGATGCAGCTATCACCAAAGCATACTCTGGAAAAAGAAGCATCACATGGACAGAGATTATTGTCGGAGAAAAAGCTCAAGCCCTTGGCATGGAATTGCTTCCAGAAGAATCTCTTGATAAGATCAAAGAGCTTAAGATTGCATTGAAAGGTCCTCTCACTACACCAATTGGTGGAGGATTCAGGTCTTTAAATGTTACTCTCAGGCAGATGTTTGACCTTTACTCATGCATAAGGCCAGTTAGATATTTCAAAGGCATTCCTTCTCCTGTAAAGCATCCAGAAGATGTTGATTTTATTGTTTTCAGGGAAAACACAGAGGATGTATATGCTGGGATTGAATATCCGTCAGGATCAGATGATGCAAAAGACATCATCAATCTGATTCAGTCAAAAGGAAAAAATATTAGGGATGATTCAGGAATAGGAATCAAGCCAATATCCCCATTTGGATCAAAACGCCTTGTAAAGGCTGCAGTTGAATATGCAATTGCTAAAGACAAGAAAGTCCTTACTTTGGTCCATAAGGGAAATATCATGAAGTTTACAGAAGGCGCTTTCAAGGATTGGGGATTTGAATTGTTAAGAAAAGAATACAGCGACAAGATCATATTTGAAACTGGCCTTAATGCCAATGCAGATATTCCAAAGGGCAAGATATTAGTCAATGACAGGATTGCTGACTCTATGTTTCAGCAGGCTCTTTTAAGGCCAAAAGAATATTCTGTAATTGCCACAATGAACCTTAATGGTGATTATCTGTCTGATGCAATGGCAGCTCAAGTCGGCGGATTAGGCATTGCTCCTGGAGCAAATGTTGGAGATGGAATTGCAATCTTTGAAGCAACTCATGGTACTGCTCCAAAATATAAAGGAATGGACAAGGTGAATCCTTCTTCATTAATACTATCAGGTGTGATGATGCTTGAACTTATGGGATGGAATAAGGCAGCTGAACTTATAATAAAGGGAATGGAAAAATCCTTCGAGCTCAAGACTGTCACTTATGACTTAGAGAGGCAGATGGAAGGGGCCAAACTTTTGAAGTGTTCTGAATTTGGTGATGAGATAATCAAGAACATGAACTGATCAAAAATAATCAATCAGAATTCTAATCGATTCAGAATTCGATTCGAAATACATCCACATCGAATTCCTAAAAATTTAAAGAAATTAAAAATATTAAATAATATAATTAACTCTGCCAACATTAATTCTACCCAATACTTTCTCAATTCCGACATATTTATATACAAAATAAATAAAATAAAGGTTAATTCATTAAATTGTCAAAAAGGGGGATAAAAATAAAATTAAAAAGTATCAATAGGGCTCTTGAAACTTTAAAAAAGTTTAGAAAGCACCATCTGATGATATTGCTGATGATTGCATTTGATATAATTTTCTTCCTGCTTTGGGCAGGCTTTAACTTTATATGGAATCTTCTGCTCCCTTTCAATGAGATTATCTCAAATATGATTCAGGTAAAGGTTATTCTTTGGATTTCTTCCATAGTAATAATCATATATGCTCTTTTAATCCTTTTATTTTACTCATTCACCAAGTATATCATTCTTCATATCATAAGGTCTTTTTATGAAAAAAAGAAGTTTGATTTCAATCTGCTGAAAAGATTCTATTTCCTGAACTCAATAATCATAGTTTTATCCATTATCTTTTATTTTATTGTCCAGTGGTTTGCTTTTTCATATGTCCAGACAAATCTCATTGGCTTTTTTGGCATAATCATCCTGTTCCCATTCATTTTTTTGTTTTATCCTTATATGAATATGGCTCAGATTTTATTATTTGATTCTGAAAAAGACATTAAGGTATCAAGTGTTCTTAAGAAAGGATTTTCCTTGCTCGGTAAAAAGATTTTAGGCTATTCTTTCCTGTATTTGATAGATATCATATTTATCTTGATTTATTCAGTTTTCTTTTTTGCTGTCACTTTTTTGCTGAATATTGTCATTTTCAAAAACAATCAGTTTGGAAGCATATATATTGCTTATCAGACAGTTTTCATTTTCCTGACATTTGTTTTCATGTTTTTTATAATCATTTTCAACAGATTATACTTTTACAGGTTAGTGAGAGAAAAATAAGATGTTTATCCACAATATTAATCCTATACTACTAAAGCTTGGGCCATTTCAGATCAGGTATTATGGCCTTTTTATAGTCATCGGAGTTCTTCTTATTTATTTTATCATGCTGTATCTTGCCAAAAAGAGGATTCCAAATGTGGATAAGGAGGACCTGTCTGACCTGATAATATATTCAGTCATCGGAGCCCTTGTCATATCCAGGATATTTTATTGCCTTGTGTATAATTTCCCATATTATTTCTCAAATCCAATCAAGGTTTTTTATATCTGGGAAGGTGGCTTAAGCTTTCATGGAGGTCTTTTAGGTGGAATCATTGTAGGCTATATTATGTCAAAGATCAAGAAAATTGATCCTCTTGACATTGCTGACATGGCTGTGATCCCCGCTGCACTTGCCTTGGTATTTGGCAGACTTGCCAATTTCTTAAATTCAGAATTAGTTGGCACAATCACTAACCTGCCATGGGGAGTGAATTTCAACAATGAGACAAATTCATTAGGAGAATTGGTTTACAGGCATCCTTCTCAACTGTATGAATCTTTAAAAAACCTTTTTATTTTCATTGTCCTTTGGAATGTAAAAGACAGGAAGTTTCCAAAAGGGACAATATTTGGATTGTTTGTCATTATTTACTCGACTCTCAGGTTTTTCATCGAATTTGCCAGATCTCCTGATCCTCAGATAGGATATCTTTGGCTTGGCCTTACTTTAGGCCAGATAATCAATATTGTGATGTTCATTTGCGGTTTAATCTTCTTAATTTATATATTTAAAAAAAAGAAAGCCCAATAAAAATATGATTTCAATCCTGAACCTAAAGAATGTAAAAGTCTGCAGGGACCATCAGTCAATAGATGAGTGGCATGTTCGCTTCGCTCACCCTGCCGACTTTGAGCATGCTCAGAAATATACCAACTTCCAAAAATGGATTGTGGACTATTGTCCACTGGTCATATAGACCAGTGGCATATTTCTGGCATATTTAAAAAAAGGTATTCAGAATACAAAAAAACAATGTTCATGGTTTCAAAAAAAGATAAAAAAGACAATTAGAAAAAATCACTCAATCCTCATAAACGCCCTTTCTATAAGGTCATCTCCCCAATTGTGATCCTTAAGTCCATCTATTATCTCTTCATTTGAATACCCTTTTCCTTTTGCTGTTGATATAAAATTTTGCAAATCCTGTATATCAACTGCCTCATGTATCTTGTGTCTTCTTATTTCTCCATTAATATTATTCTGATATACTGGCTTATATGCTAAAATAAGCACCATCACAACTAAAACCATTGTCAAGGCTCCGACAATTGTGTTAAATAGGTTTATTGTCCTGTCCCCTATTTCTAGCACTACATTTCCTGTCACAGATCCTTTAAATGCAACAAAAACTATTAATAATACAAGAAAGGCAAAGAATTGGATATATACTCTTTTTAAGGCATGCATTTGTGTATTATTAGATTGAAAATATTTAAACTTATCGCTAAGTGAGGCCCGCTAAAAAGTCTCTGTCCTAAAATCCTTACCATGCCATTATTATCTTTCCAAGAACCTAAATTTTTATATATAAAAAAGATAAGTTATGATTATGGGGGTTAAATTTGGTATTATCACATTTGTAGCACTCTTTTCAATATTTCTGATATCTTCATGCTCAATTGAACAATCTTTTGAACAATCTCAAGATTCTGCAGAGACTCCTACATCATTGATAATCGAATTAATGGAAAATGAGAGTACAAGAGCAGACAATATCTTAGGCAATGATGCAGAAAGTAATAATCAGCCAAAAGAAAACCAATCAGATGATATTATTGTTCTTGATTCTGTCACTCATAAGATTAAGATATTAAAATACGGATTTGATCCATCTGAATTAGAGATAGGCAAGGGTGATACTGTTGTCTGGGTCAGTGATGATCTAAAACAGCCATTCCATGTAGTCCTTGGTTTTGACATCAATGATGAAGGGAAAAGGACTGTGTTCAAGAGCAGAAGCCTTCTTTATTCAGATAATTTCAGCCACACCTATGATCATGAGGGTGATTTTATTGTATTGGATCAATTTCTTGAAGATCCTGATGAAAGGGAAGAATTTGCAGGTATGATCACAGTTAAATGATCTTAATGATCTCTAAGTGCTAACCGAAGTGGAGTTTTATTGGACAATCCTCAATTTTTCAAAGAAATATTTCCAGACTGGCTCTAATTTAATCTTTTTAATCTCTTCCTTTGTAAACCATCCTATTGATTTCACTTCTCTTGGATTCTCCTTAAACACACCTTTCACTTCACATTGGAACAGATAATGATGATGCACCTTTATTCCCATATTGCACCAGTTGCCGTCAATCTCTTCTTCAGATATCAGACTGCAGCTCACAAGATCCAGTCCGCTCTCTTCTTTTATCTCCCTTTCCAGTGCCTGCTCTGGCTCTTCTCCTATGTCAATATGTCCTGCAATCCCTGCAAATCCATATGGAGGGATTGCCCTGTCTATCAGAAGATATTTTCCGTTTTTCTTAATTACAGCGCTGACAGAATAATGCATCTCTTTCCCTTTATTAGAAATACCTGATTTCACATCCCCCATATTTGGACTGAAAAGATTCCTATTTATAATGTTTTCCCAGAATTTAGAATAAAAATAAGAAATTAGAGATTTAAATAATTTTATTATCCTTGTGGTCCTAATTCATATGGGTTTGTTCCAAGATGTGATTCTAGTCTTATTTCATATGATTTTGCAATCTGATCAAGTGCTTCAATGCTTCTATCAACATGTTCAGGCAATACTGCCCTATAAGCATCGCTTTTGCCAAATAGCACATGATGCCTGTCTATTTCCACATCTTCAAGAGCAATACTGTCATTGCTTAGATATCTTTGATTCCCTATTGGTTTGCATCCATTCATCAATGCAGATACCATTGCCAAAAATGAGCCAGCCCTGAAATTAAATGGAACTCCATTATTATAATCTGGATCATTTTCAATAGAAACATATCTGTGTGCATATTCAGAAAATACTCCCTCTCCTGATACTGATTGTTTATTATCAAATAAAGATGTTATTTCATCTGTTAACACTTTTGCACTTGGTCTAACTTCTAATCTTGGTCTTTTCATTTGTCTTAATGCTGTTTCTGCCATTTTTAATACCTCTCTATATGAATTCAGGATGTTTTAAAGTATATAAATCTTTTGGTATTATCGTAATTTATAAGTAGTAACAAATGATGATATTTATTAGATCCATTATAAAGCCAAAATCTCATGTCCCTTGAGAAGCCAATAATTCCTCATACCTGCGGATTATCTCATCAACCACTTCATCAACCTTATTTGATGGAATTGCAAACCCTAATGACTCAAATCCGCCTCCTATCTTGAAATTATTGATGCCTACAATCTCTTTATGCAGATTGACTAAAGGCCCTCCTGAATTGCCTGGATTGATCGGAACATCTATCTGTATGAATGTCTGCCCTCCGATATCCCTTGAAGGCGAGCTTATTATCCCTTCTGTGACAGTAAAGTCAAGGCCTCTTGGATTTCCTAAAGCAATGACTTTCTGTCCTGCCTGAAGGTCGTCTGAGTCCCCAAAATCAAGATGGTCAAAGTCCTTGTCTATCTTCAGGACTGCAATGTCACTTGAAACCTCAGCTCCCACAACAATTGCATTATATGTCTTCTCATTATATGTATAAACCCTGACACTTGATGCATCCTTGATGACATGGTAATTTGTCACAATATATCCTCCATCCCTGATGAATGCTCCAGATCCCTGCCCTACATTTGTCAGAACACTCACAATCGATCCAATCACATCTGGTATGATTGCAGTGAAATCAGCACTGCTGACCTGGATGTTTGTTATGTCATCTTTTAGCTCAGATAATTGAAGATTGCTTTGCTGCTCAAGATTGTCTATCAGCTCTTTTAATGTGTCCAGATTTTTCTTATCCTCTTCCTGCAATGATGATATCATTGAATTGAACAAAATCTTTTGCTCAACAACTTCTGTTGTCAGGTTTATCATGATATCATTTAATGCAGATCTGGTCTCTGTTATCTCATTTTGCAGAGCCTGATTTCTCGATTCAAAATCTTTTTTCATGGAATTTGAATACAGCAGGGAAAAAGTGATGAATCCTGCAAGAATCACTGCTATGATGATATTGAAAATCATTTGCTTAGTGACTTTTATCTCCATATGATAAATAGCAATTCCAATATATAAAAATGTTTTCTTTGACTAATTGAAATTGATGTTCGAATTATCACTTTTCTATAAAATATTTTTTATAATTAAATAAAGTATTTATAAACAATCACATTCTTTTAATGATATCATGCTAAAAAACCTGAAAAAAGAGTATGGCAGGAAAAAGAAGATAATCAAGTCTAGATTAGATGAATTCTCAAGAATCAATGGCAACCAATTGTTTTATGAGCTCTGCTTCTGCATTCTCACCCCTCAGTCAAATGCAAAAAAATGTGATCTTGCAGTCTCTACTCTAAAAGAAAAAGACTTTCTCAAAAGAAATATCAAATCTGACAATATTAAACAGATCCTTAAACAAAAGACAAGGTTCTACAGAAACAAATCCAATTATTTGAAAGAGATGAAAAACAATTACAATATATTATGTGACATCCTTTCTTCAGACAAGTTCTCCTCAATAAAAAAAAGAGAATATCTTGTCAATAATGTGAAAGGCATGGGCATGAAAGAAGCCTCTCATTATTTGAGGAATACTGGCCACAAGAACCTTGCTATCCTCGACCGCCATATCCTTAAGAATCTGAAAAGATACAGAGCAATAGATGAGATTCCAAAGACAATGACAAAAAAACACTATCTCAAAATCGAGGAGCAATTCAAAAAATTCAGTAAAAGAATAAATATCCCAATGGATGAACTTGATTTGTTGTTCTGGTCAATGGAGACTGGTGAAGTGTTTAAGTGAAAGGAATAAAAAACCGAATTCATTCAGCTCAAATAGCAATTGAATTCGTTCCCTAATAAAATAAACATTTAGTAAATAATTCCATAAAAAATAGTAAAAAATTAAAAAAATAAGTCAGCCAGACAATGCAAACCAGATACGATCCGGCGGTTCTTTTAAAGTGGAAGATGGATAATAAAAAAAGAGAAAAAAGGAGAGAAAAATGTAAAAATAAGAAGATTATAGAGATTGATACCATAATAAAAATCCTAAAAAAAGAGACCAAAAAGCTGAAGAATCCATCTGTCACAATGGTCTCTTGGGATAAGACTAAGAACAAGCCATTTAATGTTCTCATCTCATGCATTCTCAGCCTTAGGACAAAAGACCAGACAACAATAAAGGCTTTTCAAAGACTAAATAAGATTGCAAAAACTCCTGAACAGCTTTCTAAACTTCCAATAAAAACAATTGAAAAAGCAATCTATCCAGTCGGCTTTTATAAGACCAAAGCAAAGAGAATCAAAGACATATCCAGGGTCCTGATAAAAGATTACAATTCAAAAGTTCCAGATGAAATCGATGAATTACTAAAACTTCATGGTGTCGGAAGGAAGACTGCCAATTTAGTGATGACTTTAGGTCATGGCAGATTAGGTATCTGTGTTGATGTGCATGTCCATAGGATCTCAAACAGACTTGGTCTTCTTAAGACTAAGAATCCGCATGAAACAGAGTTCACATTGAGAAAAATATTGCCAAAAAAGCACTGGATAATCTACAATGACCTTCTCGTCATGTGGGGACAGAACATCTGCACTCCTGTTTCTCCTTGGTGTTCTAAGTGCCCAATATACACTCACTGCAAAAGAGTTGGAGTAGGAAAAAGCAGATAATTAATTACCTAAAGTGTCTGTCAAAGACTCTTTTCAAATATTGATTATCAACCCCATTTTCTTTTAATACTTGAGTAACTCCGCTTCCATCCTGAAATCTTACCTTGCCTCTAAGAAGCATATCAATTGGTAAGACATTTGCAAAGGCATCTGCTAAAATCCCTTTCCTATGTTTATGGATATTAACAGTTTCAGGGGCAAGATTGACTCCATATTCTACAAATTCCCTAGTTAAATAGGGTGAAACAAGAGATATATCGGGACTAATAAATTCAAAAACCTTAGTCCCTCTTGATAAATTCCATTCTAATCTTTTGACAAACTTTCTCCTCATTTCAGGTTTCCTTGCTTCATCAGCTATAGTAGAATGACTCCCCCAAGGTTCATAAGATCCAAATATTTCATCAGGTCCTTCTCCACAAATGATTTTTCTATGTCCATCCTGAAGAATTCTCTTTCCAAGAATAAATGCACCAACCGCACTAAACACATTATAATCCCTATAATCTTCACAAGCAAAAACAACTTGATCAAGAACTTCCAAGATTACAGAATCATGTATAGTCAGTTCAATTAAAGGTAAGCCAAGTAATTGGGCAACTTGCCTTGCATAAGGTTGATCTAGATTATCAGAATCTCCTTTTTTTGTTGACAAACAATAACATTCAATATCAGGATTAAATTTTTTTGCAAGATATGCCGCTATTGTACTATCCATTCCTCCTGACAGCATTACAGCTGTAGCTCCCTCCAAAGCACCACTGTTATCAAGACTCTCTCTTAATCTTCTTGATGCAATCTCAGGTTCATCCTGGATTGTAACTTCAGGTAATTGGTAATATGTTTCAGTATCAACATTTCCGTCTTCATGAATTTTATCAATACATCCACTTCTTACTGTCTGAATATCTGATATTGCAATCCCTTGTTTCATAAGAGCCTTAATTGTGTTGGCAACTAATATTTCTCCTTGCCTTATTGAATAATGTAAAGGAATAAGACCAATCCAATCCCTTTTAAGATACACATTTCCTTCTCTTTCTAATATTTCATATTTAATAATATCAAATGTTGTTAAATTTGTTATTTTCATTTCTCACACCTGAGAATTTCAATTCTCCAGTAAATATGCCCACCATGCTCAATTGGCAATTTTATCATTTTGATTATTTAATAGTAGTAACTATTTATTATATTAACAATCACTTTCCCTTAAAGGGGGAAAGATTTATATGTCTAAGCCGCTTTTCAAATAAAAATGAACATAGAAATACTTGAAAAAGCAGGGCTAACAAAAAATGAGATTAAAGTTTATCTCGCAATATTGGAAAAAGAAGAATCAACCTCAGGCCCTTTGATAAAATCAATTGGCATAAACAGTTCAAAAGTCTATGAAAGCCTTGAAAGACTTGAAAATAAAGGACTTGTGAGCCATGTCAAGAAGACTAATAAAAAATATTTTCAGGCTGCAAAACCAGAAAGATTGCTTGACTTCATTGAAGACAAAAAAAGAAAATTGGATCTTGAAAAAGAAGAGATTATATCAATTCTTCCAGAACTCAATACGATTAAAAAGGAATCAGCTGGTGAAAGGCAGGAAGCAGTCATTTACCAGGGTTTCAAAGGATACAGAACTCTTTTAGAAAACATGCTGGCAGAATTAAACCCAAACGGAGAATACTTTGCTTTTGCATCTGGAAAGCTAAAAGATGTTTTAGGCCCATATTGGTATATTTATCAAAAAAAGAAAAGAAAATTTAATATAAAGGCTAAGTGTTTGTGGGATCCAAAAGTAAGAAAACAAAAAATTTACTTAAAAGAGTATTTTGGTACTGGAAGATTTATTTCAAAAGGATCGTATATTTCTGCAGTGGATTTTTTTATCTACAATGATAAAGTTATTCAGGTATCGTATGAAACAAAACCCTTTTTTGCAGTTCTTATAATAAGCAAAGGCATGGCTGGTAGTTATAAGGAATTGTTCAATTCCTTATGGAAAACTGCTGAAAAGAATTGAAAAAACAAAAGATCTAAAGAACCACCAGTCATAGACTGGATGGAAAATTCTGACATTTTACTGCTCCTTGCATACCAAAAGGCATTAAATTATGGATATATGAATCACTATTATTTAATTCTGGATTTGGAATATCAACAAAGCAAATTTCTGAAAAATTAAAAAGACAATAGAATCATTTATTCTATCTCCTCAACCTTAATTGCATCAACTGGGCAGATCTCTTCTGCCTCTTTTTCCTTGTCTATCTTGTCCACTTCTGCCTTGACTGGATGTGCTTTTGGAGTGTCCTCACTTTCATCCAATTTAAAATTATCACTGACAGATGTGCATGCACCGCACCCTATGCATTTCTCCTTGTTCACTGATATCTTGTATTTTGCCATTATAGTTAGAAGTTTTTGCTGGTAGTTTAAAAAACTTTTGATTGGCAAATAATTATATTCTTTGCATATAATCATATTTTATCTCTGATAATCCATAATTCTTTTCTATATTTGATAAAGTCATTTTAGATATATTTCTAAAAAAATAGAAAGATTTATAAATAAAATATTATTATTTAGAAATATGAGAAGGACAGAAGAGATATATAGGGAGATACTTTTCCAGAGCGTGGAAAATAAGAAGCGAACATTAACCCAATCTGAGCTAGCCTCCGGCTTAAATGTCTCATTAAGCGTTGTAAATCTCGCACTTAAACCATTAAAAAGGATGAATGCCATATCAGTTAAGAAAAGAGGCTTTGATATAATAGACAGCAAGAAAATTCTCTTTTATTGGGCCTCTATCAGAAACCTAGAAAAAGACATTATCTACAAAATAAGAGTGGATAAGCCAGTGAGAAAGATTGAGTCAGAAATGCCTTCAGGCATTGTTTATACAGCCTGCTCAGCATATAAATTTTTTTTTAAAGATGTGCCTGCAGATTATTCAGAAGTTTACGTATACTCTGACGATATTAAAGAGATTGAAAAAAGATTTCCGCAAAACAGCAATGCACCAAATCTTTTTGTACTAAAAAAAGATAAAAACATGAAAAAAATAACCCTTGCCCAGATGTTTGTCGACCTTTGGAATATGAAAGAATGGTATGCAAAAGATTTTCTTAAGGCCTTAGAGGTGCATTTAAATGGAATTCTGGAATAGCGCTCTTACAGAAAAAAGCTGGAAAATACTTAAGGACCTGAAAAAAGCCAAGTTTGATTTTATTCTGATCGGAGGCTGGGCTGCCTACTTATGGACTAACATTCACAAATCAAAAGACATTGATATTGTGATAAAAGAATTTAATGATCTTAACGTATTGAAAAAAGAGCATGATATAGTAAAAAATGATAATTTAAGAAAATATGAGATAAAAATAGAGGAGATAGACATTGATGTTTATGTTCCGTTTTATTCAAGACTCTCCATTCCAGTTGATGAAATCAGGAATCACACAACCATAATTCAAAACATCGAGGTTGTAAAGCCTGAAATATTGTTAATCCTAAAGCAGGGAGCAGAATCTGACAGGGAACATTCAGTAAAAGGCCAGAAAGACAGGGTTGACATAATGACTCTTCTTTGCCGCATTGAAATTAATTTCAAGGAGTATATTAAATTAATAAAGAGGTATAAAATTGAGAATTATTATGATAGGTTGAAAAATATTATCAATACATTTACAGAAATAAATTATCTTGATTTGAATCCAAGAGAGTTCAGGCTAAAGAAAAAAGAGCTATTGGGGAAGCTGAGAAAGTGTTAGATCAAACCAGCCTATCCTGCCCGTCCATTGAGATCTTAGAGACCTCTGGACCTATCTGAGAAGCATATTTTGATTTCTTCCTCATATTATAAGGGGTCTCGCAGGCATCAGATAATTTGGTGAATGCCAGCCTGCACACTCTCATTCCTGGATATAATATCACTGGAACCTTTGCAATATTGCTTATCTCAAGTGTTATATGGCCTTCAAACCCTGGATCAATTGAATTTGCTGTTGAATGGATTACTAATCCTATCCTTCCTAATGAAGACCTTCCATCAAGAGTGCCAACAATATCAGCAGGCAATTTTACTGTCTCTTTTGTATGTGCAAGTATCAGCTCTCCAGGATGCACAATGAACTGCTGTTCATCCCGCTTCTCCACTTTTTCCATAAACTCTTCGCTTAATCCCTTTTTGATGTCAATATGCGAAATTTCATTATGCTTGAATATCTTGAATGTGTTTCCAAGCTTTAAGTCCACTGAGCATGGATCAATCTTTGTTCTGTCAAAACCTTTGATTATTAATCTCCCTTCTTCCAGATATTTTCTTATATCCTTGTCGCATAGGACTGTCATTTTATTTCAGATCCTTCCACTCTTTTCTTGCTTTTTCAAGCCTTTCTATATTTCCAGTGTCAAACCATTGCCCTTTAAACTTATAGCCGTATAATTTGGATGCTTCAGCAATCCTTGGAAATATGTCGGTCTCAAACATGCAATATCCTGGTTTTACCATGTCTACAACTTCTGGATCCAGTATATAAAGTCCTGAACTTATAAAATTTGATGGAGCCTCTTCTTTCTTGGGTTTTTCAACAAATTTTGCTATCCTCTCTCCATCAAGGTCAGCTACGCCATATTTAGATGGGTCCTCAACTTCCCATAATGCGATTGTTGCTCTCGAATTATTTCTTTTATGCAATTCTTCCATCTCTTTCAGGTCTAATTCCTTTAATTCATCACCATTTGTCAAGATAAATGTCTCATCCAGATGCTTTTTGAGATATTTCAGGCACCCTGCAGTGCCTAATCTCTCTTTTTCATGGAAAAATGTTATCCTGACTCCAAATTTGCGTCCATCTCCAAAATAATTGATTATTTCCTCGCCTAAATAACCTACTGATATGTAGATGTCATTTATCCCATATCTCTTGAACAAGTCCAGAAGATGCTCTATCAATGTCCTTCCATGGACATTCACCAGTGATTTTGGTGTTGATAGCGTAAGTGGTCTCAGCCTTTCGCCTAAGCCTCCGGCTAAAATAACCGCTTTTTTTACATCCATATGAAAAAGTAAAATTTGATATTATTTAAAGTTTGTTGCTAAGGTTCACAATATACCCTATTAGATTTCAGCAATATTTTTATATTTTCATCACAATAACCCCTTTATGAAGCTAACAATCAAGACAAAGCTTATCTTATTTGCTTTAGGCGCATACTATAAGATAATGAACAGGAGATTCAAGAGCAAAGGCCTTGAAGTGGCTTTATCAAAATCTGATTTCATCAGCTTGGTAAAAAATGCAGGCATTGAGAAGAAACAGCCTAGATCAATCTATAAAAATCTCGAGACACTTGAAAAAAAGAAGTATATAACATATGATAATAAGACTCTGAAATTCACCCCAGCAGGAGAAAAGAGGTTTAAGGCAATTGAGAAAGAGCTGATGCCTTATTTCAGGATCATTGACACAATTAAGATGAAGAACGTGACAAGGTTCACCAAAAAGCCCCAGACCCTGTTCAAATTCACCTGATCCTTTAATCAGGATGATTTAAACCAATTCTTATCTTACTGTTGGTGTACCCCGGAAAGTGTGGTTTATCGTCGAGTTGGTATACCCCAAGTTTATAAAAGACTGAATATGCTAAAGAAAATCCGTAACATTTTTATAGAAGAATACATAGAATCCAATATATACAATAAAAAAGGAAAGAGGTAGTCATGCGGGAAGATAAAGAAGACAATGTGTTCAGAAAATTTCCTCAGAGGAAATTGACTGATGCTGAAAAGCAGTTTATTGCCTTAAAGATTGAAAAGTCAAAGCTGAACAGGGAAAGGGCTATTCTCATACTTGACAAGGGCCTATTGTTATTCCTTGCTTTCCTTCTGTTAGGAATCATAGGATTCCTGAATAAATTGATCCCGCAAAATACCTTGAATTTCCTTGTGATTGCAGGACTATGCGTCCTATTGCTGTCAGTGATTCCTTATTCAAACATTGCCAGGAAATCTGAGAAAGAGATAAATGATATTCTAGAAAGCTTGATGAAATGACTAAATTGTCAGTGATCAAATCTTTAATGATTTACTTTCTTCTGTAATAATCGATTCTTTCCTTTGTTAATACTTCTATTCCTTTTTCACCAATCTTGAAAGGAAATACTTTTTCAATATGAGAGCTTCCTCTTGATTTTAATATTTCTATTGATCTTTCTCTTAAATCCTTTTTCCTTGGATGATATAAAAGGATAATATTGTCAACTTCAAACTCAAGTTCATTTGAGATGTGCTCCTCAATATTTGATTCAAACTCGCCTGTCACAACTGTTGTTGCATTCCATCTTCTCAATAGCTTGAATAAATCCACTAAAGCCTCTCTTCTCTGCAGTTCATCCTTGAATAATAATGTAAAAGAAGTGATTGAGTCGATTGCTATCCTTTTGACCTTTATCTTCTCAAGAGCAGTTGATATCAACCCGCCTCCTTCATCCAATAGTTTCTTCACTTTCTCCGGAGTATACTCAAGGAAGACAAATTTCTTTTTCTTTTCAAGGTCATCCAGATCCCATCCAAATTCTTTCATCCAGGCATATACATTGGCTTTTTCCTCTTCAAAAGATATGAAAGCTCCTGGCTCCTTGTCTTCCATGATCCCATTATAGACAAATTCCATAGCTAATACTGACTTTCCTGAACCTGCTCCCCCTGCTATCAGAGAAACTGTGCCTTTGTTAAGGCCTCCTCCTAATATCTCATCCATGCCTTTAATATATGTTTTCACTCTTTCCATTAATATCATACATTAATATGTGCATATTTAAAGATTGCGGAAAACACAACTTATTATCATAAGATTTTTATAATCTGAGATATAAGGCTTTATTATGAAAACAGCTTTAGTCCTTACAGGAGGCGGCTCTAAAGGAGCTGTTGAGGTTGGAGTCCTCAAGGTTCTGAGCAAATGCCTTATTCCTGATGTTTTTATAGGCACAAGTGTCGGAGCACTGAATGCTGCTGTTTTTCTTGACGGCAAGGATTTTTCTGAGAACATACTTAATCTTGAGAGGATTTGGATTGGAGTCAGCAGGAAAAAGATATTTCCGCTGAACAGAAGAATATTTTACAAATTCCATAAGATAGAATCATTATTCAGCAATAGAGGATTAAAAAGGCTAGTAGATGAAAATCTTAAGGCAGAATCATTTAAAGACCTGGCAAGGCCGTTATATATCAACTGCACAAATTTGAGTGATGGAAAAAGCCATTATTTCTATAAGGGAAATCTGCATGATCCGATAGTTGCAAGCTGTGCAATATCCCCTTTTTTTGAGCCAGTCATGATCAACAACAGCTATTATATTGATGGAGGGCATTCAAATTATCTTGGATTGGATAAGATCAAGGAATTGAAATGTGATCAGGTGATATTGGTCAACCTTGGCTATCACAAGCAATCAAAGGATATCAAGGGAATCCTTAATATGTCATATTATGTGAGCGAGATGATGAAGCGCCAGCTCATCATGAACTCAATAATGTCATTCAAGATTAAAAAGCTTATCGAGATAAGCCCCCTTCTTCCAGAGCATCTTCACATAACTGACTTCTCACAGACAGAGAAGCTGATCAAGATAGGTGTGAGAGAGGCTGATAAGGCTTTGGAAAAGATTTAGCTTTAATTGCCTTCTTCTGATGAAAAATTCAACTATGTTCATTGGAGTAATAATCAAGAAACAACATATTTTATTCACAAATTACAATACTTCTTGTTATCATAAAATGTCAGAAATTTTCCACCAGTTTTTAACAGGTGGCCGAAAGCCATTCCCAATATTGGAATCAGAAAAATGCTCAAAATGTTAGAATTGTATAAAAATCTTTCAGATTTTTAACACCCTAAAAAACACCTTGTGTTTTTTGGGCACAAGA